>DASRHU010000207.1:0-30312 GCA_035650335.1 Gemmatimonadaceae bacterium | reverse complement strand
CGCGACGCGATGCTCGCCAGATGCTGGCTCGACTCCGTCACGTGCATCATCGACGAGGTCTGCTCCTCCACCACGGCGCTGACCTCCTCGGAGGTCGAGGCGTTTTGCTCGGCGACCGAGGAGATCGCTTCGATCTCGCGGGCGAGCGATTCGGCCTCGCTCTGCTGGGAGACGGCCGAGTCGACAATGAGAGCCACCGCGCCACGGCTGCCCTCGATTTCACGAGCGATCTGAGTCAACGCCGCGGTCGAGGAGCGAATCACGGTCTCACCGCTGGCGACGCTCGTGCTGACGTCGGTGATGCGCTCCGCCGTCCGAATCGATGCGTTGCGCATCTCGACGGCGAGCTTCCGGATGGTATCGAGGGCGCGGGCGCTCTCGCCCGCCAGCTTGCGCACCTCATCGGCGACGACGGCGAACCCCTTGCCGTGCTCGCCGGCGCGGGCCGCCTCGATCGCGGCGTTGAGCGCGAGCAGGTTGGTCTGGCGCGCAATCCCCGCGATCGTGTCGGTGATCTTGCCGATCCGCTGGGACTTTTCGCCGAGCTCGGCCACGGCGGGCACCGCCTCACGAGTGACGGACGCGATCTCGCCCATGCTGGTCAGCGCCTGCTCGGCGGCCTGCGTCGCCCGCCGTGCACTGGACGCGACGGCGTCGGCGGCGCTCTGCGCCCGGCGCGCGTGCTCCGAGACCGTCAGCGCCCGCTCGGCTACACTTCCCGAGATGCGCACGACGTTCTGGATGTTTCGCGTCTGCACGGACGCGGAGTCGGCGATACTCTGCGCGGCGCTCGCGACTTCCTGCGTCGATGCGGTCATCTGCTCGGCGCCCGAGGCCAGCTCCTCGGCGGTTGCCGCGACTTCGCTGGAGCCGGTATCGACATCGCGCAGCAGCACGCGGAGTCCCGTGGTCATGGTGCGGAACGCATCGGCGAGCCGCCCGACTTCATCCGATGACTTGAACGCGAGCTCCTGACGCAGGCTGCCGCGCGCCACCGCTTCGGCGTGTGACGCCACCGCCTCGATGCCCCGGCTGAGACGGCCCGCCGTCCATCCGGCGATGACGATCGCCGAGAGCATGATCAGCAGCGGCAGCCACGCGAGGTTGCGCACCTGTACGCCGAACTCCCGCAGGAAATTGTCCGCGCGGAGCGTGGCGATGACGAAGCCCGCCGCGCTTCCGTCCGCGCGAACGATGGGCGCCACCGCCGTGATCACGCGCCCCCCTCCGGCGTCGAGATAGACGGGCGTCGTGCCGCCCTTGTTCTTGGCGATCGAGTCGGCGAGACCCTCCGGCGCGTCGAGCAGCTGCTTGTACTGCGGCTGCCCCGCCTTCCACTGCGAATGGACGAGGTAGCGGTAGCGCGCCTGCTGGCGGCGAACGATCGCGAGCCCGTTCGTGAGCTCAGCGAGATTTCCGCCGTTCGCGACCCACAGACGAGCCAGCGTACGCTGCGTGGACACGAACGCCGCGCCCGAATGTCCGTCGGGGAGCGCGATGACATCCACCGAGTCGGACGGGATGGCGACGGCCGCGCTGCGCGCGACGGCCGAGAGGCGCATCGCGTTCAGCGTGACGAGGCGCTCGCGGCCGGCGAAATAGATCGGCGTGAGCACGAGGACGAGCGTCGCGATCACCGCGGCGCCAGTGAGCGCGACCATCTTGCGGCGGAATGGCTGCCGCGACGCCCACGAGCTGAACGACCAGGACAGGGGGAGCCTCCGGGATGGTCGTCATCGGGTGACGGACCAGAGAAATGCGCGTGTAGCCAGCACCCATAGAACGCTTCGGCGGTCCCGGGCGTAACGCGCGCTTGGTGCGTGACATCGCGCTCGGTAGCTTTCGCGCCGACAGAACGTGGAGCGGAGAGTGTACGAAGGGTTGATGATCAGTGTGTCCGGTGTGCGGGGGCGCGTCGGCGAGGCGCTCACCCCGGAGATCGTCGCGCGGTTTGCGGCGGGATTCGGGGCGTGGGCGAAGGGGCGCGCGAAATCGCGGGCGATCGTCGTGGGCAGGGACTCGCGTGTCTCGGGACCGATGTTTCATCGGGCCGTCGTCGCCGCCCTGCAATCGGTGGGGTGCGACGTGATCGACATCGGGATGACCACGACGCCGACGTGCCAGCTGGCCGTCGAGCACCACCACGCGGCGGGCGGCCTCATGATCTCGGCGAGCCATAACCCGATCGAATGGAACGCTCTCAAGTTCATTGGGGCGAGCGGCGCGTTTCTCGAGGCGGCGGAGGGGGCGGAGATGCGGCGCGTCGTGGACGGAGAGTTCGCGCGCGCGTCGTGGGACCAGCTCGGCACGGTGACGGAAGACAGGGAGGCGATCGAGCGTCACATCGGTCTCGTGCTGTCACTCCCGTATCTCAATGTGAAAGGCATCCGCGAGCGCCGCTTCAAGGTGGCGCTCGACTGCGTCCGGGGGGCCGGTGGTCGGATCATCCCGGGCCTCCTCGATCGCCTCGGTTGTCAGGTGACCGCCATCAACCTCGAGCCGGATGGCCGATTCCCGAGACCGCCGGAGCCCGTCGCCGAAAACCTCCAGGAACTGGAACGGCTCGTGCTTCAAAGCGAGGCCGACGTGGGTTTGGCGGTCGATCCGGACGTCGATCGGTTGGCGCTGGTCTCCGAGAAGGGGGAGGCGATCGGCGAGGATTACACGCTGGCGCTCGCTTCGCGTGTCGTTTTGCGACACCGAAAGGGTCCGGTCGTTTCTAACCTGTCGACCAGCCTCATCCTCGACGACGTAGCGAGAGAGGCGGGTTCGAGGGTGATCCGCGCGCCGGTGGGTGAGGTGAACGTGGCGGTGCGCATGCGGGCCGAGCGTGCCCCGGTGGGCGGTGAGGGGAACGGGGGGGTAATTCTCCCCGAGATTCACCTTGGCCGCGATGCGCCGATCGGTGTCGCGCTGATCCTTCAGCTGTTGCTGGACGAGGACAAGTCGCTCTCGGCGATCGTGGACCGATACCCGCGGTACTCGATCGTCAAGGACAAGATGGAGCGCCCGAATGTCTCGCTCGATGCGGTGTACGCGGCGCTGCGAGACGAGTTCGTGGACGCGACGGTCGATACGCAGGACGGCCTCCACCTCTCGTGGCCGGATCGCTGGGTCCATATTCGGCCGTCTGGAACGGAGCCGATCGTGCGAGTGATCGCGGAGGCGCGGGACGAAAAGGCCGCGCGCGAGCTGGTGGCTCGCGCCTGGGCGCCGCTGGAGGCGATGAAGCGAAGTGGGTAACCCTGATCCTGGAACGTACGCCCCATGTGTGGAATCGTAGGTTACGTCGGACCGCGCGTTGCCGCGCCGCTGCTGGTCGAGGGGCTGAAGCGCCTCGAATACCGCGGGTACGACTCCGCGGGCATCGCGATCATGAACGGCAACGGGGTCGAGACGCGCAAGACGGCTGGCAAGATCTCTCAGCTCGAATCGGTGGTGCTGGCGAGCCCGGTCCACGGGACGATCGGCATCGCGCATACCCGGTGGGCGACACACGGCGCGCCGACGACCTGCAACGCACATCCGCACCATTCCTGTGATGACGCGATCGCGGTCGTCCACAACGGGATCATCGAGAACGCCTCGACGCTGCGACGGCTCCTCGAGAAGCGTGGACACACGTTCCGGTCGGAGACCGACACCGAGGTCCTCGCGCACTTGATCGAGGCGCATTTCGACGGAAACCTCGAGACGGCGGTCATCGACGCGCTCCGCCTCGTGGAGGGCACCTACGGCATCGCCGTCCTGTCGAGCAAGGATCCCGGCAAGATCGTGGCGGCCCGGAAGGGCAGCCCGCTCCTCATCGGTCTGAGCGACGGCGAGTACTTCGTGGCGAGCGATGTATCCGCCATTCTCGCGTACACTCGCGAAGTGGTGTACCTCGACGACGGAGATCTCGCGGTGCTGTCGCGCGATGGCTATCACATTCTCGACGTGAAGGAGGCAGGGCAGATCGACCGCAAGGTGAGCCGCGTCGACTGGGATCTCGACATGATCGAGCGCGGCGGCTTCGCGCACTTCATGCTCAAGGAGATCTTCGAGCAACCGACCAGCATCGAGAACACCATGCGCGGCCGCCTGCTCGCCGACGAAGGGAGCGCGAAGCTCGGCGGCCTCAACATGACGGCCGAGCAGCTGCTGCACTTCGACAACATCGTCATCACCGCGTGCGGAACGAGCTGGCATTCGGCGCTCATCGCCGAGCACATGATCGAGGAGTGCGCGCGGGTGCCGGTGGAGGTCGAGTACGCGTCGGAGTTCCGCTACCGCAATCCCATCGTCACCGATCGCACGTTGTGCATCGTCATCTCACAGTCCGGTGAGACCGCCGATACGCTGGCGGCCATGCGCGAAGCGCAGAAGGGCGGGGCACACGCGATCGGAATCGTGAACGTGGTCGGCTCGACGATCGCGCGTGAGTCGGATGGCGGGGTGTACATCCACGCGGGTCCGGAAATCGGCGTGGCGTCCACGAAGGCGTTCACGAGCCAGGTCGTCGCCCTGGCCATGTTCGCGCTCAAGCTCGCCCGCCTGCGCAATCTCTCGGTTCTTCAGGGCCGCCGTATCGTGCAGGCGATGCACGCGCTGCCGGGGCAGATCCAGCAGATTCTCGATACGGCGCCGCGCATCGAGACGATCGCCGAGGAGTTCAAGAATGCGACGAACTTTCTGTATCTCGGACGTGGATACAGCTTCCCGGCGGCGCTCGAGGGCGCGCTGAAGCTGAAGGAGATTTCCTACATCCACGCCGAAGGCTACCCGGCCGCGGAGATGAAGCACGGCCCGATCGCGCTGATCGACGAGAACATGCCGGTCGTCTTCATTGCGCCTCACGATTCCGTGTTCGACAAGGTCTGCTCGAACATTCAGGAAGTGAAGGCCCGGGGCGGCCGCGTGATCGCGCTGACCAGCCGCGACGAGCCGTCGCTCGAGGGACTGCTCGACTACGAGATCCGCATCCCCGAGACGATCGACATGTTCACCCCGGTGCTCGCATCGATCCCGCTGCAGCTGCTCGCGTATTACATCGCGGTGAAGCGTGGCGCGAACGTGGATCAGCCGCGCAATCTCGCCAAGTCGGTGACGGTGGAGTAAGGCGAGGTCGTCAAGGTCGTCAAGGTCGTCGAGGTGATCGAGGTGGCTTCATCCCGCCTTGACGACCTCACCTCGACAACCTTGACGACCTTGACGACCTTGTCATCCTCTGCCTTTCAGGGCGAAACCGCGTGCGCGTTCTCGTTCAGCGAGTGTCGCGCGCCGAGGTGCGGGTGCGGGAGACAGGTGGCGCGCGGCGAACCGGGAGCATCGACGCCGGCCTGCTGTTGCTCGTCGGCTTCACGCACGAGGACGACGACGCCCGCCTGGCGTGGATGGCCGACAAGGTGATCGGCCTGCGCATCTTCGGCGACGACGAAGGGAAGATGAATCTCGCGCTGCCGGACATCGGTGGCGCGTTGTTGGTCGTCTCACAGTTCACGCTGTATGGCAACGCGGAGAAGGGGCGTCGTCCCAGCTTCATCGATGCCGCGCGTCCGGAGATCGCGGAACGGCTTTACGAGCGGTTCATGGAGCTGCTGCGCGAACGCGGTGTCCGCGTCGAGCGCGGTGAGTTCGGGGCGATGATGGATGTCGAGCTCGTCAACGATGGGCCCGTCACGCTGTGGCTGGAACGGTGACCCATCCGCGAGTGCTCCTCGCGTCGTCCTCGCCGCGCCGGCGAGAGCTGCTGACGATGGTGGGTATCGCACACGAGGTGATCCCGGCCGACATCGACGAGACGTATCTCCCGGGAGAGGCGCCGCTCGCGCACGCCGAGCGCCTTGCACGACGCAAGGCCGAGACGATCGCTCACGTGGCCCCCGAGGCGGTCGTGATCGGTGCCGACACGATCGTCGTGATCGACGACGAGGTGCTCGGGAAGCCTCGTGATGACGCCCACGCCGCTGCGATGCTGCGCCAGCTCAGTGGACGCACACACGAAGTCTTCACCGCGGTCGCCGTCGCGCGCGACGGGCGCGTCGACTCAGAGGTGGAGATCGTCTCGGTGACCTTCCGCGATCTCCGTGACGATGAGATTCAGGCGTACATCGCCACGCGAGAGCCGATGGACAAGGCCGGCGCGTACGGCATCCAGGGGTTCGGTGCGACGATCGTACGGCGCATCGATGGCGATTTCTTCGCGGTCATGGGACTCTCGCTGGTGCGCCTGGTGACGCTGCTCTCCAGACACGGCGTCACCTACGATTTCCGCGGGTTGCGCGTTCCGTGAGCACGCCGCGCGTCCTCAAGGAGCTCGAGCGCGCGGCCAAGAGCGCGCTCCTTCGGACCGTCGGGTTCCTCGTCGGAGGCGCGGGACGACGTCCTGCCGCCGACTGGTCCGCGGGCCCTCTCCGGATCCTGTTCATCCGCCACGACGGCATCGGGGACCTACTGATGTCGACGCCGCTGTTGCGATCGATCGTGCGCGCGCACCCGAACGTGTCCATCGACGTTCTCACCTTTCCCGGCCCGGCGGAGGCGCTGCGGAACCTGCCGTTCATTCGCGCCACGCACGCGTTCCAGCCGGGGCGACGGCTCACCTATCCGCGCCACGTCATCCGCCGCGTTCGCGAAGAGCGCTATGACGCCATCATCGACGGGAGCGTTCGGCGGTTCGTGGATGGACGCGAGTTTGGCGGTCGCGTGAAGGGCGCGATGCTGCTGCTGCTCCTCGCCTCGCGTGCGCGCCATCGCATTGGGATGGCCGGGCGCGAGCACGATTTCATCTACACGATCGCCGTGCGCGCCTCCAACGCGCAGGCACACCACAGCCGCTATACGGCCTCGCTCGGATTGCCTTTCGGCGTGGATCCGGCGGCCATCGATCCGCGCCCGGCGATCGTGCTCGACACCATCGAGCGTGAGGAGGGGGAGCGGGCATGGCCGGGGGGGAAGGGCACGCCGCGGCTGCTGGTGAACATCTCGTCGCTCAACGAGTGCCGGCAGTGGGACGACGCGGCGTACGCTGCCGTTTTGCAGGCAGTGCGGCGGCAGAGGCCCGATGTCAGGATTGGCGTCATCGGAGGTCCGGGGGACGAAGCGCGAGCCACGCGCCTGGCGCGCGACGTCGGCGCAGTCGCCATGGTGCCGCCGCTCCGTGTCGCATTCGCCACCGTTGGAGCAGCGAGCCTGCTCCTGACGCCGGACACGAGTCTGGGGCACGCCGCGGCGGCGTTGGGAACGCCGGTCGTCGTTATGCTGCCGACGGGGCACGAGCCGCTGGTCCCCGCCGGTGTGGACGGAATCCATCTCTTCGGGGAAGGTGGACGAATCCGGTCGATACCCGCGGCTCGCGTGGAACGTGCGGTGATCGACATGCTGGCGCGCGTTGCTCCGCTCTCGCCGGTGCCCGCGACTCGGTGACCACGTCCCGCGTCAAACGGACGCTCAAGCAGCTCGAGCGCAGCTGGAAGCGGTTGGTGTTTCGTGCACTCGGTGTTCTGCTGCCGGGGCAGCGGGCGCATTCCCCCGACTGGAGCGCACGCCGGTACCGCGTGCTGTACCTGCGCTACGACCGTATCGGTGACATGATCATGGCGACGCCGCTCATTCGCGCGATTGCCCGGTCGCATCGGACGATCGAGCTCGATGTGCTCGCGTCCCCTCCCAACGCGATCGTCCTTGCCGGAAATCCGCACGTTCGGCGCGTGCTCACGTTCGATCGCAAGCGATTCGCGTCGTTCGTGCGAACGGCGCGCGCGCTTCGCCGATCGCGATACGACGCGGTCATCGACGGGATGGTGCTTCAGCCGTCCCTGACGATGCTGCTGCTGATGCTCGCCACGGGCGCGCGGTACCGCATCGGCATCGGTGGTCGGGCCAACGACTTCATCTACACGCTGCCGGTGGCGCCGGCGCCGCCCGACGCCCACCAGATCATGCAGTCGGCCGCGACGGCAGCCCCGTTCGCGGTGGACGTCAGTGGGACGAGCTGGCGCCCCGAGTTGTTCATCGGCGATGATGAGCGTGCCCGAGCGGAGCAGACATGGCGCAACGCCGATGGCGGGCTCCGTTTGCTCGTGAACATCGCGGCCGGAGAGCCGCGCCGCCGCTGGCCGGCGGATCGCGTCATTGCGGTGGTTCGTGCCGCACGAAAGGCAAACCCCTCGAGCGAGGTGCTCGTGATGGCGCCGCCCGCCGAGCTTTCGGAGGCCGAGCGAATCGCTCGCGACAGCGGTGCGGTCGCGGTCGTTCCCGGACTGCGAGACGCGCTCGCTCTCGTGGCCACGGCGGATGTCGTCTTCAGCCCCGACACGAGCATCGCCCACGCGGCGTCGGCGTTCAACAAACCGTCGGTCGTGATGTTGGTCGGCGGATCGGGGATCTTCGAGCCGTTCGACACGCCGGGGCGGTTTCTCTACAGCCCGGGTCCGACGCTCGAGTCGCTCCCAGCCGACCCGGTCATCGACGCGCTATTGTCGGTGATGGCTGAGTCAGCAGCTCATCCAGCTCGCGGAGGATCACCCCGGCGGTAATGCCCACGGGCGATGGACGCGCGATCACGCGAGCCGGCCCCGGTCCCTGGGGGAACGTCCGCCGCGGCTCCCCGGGCGCGAATATCCCGACCACCGGAACGCCGAGGGCCGACGCGATGTGCATCGGACCCGAGTCGTGACCGACGAGGGCGGTGCACAGCGTGAGCAGGGCGATGGCGTCGCGGAGCGACCCGTCTCCGATCACATCGGCGAAATACCAGTGTGGGGACACGCCGCCCGCGCGTATCTCGTCGAGCTCGGGGCGTGCGCCGATCCAGAGGACCGCCCTCCCGCGCCTGACGAGTGATTCCGCGAGCACCCGCCACTCACTCACGGCGACGCACCGGGCACGGCTTCCCGCGAACGCGTGCAGCGCGACCGGCGGGCGTGTGCCGAGTGCGCTCTGCAGCGATGCGCGGCGTGAGGCGAGCGGCGCCGCATCGAGCCGATACTCGGAGGGCGGTTCCGCGCCGAGTGTGCGCGCGATGCCGGCCAACTCGCTCACGACCGGGCGTGAACGGTCCTCGGGCGGAAGCGCCGTCGTGAGCCAGTGTCGATTGCGGCGGCGCTGCCGACCGATGCGCGTGGGAACGCGCGCGAGCGCGAGCGCGGCGGCGATGCGCCACTGCGAGGAAACGAGAACCGCCAGGTCGTGGCGTGCTCGTCGGATATCCCGAACGGCGCGAAGGAAGGGGAACAGCCTTCCCTTCGACGTGCCCGGAGCGCGATCCCAGAACGGATCCGATGCGATGACCCGGGAGATCCCTGGAATGAGTGACGCGACATCGGCAGCGTACGCCTTGCACCAGACGTCGAGCTGCGCGGACGGGAATCGCGCGCGCAGTGGACCGGCGAGCGCCGATGCGAAGACGAGGTCGCCGATGTTGTCGAGGCTGACGAGCAGAATGCGAGCGGGGTCGCTGATCGGACGGCTCGTTTCGGAAGGTTGGCCGGTCTATCTTGGGAGGCGTTGCGCCTGGAACCGTCCCATCTTAACCCCGATCCCGCCGCCGTGCCTCCCCTGCTGAGCGCCGTGCTCATCGTCAACAACGAGGAGGCGCACCTCGCTGCATGCCTCGAGAGCGTGCGAGGCATCGCGGATGAAATCGTGATTCTCGACAGCGGGTCGACCGACGGCACCCTCGCCATCGCCAGAGAGCACGGCGCCCGCATCTCGACTCGTGCGTTCGATGATTTCGGGCGGCAGAAGCAGGCGGCGCTCGAGCTCGCGACGGGTGAGTGGATTCTCTCGATCGATGCCGACGAGCGTGTCACGCCGCCGCTGGCGCGGGAGATCGCGCGTGTCGTGCGCGACCCCAATGCGGCGGACGGCTACTGGGTGCGAAGGACGATGGTCTACCTCGGCAAGCGACTGCGCTTCGGAGGCGCCGGCTCCGAGTGGATTCTCCGTCTCGCCAGGCGCCAGCGCGCGCGCTTCGCACCGTTGCCCGTTCACGAGCATTTGATCGTCGACGGTCGCACCGAGCGGCTGGCAGGCGCGCTCGATCACCTCAAGTACCGAGCGCTGCGCGAGCACGTCGACACGATCAACCGCTACACGGAGCTGGCCGCGAGGCGAAAGGGGGAAGCCGGTCGCCGATTCTCGGTTCTGCACGTCATGCGCATTCCATGGGAGTTGTTCTCCCGCCTCGTGCTGCGGCTCGGCATCCTCGACGGACGGGCCGGAATCATCCATGCGGCGATGGCGGCGTTTTACGCGTTCGTGCAGTACGCCAAGCTCTGGCGCAAGGCGGAGTGAAGGCGCCGGCCGTCGTCCATCCGCGCCGTGTGCTGGTCGTGCAGCTGAGACGACTTGGCGATGTCGCGTTGACGACGGCGCTGCTGGAGGACCTCCGTCGCGCGTTTCCGCGGACACCAGTCGATTTTCTCGTGGGCGACCGAGCGGCGCCGCTGCTCGAGCATCACCCGCTCATTGATGGTCTCATCGTCTACGATCGTGCACACCCGACGCGAACCTGGAGGCTCGTACGATCGCGGCGCTACGACTGGATCATTGATCCGCAGTCGTCTCCGCGGACGGCGCCGCTCGCGCTCGTATCGCGCGCCCCGGTTCGAGCGGGGTTCGGGGTGCGCGGATGGTGGTGGGTGTACACGCACCGCTTGCCGCGCGCGGGACGTGCTTTCGAGTATGTCGCCCGTGAACGCCAGCGCCTGCTCGAGATGCTGGGCGTTCCCGTCGGGCCACCACGGAGCCGCCTCGTGCTGACGGACGGCGAGCGTGTGGCGGGACGCGAGCGCCTCCTCGCGAATGGTGCCGGCATCGACCGCCCCTTGGCCGCGCTCGTGCTCTCGGCCGGCGAGCCAGCGAAAGAATGGCCGGTGGAGAGCTTTGCCGCGCTGGCCAGCGCGCTCCACACGGACGGGGTTCAGCCCGTGCTGTTCGAGATGCCAGGAGACGCGGAAAAAGCGATGAGAGCACAAGAGATCTCGCCGGCGATCGTCCGCATCGCTGTCCCCGCGCTCCGCGACTTCATGGGGAGCCTCGCGGCCTGCGACCTGCTGATCTCGGCCGATACGGGGCCGGCGCACATCGCGACGGCGCTCGGTGTGCCACGTGTGACGATCTTCGGTCCGGAGCCGCCGGCCGCGTGGGCGCCGGCGAATGACCCAACGGTAATCGCGCTGCGTGCGCAGTCGGCGCGCGGTCTCGGGATCGTACCGAAAAGCGATCCTCGAGCGAGCATGCTCATGGCCGAAGTGGAGCCGGCGCGGGTGCGCGCGGCGGTGCGCGACCTCCTCGCTCGCACGCGGTCCTGACGCTGCGGAGCGACGGCGCCTCGCGTAGATTGCTCGCGGCCGTCGCGCCGGGCGACGCATCGCCGGAACAACGAGGTGAGTGAATGGATGACACGATCGGAACGCTGATCGCGCGACTCGCGCAGACGAACATCGAGCTGTGGCACGAGGAGGACAAGGCGCGCGTGGAGGACGATCACCAGGTCGCGGCGGCCAAGCGCAACATCGACAAGCTGAACCAGCGTCGAAACGACCTCATCGAGCGCATCGATGAAGCGGTGATGCGCGCGGCCCGCGAGGCACAGCGCGACGCGGGGTCTCGCCGTGGCTGAGACCGTCGGCTGGCTCGCCGACAAGCTGAGCATTGTCGAGCTGAAGATCTATCACATGCAGGAGCAGGCCGATCGCGCGGACGCCACTGCCGATTTTCGAGAGCGGTGTCATGGTCGGCTCGAGGTGCTTCGCATGCAGCGCGACGATCTCGCCGCCGAGTTGACGCAGCTCCTGGTCGACATCACCGCCGGTCGCGTCGTCCCGAAAGTCTATCGTCAGTTCAAAATGTACAACGATCCGCAGTACCGGCAGCCAAAGTGAGCCGGAGGGCGCTCCGGTGTTGACGGTGCTGCACGTCGATACGGAGCGAGGGTGGCGCGGGGGTCAGCGCCAGGTGCTCTGGCTCGCGGCGGGCATGCAGGCGGCAGGGCATCGCGCGATCATCGTCGCCCGTCGCGGTAACGAGCTCGCCCGGCGGGCGGTCAGCGTCGGAGTGGATGTCGTTCCTTGCACGCCGCGCGGCGAGCTGGATGTCTGGTCCGCGTGGTCGCTGCGCCGCGAGATCGTGCGACTCGGTGCGGACATCGTCCATGCGCACACCGCGCACGCGGCGGCGCTCGCCGCCCTCGCCCGGACGCGGACGCGCGCGAAGGTCGTGGTCGCCCGGCGAGTCGATTTTCCCCTCCGACGCAACATCGGGACACGGCTCAAGTACGATCGGGCCGACGCGGTGATCGCCATTTCGCGCGATGTGGCCGATGTCGTCACGGCCGGCGGCATCGACCCACACCGACTGCACATCGTTCCCGACGGCATCGACCTCTCCCGACGGGTCGCTCCTGCCTCACGCGAGACGCTGCGGTCGTTGGGGATCGACGAGGGCGCGGAGCTCGTCGTGCAGGTTGCGGCGCTCGTCATCCACAAGGACCCGCTGTCGTTCCTCCGCGCGATGCGCCTCGCCAGCCGGCAGCGACCGATGCTCCGGGCGCTCATGGTCGGGGACGGCCCGCTTCGCGAGCACGTCCAGGCGGAAGCCAGTCGCCTCGGGCTCGACGGGATCGTTCGTCTGACGGGCTTCCGCCACGATGCCGATGAGCTGCTCGCGGCCGCGGCCGTGGCGACGCTCAGCTCGGTGAAGGAGGGGCTGGGCAGCGTGCTGCTCGACGCCATGGCCTTCGGCATTCCGGTGGCCGCGACGCGGGCCGGAGGCATCCCGGAAGTCGTGATCGACGGGGAGACCGGACTGCTGTCGCCACCAGGCGATCCTCAGGCGATGGCGGACAACGTGGTGCGCTTGTTAGGTGACCGCGCGCTGGCGGCGACCCTGACAGCGCAGGCATCCGAGCGGGTGAAGCTGTTTTCCGTGGAGAAGATGGTCGAGGGAACGCTCGCGGTATATGCGAGCGTCCTCGAGAGGTAGGCCTATCGGTACCGCTCGCGCCAGCGGCGAACCCGGTCGATGACATCCGACACCTGGATCCGGGGCATTCGATCCTCCCGGTGCGCCGGCGAGATCGGGTAGTCCTCTCCGGGGTCGCCGTACACGTCTACCATCAAGTCGCGGAATTTCCGGTACGGCCCGATACGCTTGGGGTTGTTGTAGCCCATGAGGCCGATGACCGGCGTATCGAGTGCGACGGCCATGTGCAACGGGCCGGTATCGGGCGAGATCACGAGCTCGGAGGCGTCGATCAGCCAGACGAGCTCCCGAAGCGGAACACCTAACGTCGAGTGGGGAGTGTGCCGCGCGAGGCGCATGATCGTGGCCTCCACCGCCCGCTCGCGGGCGCTTTGCCCACCGGCCAGCACTGGCTCGAGTCCAAAGTCGTCGTGGAGCACGTCGACCAGCTCCGCCCACCGCTCGGGGATCCAGTCCTTCTGCGGATTGCTGGTCGCGAGCACGAGGGTGACCGCGGGGCGCGGAAGCGCCTCGATGAACGCTCGCCGTGTGACTGCTTCGTGCGGCCACGGGCCAAGGTTCCACGTCACCGGCTCGTAAGGCACGCCGAGCGCATCGAGAAACTCGAAGTATTGGTCCTGGACGTGCCGATTCGGGCGCGACGGAATCCGGTGCGTGGTGAAGATCCAGTTGAGATCGCGAGCGCGGGCGCGGTCGAACCCCAGCTTCACCGGCGCACGAGTGAACGCGGTGATGATGCCCGCCTTGAAGTACACCTGCAGCGAGAGCACGACATCGAACGACCGGTCGCGGAGCGCGCGCCTGATGTCGAGGAACGCGCGCCACCCCTTTCGGCGCTCGAAGAGGATGATCTCATCGACGTCCGGGTGACCGCGCACGAGCGACGCCGGGCCTGGCTGGAGAATCCAGGTGATGTGGGCGCGGGGATGGTGACGCTTGAGCGCAGTGACGAGCGGAAGGACGTGCACCGCATCCCCCACCGCGCTCATCATCACGATGCAGATGCGGTTCAGCGGGGTGCCGATCAGGGGAGGGCCTCCTCCTCCTCGCGCGCGAGGGTCGCCAGAAGCGCCATCTCACCCTCGCCGATCGGAAACGTCCCCTGCCCGCGCAGCTTCCGCGCCGAGCGGGCGAAGCGGCTGAGGTTGGCCTCGCGCACCCTCGGATGCCCGGGCGTGTCGAACCACGCGCGGTCGATGTCGAGCAGCCACGCCTCTCTGTTGCCGCTGTCGTCGCGGGCGATCAGCACGTTGCGGACGTTGAGATCCGGATGACGCACGCCGGCGGCCGCCATTCGAGCGAAGAGCCGTGCGACGACGCGAACCATCTCGCGCACCGTCCCGGGATCCCGCTCACGCTCGAGCGCCGTCGCCAGATCGACGCCATCCCTCACCTCCCGCGTGACGACGTCGGCCCGGCGGAGCAGGGGAGCGACCTGGTAGGTGCCGTACGCGATCACCTCCGGTGTGGGAATGCCTTCGCGCGCGAGCTCCAGCGAGAGCGCGAGCTCCCGTGGTGCACGCGTCGGACTCACGAAGATGTCGCCCGTGAGTGCCGCGAGCAGGCCGCCGTGTCGCGAGCGCCTCACGACGACTCTGGTGGCGCCATCGGGAAGGGGAACGGCATAGGCGATGCCGCGTCCACGCAGCGCCCGCGCCTGCGGATGATGCGCCGCGTAGTCGTAGAGCGAGCCGGCCGCGAGGGCTTCGTTGATCGCGCCGGCAAGGGGCGTGCGGGCAACAGCCTCCAGGCCGGGACGGCGCAGCCGCTCGTAACCCGGCGGTGTTCCGCCATCCCGTGGGTGCGGGTTCACGCCCGGACGATGGCGTACACGGGGACAGGCTGCGCCTTGCCCTTGAGCTCCATCGGATCGCGGTCCTTCAGCCGCGGGGGGTGGCGCAGCGCCGCGCGCATCTCTTCCGTGAGCAGGATCTCACCACCCTCGGCCGCATCGCAGAGGCGGCTCGCGGTGTTGACCGCATCGCCAATGACGGTGAACTCGAGCCGCTTCTCCGATCCGATGTTGCCGGCGAACGCTTCGCCGTAGTTCAGGCCGATGCCGATCTGCAGGGTGGGTTTGCCCGCGACGCGCCATTTCTTGTTCAGCTCATCGAGCCCGCGCATCATGTCCATCGCCGCGGTCACCGCGCGATCGGCATCATCATCGCCGGCGATCGGGGCGCCCCACTGCGCCATGACGCGATCGCCGACGAACTTGTCGAGCGTGCCACCGTGCCGAAACACGCAGTCCACCATCTCGGTGAAGTACTCGCTGAGCAGCGTGGCCATGTCGTCGGGATTCATCGTCTCGGAGAGCGCCGTGAACCCGCGAATGTCGCTGAACAGGATCGCGATCGCGCGTTTGTCGCCGCCGAGCCGCACGGCGTCGGGCGAGCTGGCGATTCGCGCCGCGAGCGACGGCGCGAAGTAGCGCTCGAAGTTGCTGCGCACCAGCGCTTCCTTCCGAATCCGTTCCGCGAACTTGCTGTTCTCGATGGCGACTCCCCCGATTCCCGAGAAGGCCACCAGGAAGTCCAGGTCCTCGTCCCCGAACTGATGCGTCGCGGCCTGGTTGTCCACGTAGAGCACGCCCTGCACCTGATGGTCGCTGCCTAACAGCGGCGCGCACATGGCGGACCGCACGCTCTGGAGGAGAATCGACTGCCCGCCGAACCGCTCATCCTGCGGCGCGTTGTCGGTGAGCACCGCCACCTTTTCCTGAATCACCTTGCGCGCGATCGATTGCGGAATGGTGCGCCCCGCCTCCGTGCCTCGGCGGTCACGGGAAATACGCGGCACGACCTCTCCCTGATCACCGAGGAGATTGATGGCGACGCGATCGGCGTCGAAGATCTGGAAGACGTAGGTGGCGATCTTGTCGAGCAGCCGATCGATGTCCACCGCGCCGGAAAGCCCCTTGGCGACCTCGACGAGTAGCGCCAGGCGCCGTTCGTCACGGCTTTCATCCCCGGTCGGAGAGACGGTGATGTCGGGCGCGCGCAATCGGCTCGACAGCATACCCCGGGTGCCGAGCGCTGGAAGCTGACGCCGAATCGTCCCACCGGCCGCTCGCCCTCCGGTGTCGGGCGTGGCGTGGACGGGCGACGTGCGTGGCGGTGCTATGGGCAGGTCGGGCGCTTCCGTCACGCGAAACGACACCTTTCCGAAGGTGACGACGTCGCCGACCGTGATGCCCTTCTGCGTGACGCGATCCCCGTTGACGTACGTGCCGTTGCTCGAGCCAAGATCGCGAATGGCGCACGCGCCGTTCGCGCATTCGAATTCGGCGTGACGCCGCGAGATCGTCGGGTCGAAAATCGGGATGTCGCTGTTCGGCGCGCGTCCCACCACGAGTGGCGGTCCCTCGCGCAGCTCGAACGACTGCGCGCCATCGGTGCTCATCAGCTTCAGGCGCATGAGGCGTCAAATATGGCGTGCACCGGCCCCGGCTTCTAGCGGATGCCGAGCCATGCCCATCGCGAGCAGGAGGGCACGTGCCTTGTTCTCCGTTTCCTCCCACTCCCGTTCGGGTACCGAGTCCGCGACGATCCCCGCGCCCGCCGACACCGATGCGACGCCACCGGCGATGACACAGGTGCGGATCGTGATCGCGAGATCCATCCGACTCGCGCCAGCCGCGATGTACCCGACCGCCCCCGCATACGGGCCACGCCGCTCCGGCTCGAGCTCGTCGATGATCTCCATCGCCCGGACCTTGGGCGCACCGGTCATCGTTCCCGCCGGGAACGTCGCCCGCAATGCATCGAGCGCGTCGTGCTCCAGACGCAGGGCGCCGTCGACCTGGCTCACCAGGTGAAGCACGTGACTGTACCGCTCGATGCCGAACAGCTCGCTCACCTCGACCGACCCGTACCGCGCGACGCGCCCGACGTCGTTCCGCCCCAGGTCCACCAGCATCACGTGCTCGGCGCGCTCTTTCTCGTCGGCAAGGAGCTCGGCGGCAAGGGCGGTGTCCTCGTCAGGCGTTAGGCCACGCGCCCGCGTTCCTGCGATGGGACGCACCGTGATGCGATCCCCCACGACGCGCACGAGGAGCTCCGGGCTCGACCCGACCAGCTCCACGCCGTCGAGCACGAGGTGGTACATGTACGGTGAGGGATTCAACGCGCGCAGTGCGCGATAGAGCGTGGCCGGGTCGAAGTCGAGCGGCATCTCCAGGCGCCTGGCCAGCAACACCTGGAAGGCGTCGCCGGCGTGGATGTATTCCTTGATCCGGCGAACGCCGGCCTCGAAATCAGACTGGCGAATGGAGCTTCGCGCATCCACGGCCTCGCGGGGCGACTCGACATCGAGGGCAGGCATCTCGATCGGCTCGCGCAGTCTCGACGCGAGCCCGTCGATCTCGTGCTCCGCCTCCTCGCACGCCGCACGAAGCGCGGTATCGCTCCACGACAGATCGACCGGCACGCCGATGACGATGCGTGCTCGCGCGCGCAGGTTGTCGATGATGACGACGGCGCGCGTGAGCACCAGGAGAGCGTCGGGCGCATCGAGCACTCGCCGCGGTGGATGCGGGAGCCGCTCGATGAGGCGAACGACATCGTAGCCGAAGTATCCGACCGCGCCACTCCAGAAACCGCCGAGCTCCGGAACATCGACCGGCGTGTGCGAGAGCAGCCTGGCGCGCAGGTCGGCGATCGGGTCGGCCGGTCGCCGTGCGCCGTGCCAGCCCTCCGTCGGGGACCAGTCGTCAACCACGCCATCGCGAAGCCGCCACGCACCGCGCGGCTCGGTGCCGAGAAACGTGTACCTCGCCCACGTCTCGCCTCCGGCCGGCGCGGACTCGAGGAGAAACGCGAACGGTCCGCGGCGCAGCTTCGCGAACGCCGACACCGGAGTGTCCGTGTCGAGCAGGATGTCGCGCCATACGGGCACGAGTGCCCGTTCACTGTCGGCGCGTCGTGCGAGTGCGAGAAATCGATCCGACGTCATGGATTGCGCGCTTGCCGCGCCATGCACCGCCCGCGATATTCGCTCGTCATGCTCCGCCTCTTCGCGGCGATGGCAGCCGCGTGCTGTCTTCTGGGGCCGCTCGTGGTGCCCGTGAGGGCGCAATCGGAATGGAACGATCCCCGGACCATGGCGCTTGTCGAGCGCGCCACCGAGGTGCGCGAGCGTCAGCTCGCCGATACGGCGTTACACGACTGGCGCGCCATCGCCCGCGGTTACGTCACCTTCCTCGCCCAACTCGGCGAAGGGTTCACCGAGCCGCCAAAGGTCGTCAAGGCCGATGAGCTCGCGCTGGAAGTGTACTGGCGCGCGCCCGCGCTGAGCAAGCAGCGGATCATCGGACGGCGGGACACACTGCTGCTCCCGACCGACATCGCGTACCATCGCGATCACCTCGGCA
Source organism: Gemmatimonadaceae bacterium (assembly GCA_035650335.1). Taxonomy (GTDB): domain Bacteria; phylum Gemmatimonadota; class Gemmatimonadetes; order Gemmatimonadales; family Gemmatimonadaceae; genus JAICNG01. Next base: position 11,975 of record DASRHU010000207.1, on the reverse strand, counting down.
TCGTCCAGAACAACTTCCCGGAGCTCATCCGCCTGGGCGACGGCGACGAGGTGCGAGATGTCCCCCATCCGCTCAGTCGGCGCGGGATGGAGGACTATGAATTCGCGATCGGGGACTCGATCGAGATGCGCCTGCCGGATCGCACGATTGCCGTCGCGATCGTGCGCGTGCGACCGCTCGATGATCGGCAGCCGCGCGTCGTCGGCGCGTTGTTCATCGAGCGCGAGACCGCGCAGCTCGTGCGCATGGCGTTCAACTTCACCCGCGCGGCGTTCGTGGACCGACAGCTCGAGGACCTCGCGATCGTTCTCGACAACGCGCTCGTGGCCGGGTCGTATTGGCTTCCCCGCCACCAGGAGATCGAGATCCGCCGGTCCGGCACGTGGATGGATTTTCCGGTGCGCGGGATCATCCGGGGACGGTGGGAAGTCTGCTGTCACGAGGTGAACCTCGGGCTCGACGAAGCACTCTTCACCGGGCCGGAAATCGTGCAGGCGCCTCAGCGAGTGCTCGATGTGCACGCGTGGGGCGGCACCATTCTGGACTCACTCCCGCCCGACGTTCGCGCGCCGACGGACCCCGAGGTGCGCATCATTCAGGAGGAAGCGCGCCGGCTCGTTCGCGCGCAGGCGCTCGCCCGCGGCCGCCGCGCGACGGTGGCGGCGCGCGGCATCTCCGACATCGCGCGCGTTCGCCGGGCCGAGGGACTCGCGCTTGGCGCCGGCATTTCGCGCGCGATGGGCGGCGGCGTGCGTGGCGCGCTTCAGGCCCGGTACGGTTTCGACGACGAGCAGGCGAAGGCACGCGCGGAAGTCTCGTGGACGCGCGCGACCGGCGTCGGGATCCGCGCGTTTGGAGAGCGGGAGTATCGCGATGCCGGCGACATTGCCGAGCGATCGGGTCTCATCAACTCGATCGCGGCGCAGGAGTTCGGGAGTGACGCCACGGAGCCATTCGATGTTCGCGGTCTCGGGGTCGCGCTCGAGATGGGGCGCGCCGCCGGCACGGCGTGGCGACTGACGGCGGCGTACGAGGAGCAGCGCCCGGTGCGCGTGGCCGCGACGCCATCGCGGGGACGGTACGAGCCGGTGATCGACGCGCTCGACGCGCGCGCGACTCGCGTCGCCCTTTCGTTCGACCGGCCGGCATCACTCATCATCGGCGACGCGGAGCTTCGTCTCGCCGGCGACGTCGGGGCCACCTGGTTCCGGGCGCGAGACGGAGGAGAGGAGCAGCCCGTCACGATCCGCTCGTTCATCGACGCATCGCTCGAACGCCCCGCCGGCCGGCATCGGTTCGTGTCGCGGACGACGATTGCTGCCGCGCATGCGGCGCAGGGAACCGTCCCTGCGCAGCGGCTCGTCTATCTCGGCGGCCCCGTGAGCGGGCCGGGCTATCCCTTCCACTCCCTGGTGGGGAAGGTGGGTGGAACCCAGCGCCTCGAGTGGAGGATGCCGGCGCCCTTTATCCCCGTTCCCCTCGGGCGGTTCGGCGAGGCGCCACCCCGGATGACGTTTGCCCCGTACGCGCATACGATCTTCCTGGCTCGGCCCGTCGGCTCGCGCCGAGCGGGGTGGTATCCGAGCGTCGGGGCGGCGGTCGTGCTGTTTTTCGAGACGGTCCGCCTCGACGCCGCCCGGGGGCTTCGTGACGGTCGATGGACCTTTGGCGTGGACGTGACTCCGGAACTGTGGCGGGTCATGTAATATCTCGGACCCGGTTCGATCGTCTAAGTTGTGGCCGCGTCCCGCTATGCGACCGACGGCCACCGTTCCCCCTGCCCGATGGCGATGCCGCCTCGGCCCCGATGGAGCTGCCGTGCCGAAGGGTCACATTCGCGACGACTGGCTATTCCCCACGCTGGAAGCGCTCCTGTCGCAGGAGACCGCCGGTGTGCTGAAGTCCGCCGCCCAGGACAGCTACTGGGAGTCGGCGGTCCGTCGCGGCTTCATCACCGATGATGAGATCCTGACGGCGCTCGCGTCGCGCTTTCACATGAAGATCGCGAACCTCGCGATCGCGAGTCAGCAGGCGCGTGAGCTCGTGCCCGAGTCGCTTGCGCGGAAATACCGCATCATTCCGCTCACCATCACCGATTCGGCGCTCGAGATCGCGACCGCCGATCCGCACGATCTCGACTGCGAGCGCACGCTCGCGTTCGCGACCGGACGCACGGTGAAGATGTCGCTCGCGTCGCCGACGAGAATCATGGAGCGGCTCGACGAGCTGTATCGACCGGAGAACGTGGTCTCGAAGATTCTCGAGAACGTCAGCGCCAACTACGACATCCAGGCGCTCGCGGACGTTCAGGCGCACGACGACATGGAGCTTGGCGCCGAGAAGGCGTCCGAGCGCCCGATCATCCGGCTGGTGGACCACATCTTCGCGGAAGGCATCACGTCGCGAGCGAGTGATATCCATCTCGAGCCCGAGGAAGGAGGCGTCGCGGTGCGCTATCGCATCGACGGCGTACTCCGGCAGACGATGGTGCTCCCGCGGGCGGCGGGGATTCCGCTGGTCTCGCGCATCAAGATCATGGCGGGAATGGACATCGCCGACCGCCTGCGCCCGCAGGACGGGCGGGCGCGCGTCGCGGTCAACGGCGTGCCGATCGATCTGCGCGTCTCGACGCTGCCCGCGTCGCAGGGCGAAAAGGTCGTCGTCCGCATCCTCGACACCCGGGCGACCGTGCTGTCGCTCGATGGCATGGGGCTGCGCCACGACGAGCTGGAGCGCATCAAGATCTTGCTCCAGATGCGCGAGGGGATGATTCTCGTGACCGGTCCGACGGGATCGGGAAAGACGACCACGCTGTATTCGGCCTTGCGACAGATCCAGACGCGTGGTGTGAACATCGTCACCGTCGAGGATCCCGTCGAATATCGGCTCCAGGGCGTGGTGCAGGTGCAGGTCCACGAGAAGGCGGGCCTGACGTTCGCCGCCGCGCTGCGCTCGATCCTCCGCCAGGACCCCGATGTCGTGCTCGTCGGTGAGGTGCGCGACCGCGAGACGGCGGCGATCGCCGTGCAGGCGTCGCTGACAGGACACCTGGTGCTGACGACACTGCACACGATCGACGCGGCGAGCTCGATCACGCGCCTGACGGACATTGGCATCGAAAGCTACAAGCTCGCGGCGGCGCTGAAGGGCATCGTCGCTCAGCGGCTTCTCCGGCGCATTTGTCCGAAGTGTCGTGAGGTGTGGATGGATCCCATACCCGATCGCCTTCGACCGTGGATCCCCGCCGGGACTCCGCTCTTCCGCGCCGTGGGATGCGACCATTGCTCGCAAACCGGATACCGGGGGCGAATGGCGGTGGTGGAGGTGCTGGTATCGAACTCCGAGGTCGAGCGGCGCATTTCGGCGGGGGAGAGCGTCGATCGCGTGGCCGATGCCGCTCGCGAGAGCGGCATGCGCTCGCTCTGGGAGTCGGGCGTGAGTCGCGTGATCGCGGGTGACACGACGATCGAAGAATTGCTGCGCGTGCTCGAGGCGCCGCAGGAGACGCCGGCGCAGTCAGGGCGGAAGCCGAGTGATTCGCCGTCTCGTTCAGCGAATGGGCGCGAAGGCGCGCGGGGCAAGGCGCGCGCCGAGCCACAGGAATCACCCGCGCCGGCCGCGCTTCACGATGCTGCCTTCGAGCTTCTCGACGATCTCACGCCCGCTGCCCGACCGGCGAGGCGACACGCAACCGTGCTTCTGGTCGAGGATGAAGAGCCGCTGCGACGGTTGCTGCGAGAGCTGTTGGAGCACGAGGGGTACGTCGTCCTCGAGGCGGGCGACGGTGTGCTCGCGCTCGACGAGGTGGACCGCGGCGCGCCGGATATCGTCGTGCTGGATCTGAACCTGCCGCGCCTCGATGGCTATGGCGTCCTCAGTCACTTGCGTGCGCGGCCGGCGACGTCGGACCTCCCGGTGATCGTGTTGACGGCGAAGGGCGACGAGGCCAGCGAGGTACGCGTGTTCGAATACGGAGCGAGCGACTTCATCACGAAGCCGTTTCGTCCGCGCGCCTTGAGCGCCAGGATCCACGCCCTCCTCGGGCGCACGCGTCAGGTGGATTGAGCGAAGCGACGGCGATGCGCGTCGGCGCCGTCGATGTGTTCGTGCTTCGCCGCCGCGCAAACGCATGGGAGGCGCTCGCGCTCGAGCGCGCGCCGGGGGTTCGCTGCACCGGAGCCTGGGAAACGGTGCACGGCCGAATCGACCGCGGTGAGCGTCCCGAGGACGCGGCGCTGCGCGAAGTGCGGGAGGAAACGGGGCTCTCCGTCGAACGACTCTACAACGTCACGGTGCAGCCGTTCTACCTGCACCAGGAACAGGCCGTGATCGTCGCGGTGGTGTTCGCGGCCGTGGTGTCGGACGGTCCGCTGCGCCTTGGCATCGAGCACTCGCGTGCCGCCTGGCTGTCGATCCCGGAAGCGGTGAAGCGATTCGCCTGGCCGCGCGAGCGCGCCAACGTGATCGACGCGGTCACGCTGCTCGCCAGCGGCGACGCGGGACCGGTCGAGGACGTACTCAGAGTCAAATGAGGAATGAGGACCAGGGACCGAGGAATTCGATTGGATGAGGAGCCACCCCAATCGAGCTCCTCAGTCCTTGCACCTCGTTCCTCTCGAGCGGAGCTCAATCGTCCCGAGGCTTCCGCACAGTCGAATACGCTTCTTCCGGGGCGTTCGGCTTCACCCGGACGCTCTTCGCTGGAATGCCCACGTTCACGTGGAAGGGGCGAACGTCCTTGGTGGCGACCGCCATCGCGCCGACCATCGCGTTGCGCCCAACTCGTACGCCGGCCAGCACCGTCGCGTGATAGGTGATGCGAACGTCGTCCTCGAGGACGGTCTCGATCGACGTCACGTCCTTCTGGTCGACGATGCTGTGCGTGTGGGAGTAGATGTTCGCGTAGTCGCTGATCGACACGCGATTCCCGAGGATGATGCCACCGCGATCATCGAGGAGCACGTGACGGTGGACGACGACATCATCGCCGACGTCGAGGTTGTAGCCGAACGAGAACTCGACGAACTGAAAGCACTTGAAGTTCGCGCCCACGCGCTTGAAGATGAGCGGAGCCAGCATCCGCCGCAGCCGCACGCCGGCGTCGACGTTCTGTCCTCCGAGCACGGTGCGATCGAACGAGTACCAGAGCCACAACAGCGGCTTGACGCGCTGGAATTTCGCGTCGTCGCATTCCGCGTAGTACTCCGGCTCCAGCGTCACGTTGCGCGGGTCGAGCGCGAGCAGGGCGCTGCGCGTCGCGAGGGGCAGCGACTCGTCTTCCACCGCCGTCTCCCAGCTGTCCGCGTAGTCCGGGTACATCAGCTCGGCGAGCGCGCGCCGACAGATGGTCGCGCGATCGGCGTCGGGCCGTGCCAGCGCATCCGACAGCTGCTCGATCCATGCGTCGACCGTGCGCGCGTTAGGCGATCTCGTGAGGGGACGGAGTGGGCGAAGGACCATGGCTGCTTGCGGTTATGTGACGCTGCTAGGGGCCGCGGATGAACGCAGAAGACGCAGATACTTCCCGAGCTGGAAATAGCTCCAGGCAAAACGACGTTTCAATAGCTCTTGGTTACCGCCGCACATATCCGGATCCGCGCACCAGACCGATCTGCGTCTTCCGCGTTCATCTGCGGCCAATCAAACCTGCCCGTGCGCCGGCGCGCAGCCGCGAACAGGACCTCAGCGACCGGACCGCGCCGCCGCCCGCGAGCGCACCAGGGCACGCTCGCGCTCGATACGCCGGAGGTTCGATTCCCAGCCGCTGCTCGGTACTCCCTGAACGCTTACCGTCAGCGGAAGGTTCACGTCGACGCCGTCATCGAAGATGTAGATCGCCGTCTGCACACCGCGCTGCTCGAGGCGTTGCTCGCCGAACCCGGGTGTCAGCGGCAGGATCGACAGCGGGCGGAACACGCGACCCGCGCTCGTGATCACGACTTCCTCGGGCGAAAAGCGCGCATCGGGCTGCACGCCGTAATACGAGAAGTACCACAGGCTCGGTTGACGCACGCCGTATCGCCGGGCGCGCTCGTCGATCTCGCCTTGCCGGCTCGCGACCAGCTCGTGGAGACCGCGATACGAATCGGGCGCGAGCACGCGGATCACCGTCTCATCGAGCGGGATTGCCCGAACGAGCACGCCCGGCAGCTGAATGCGAAGCGCGAGATCGTCCTGGTGTAACGTGCCGAACCCGACCGGGAGATCGGTCGTCGATTGCTGCGCGGGCGTGGGACCGGAAGGAGCATCGGGACCACCCCCCTGCGGAGCGGATGCGCACGCGAGCGCTCCGCTCGCGACCGCCGCGATGAAGATCCTCACGCGTCCCTCCACGACGGTTGGGCGAGCAGGGTCACGACGGCTTCGGCGAGGTCGTCCCGTCCCTCACCGGTGCGCGCGCTGAATGGAAGGAGCTGATCCTCTTCGACGCCCAACTGCTCCGCAAGCTCGGCCAGTCGCACTGCCCGCTCGGCGTTGCCGAGCTTGTCCACCTTCGTCGCGACGACGATGGTCGGGACGCCGAGCGAGGCGAGGAAGTCCATCATCCGCAGGTCATCGGGCGACGGCGCGTGTCGCGCATCGATGAGCTGGACGACGCCGCGCAGCTGCTCGCTCGTCCGCAAATACCCTTCGATGAGCGGCCGCCACGCCTGTCGCGCCGTCTTGGAGACACGGGCGTATCCGTAACCGGGGAGGTCCACGAGGTGGAAGGCATCGTTCACCCGGAAGAAATTGATCTCGCGCGTCTTGCCTGGCGTCGCGCTCACCCGGGCCAGTGCCTTCCGCCTGACGAGCTTGTTGAGCAGCGACGACTTCCCGACGTTCGACCGTCCGCTGAAGGCGATCTCGGGAAGGTCGCTCTCCGGCTTCCAGCCACCCACCGACGCCTGGCCGCCGAGGAACTCGAGCCGCCGGATGACGAGCGGATCGGCCTGGCGCGCCATCGTCATCAGTGCGCGACCTGGGACGCCATCACGCTCTGCGTCGTGGCCAATGGAAGCAGCGCGTGCGCCAGCACCTCATCCATGGTCGACACCACGTGGAACTTGATCGCGGCGCGGACGTCCTCAGGCAGCTCCGGCAGCTCGCGCGCGTTGCCCTTCGGGATGACCACCTCGCGAATCCCGATGCGCAGCGCCGCCACCGTCTTCTCCTTCAGCCCACCGATCGGAAGCACGCGTCCGCGAAGGGTAATCTCCCCCGTCATCGCGACTCCGCCTCTCACCGGAATGCCGGTGAGCGCGCTGACCACCGCGCTGGCGATGGCGATTCCCGCCGACGGGCCGTCCTTGGGCGTGGCGCCCGAGGGAATGTGGATGTGCAGATCGCGCGTGCGGTGAAAGTCGGGCTCGAGACCGAGCGGCTTCGCGCGCGCCCGGGCGTAGCTGATCGCCGCCGTGGCCGATTCCTTCATGACGTCGCCCAGCGCGCCGGTGAGCTGCAGCTTTCCGCGTCCGGGCACGACGCTCACTTCGATCTCGAGGACCTCGCCGCCGACCGTCGTGTACGCGAGCCCCGCGGCCACGCCGATCTTGTCGTCGAGCGTCACGTCGTCCTCGTCGAAGGGCGACGTCCCGAGCAGCGTTGGCAGGTCGGTCACGTGCACGTGCTCGGCACCGAGGTCCGCGCTCCGTTCGGCACGGCCTCGAGCGATCTTGCGAGCGATGCGCGAGATGCGGCGCTCGAGCTCGCGCACGCCCGCCTCACGAGTCCACCCCCGCACGATCGCCGGCACGACGTCGTCGTCCCACTTCACCGATTCGGGGTCGATCCCGTGTGCCCTGAGCTGCTTCGGAATCAGGAAGCGGCGCGCGATCGCGTGCTTCTCGTGATCGAGGTACCCGGGGAGACGAATGATCTCCATCCGGTCACGGAGCGCATCCGGGATGTTCGCCAGCGAGTTCGCCGTCGTCAGGAACAGCACCGCCGACAGGTCGTAATCGACCTCGAGGTAGTGGTCGTTGAAGGCGCGGTTCTGCTCCGGGTCGAGCACCTCGAGGAGCGCGGCCGCGGGGTCGCCACGCCAGTCCTGGCCGAGCTTGTCGACCTCGTCCAGCAGGAGCACCGGGTTGATCACCTCGGCGCGGCGCATTGCCTGAAGCACGCGTCCCGGCATCGCCCCAATGTACGTGCGACGGTGTCCCCGAATCTCCGCCTCGTCACGCACGCCGCCGAGCGACATGCGGACGAAGCGACGGCCGAGCGCGCGTGCGATCGATCGGCCGAGCGACGTCTTGCCGACGCCCGGCGGACCAACGAGGCAGAGGATCGGTCCCTCGAGCGTTCCGACGCGACCGAGCACGGCGATGTAGTCGAGGATACGGTCCTTCACCTCCTCGAGGCCGTGATGATCCTCATCGAGTACCTCGCGCGCGCGGGCGACATCGACCGAATCATCCGAGCGCTCCTTCCATGGGAGCGAGACAATCCAATCGAGGTAGTTTCGTCCGACAGCCGCCTCGGGCGACAGCGCGGGCGTGCGGCGGAGCTTTCGCAGCTCGCGGACGGCGCGTGCTTGCACCGGCTCCGGCAGGGCTTTCTTCGCGATGCTCGCCTCGAGCTCGTCGAAATCGTCGCTCTCTTCCTGTCCGAGCTCGCGATGAATCGCACGCAACTGCTCGTGCAGATAGAACTCGCGCTGGTTCTGGAAGATCGCTCCCTTGACGTCGTCCTCTATCTTTCGCTCGAGGCGGAGCAGCTCCAGCTCCGACGCGAGCAGCTCGGCGATGCGCGACAGCATCTCCGCGCGTGACGCCGCCTCGAGCAGCTTTTGCCGATCCTCGAGGCGAACGAGCAGGTGCGCCGCCACGGCGAACGCGCGCTTGTCCGCGGTTTCGGCTTCGCGCGCCACGGTGAGCACTTCATCGGGAAGGCGGCGGTGGAGTGACACATACTCCTCGAACAGCTCGTCCGCGCGCCGCTCCACGGCGAGGACGGTCGCGTCCTCACCTCGCTCGAGGGGAAACGGCGTGAACGTGGCCCGCTGGTGCCCCTCGCCGGTGGTGACCCGGCTCGCCCGGACGCGCGCGACTCCTTCGACGAGCACCTTGATCGTGCCGTTCGGGAGCCGGGTCGTCTGAACGATCCGGGCAATGACGCCCACGCGAAACAGGTCGCCCGCGGTCGGCTCCTGAACGTCGGCGCTCTTCTGCGCGACGAGGAAGACCCAGCGGTCCCCGCGCCCGGCCGCGTCGATCGCGGCCAATGAGGCCGCGCGTCCCACGAGCAGGGGCACGACCATGTACGGGAACACGACGAGATCCCGCAGCGGGAGAACGGGCAGGCGCTCCGGAACCTCGAACGTGTCGGCGTCGCGGGTGACGAGAGGCATGGGGGGCAATCTAAGGGATCGAGGGCGGTCGAGGGCGGGCGAGGGCGGCCAAAGGGGATCGAAGGGGATCGAAGGGGATCGAAGGCGGTCGAGGGCGGTCAAAGGGAAGGGGTCGAGGGGCAACGCCCCATCGACCCCTTCGATCGCCTTCGACCCCCTTCGATCCCCTTCGCCCTTCGATCCCCCTAGGCTTCCTTCTTCTGCCTCTTCGGCGCGATCTCGAGCAGCGGCGGCGTGCCGTTGAGCACGCAGGGCTCGGTGATCTTCACCTCGACCACATCATCACGCGACGGCAGCTCGAACATGACGTCGGTCATGAGCTCCTCGAGGATCGCGCGCAGGCCGCGAGCGCCGGTGCCGCGCTTGAGCGCCTTGCGCGAGATTCCGCGGAGCGCCGACTCCTCGAACGTCAGCTTGACGTCCTCGAGATCGAACAGCTTCTGATACTGCTTCGTGAGCGCGTTCTTCGGCTCCTTGAGAATGCGCACGAGCGATTCCTCATCGAGCGTGTCGAGCGCGACCGTGACCGGGAGTCGCCCGACCAGCTCGGGGATGAGGCCGTAGCGCAGGAGGTCATCGGGCTCGACTTCGGCGAAGGGACTCTGCTTGGCCTGGTCGGCCTTCCCGCTGAGGATCTCTTCCTTCGTGAAGCCGATCTGCCGGCGGCCGGTGCGTGCCTCGATGATCTTGTCGAGGCCGTCGAACGCGCCGCCGCAGATGAAGAGAATGTCCTTGGTGTTGATCTGAATGTATTCCTGCTGCGGGTGCTTGCGGCCGCCCTGTGGCGGCACCGAGGCCACCGTGCCCTCGAGGATCTTCAGCAGCGCCTGCTGCACCCCTTCACCCGAGACGTCTCGCGTGATGCTCGGATTCTCCGACTTGCGCGCGATCTTGTCGATCTCGTCGATGTAGACGATGCCGCGCTCGCACTCCGCGACGTTGAACTCGCCGGCCTGGAGCAGCCTGACGAGAATGTTCTCGACATCTTCACCGACGTACCCCGCTTCGGTGAGCGTCGTCGCATCGGCGATGGTGAACGGGACGTCGAGGATGCGCGCCAGCGTTTGCGCGAGCAGCGTCTTGCCGGTGCCGGTCGGGCCGATGAGGAGGATGTTCGACTTGTCGAGCTCCACCTCGTCATCGCGCGACGACTGCGAGTTGATGCGCTTGTAGTGATTGTAGACCGCGACCGACAGCGCCTTCTTCGCCTTCTCCTGTCCGATCACATACTGATCGAGGACATCCTTGATCTCCTGAGGCGTCGGAACCTGGGTGATCGCCTCGGCGACCTCGCGCTCCTCATCCTCCGCCAGGATCTCGTTGCACAGCGAGATGCACTCGTTGCAGATGTAGACCGACGGCCCGGAGATGAATTTCCGGACCGAGTCCTTCGACTTGCCGCAGAACGAGCAGCGGAGGTGTTTGTCGTGGGACATTAGTGGCTCGAGACAGGGAAACCGAGTGCCCTCTGGGCAGGCATTGTTGCTCCGGTCTGAAGCCGGGGCGGGGGGGCGCCTATACGTAATGATTGACCCCCGACCCGGTCAAGCGTAACGATAGCCAACGGACTCGTGAACAATTTCACAAGAGCGCAACACGCACCGCACATTGCGTTTTTCTTACCGCTACTTCGCGACCTCCACCGGCTTCGCCGCCGAGATCACGTGGTCGATGATGCCGTACGAACGTGCCTCCTCGGCCGACATGAAACGATCGCGATCCACGTCTCGCTCGATCTGCTCCACGGGACGACTCGTATGCTTGGCGAAGAGCTCGTTCATCTTCGAGCGAAGATACAGGATCTCCCGCGCCTGAATCTCGATGTCGGCCGCCGTCCCCTGCGCACCGCCCGACGGCTGGTGGATCATGATCCGCGCGTGAGGGAGGGCCGAACGCTTCCCGGCAGTTCCCGCCGCTAACAAGAACGCGCCCATGCTCGCCGCCATCCCCATGCAGATCGTCCGGATCGGGGCGGTGAGGAACTGCATCGTGTCGTAGATCGCCATCCCCGCCGACACGCTTCCGCCCGGCGAGTTGATGTAGACGTGAATGTCACGCTCCGGATTGTCCGCCTGCAGGAACAGCATCTGGGCAATCACGATGTTCGCCACATCGTCATTGATCGGCGTGCCGAGAAAGACGATGCGGTCCATGAGGAGCCGCGAGAAGATGTCGTACGTGCGCTCGCCACGGCTCGAGCGTTCGATGACGTAGGGGGGATAGATGGTCGACATGATTTCTGGATGGGTGAAGGTCATACAACGGCAAAGATAACAGAGTTCAGAATAGAGAGTTCAGAATTCAGCGGCCGCTCCAGCAGCAAACGACCGACTCGCGTGGGCCGTTTCTGAAATCTGAATTCTGTATTCTGAACTCTGTTCTCTCTGCCGTTCATTCGATGATGTTCTGTTCTATCAGCCAGGCGAACACCCTGTCCTCCGTAATGCTCCGCTCCAGCTCGCGAATTCGTCCCGCCTTCTGCAACGACGCGTACACCTGACCTGGATCGGCATTGCGCCGCTCGGCCACTTCCGCCACGCGCGCATCGATGTCGCTCTCGCTCGCCCGCAGGCTCTGCTTGTCGGCGATCGTCTCGATCACCAGATCGCGACGCACCTGACGCTCGGCGACCGCGCGGAATTCG
>DASRHU010000206.1:0-9003 GCA_035650335.1 Gemmatimonadaceae bacterium | reverse complement strand
CGACGCTGTTCCGCCGGCCACCGTTCGCCGCTCGCGGGGAGAAGAATTCCTGGATTCAGGATCCCGAACGCCATCGGCATTGTCGCGCGGTCGCTCACCAGGATGCGAACGCGCCCCTCGAGCCCTAACGAGGCGGGAAGTATCGAGGCCAGGGTGCCCCAGGGCTCCCCGGTCGCTGGCCTGGCGCCCTTCGAGATCCGCCACACGCGAACGTGACCCAGCACCATTGGAAGCGCGACGAGCAACATGCCGATACACCAGGCCAGGAACGCGATCCGCCCCCAGTCGCGCGGCGTGTCGGCGACCTCGAACGCGGAGCGCGCCATGGCGGCTGACGACCCCGCCGCCGGAGCGTCGAGCTGGGCCGGCGACAGCGCTTCGGGGAGCTGGACGATCCCCACGTCAGCGAGCGGGGCCTCGGCTTCCGGCGCCGGCAACACCGGCACGCGCCACGTCGGCAGCGACGCCGACAATAAAGGAATCGCCAGCATCCCCGCGATCGCGACGAGCCACACCAGGTGGCGCGTCGCGGCCGAAGATCGACGCCATCCGAGCGCCGCCGCGCCGGCAATCAGAAACAGAGGAGCGCCGCGCACCGTCGCGGCGAGAAGCGCCGCGATCCAGGGGTGTGACCACATCTGGCTCATCGTCCCTCCACCTTGGCCTTGTCGATCAGGCGTTGAAGCTGGTCCAGCTCCTCATCGGTCATCTTCGACGCGGACATGTCGAGGAGCGCCGCGACGGCCTGGGATGCCGAGCCGTCGAAGAAGGTGCGAAGCACCTGCCGGAGCGCCGACTGCCGCGCGGCGTTGCGCGGCACCGTCGGCAAGTACACGTAGCGCGGTCCGTCGTGCTCGAAGCGGAGGTGCCCCTTCTCGAGTAAGACACGGAGCAGGGCGCGCACGGCGGAGTATGTCGGCGGGTCAGGGAGCGCCTCCAGCACCTCGGCCGCCGTCGCGCGCCCCTTCGCGTAAATCACATCCATGATCTGCCGCTCTCGGCGAGAGAGGGAGGGACTCTGGGCAGGGGTCATGGTTTCTCCCGGATGTTGAAAATACAGCAGTGTGCTAGAGAATTAGCATTACCGGGAATTTCGTCAATAGCGCGTCTGTAAGGATTGTGCGAAGGGATGTCGGGATTCGAAGAGGGCTTCTGCCCGCTCAGTCCCGACGCAGCTCGATCGCGGTCGCGGCCCGCTCGGGTATCGCGAGGCCCAAAAGCGCGCCAACCGTCGGCGCAACCTGCGTGACGGCGACCGGCCCGCTGAGTCGGCCATTGCTGGCGCCCTTGGCGACGAGAACGAAGGGCACGAGCCGGTCCCCCGGATGGGCAGTGCAGTGCGTGTGTGTCGGGAGCTCACCGGTGTTGCATCCCTCGCCATGGCCGCCCCCGTGGTCGGCGGTGATGATCACCGCCGTCTGTCCGGCATCGACCGAGGCAGCCACATCGCTCCAGAGCTTCGCGATCGCGCTGTCTACCCGCGCGAGCGCGGCGAGGTATGCGGGCGTGAGTGCGCCGTCGCCGCCGATCCATCCGTAGGTGTGTCCGGCGAAATCGGCGTCGGGGAAGTGCACGAACATCATTCGCACCGCCGAATCCGCGTCGAGGAGATCCATCGCGGCGCTGGCGAGTAGAGGCGCGTCGCCGTCGGTCGCGATCAACGTGTCCACCTCGAAAAATGCCTGTGTCTCTACGCGCTGGGCGGAAGGAATGAGTGACATTCCGGCGACGGCGGCCGAGCGGATGCCGGCGCTCCGGGCCCACGCGAACATGGGGGTCATCCCATTGATACGCATCACCGCCGCGACGCCGGCATCCATCGTATTCATCGTGATGCCGTTTTGCGTGACGTCGCGTCCCGTCAGCATCGAGAGATGCGCCGGCACGGTGAGCGCGGGCAGCACCGTCTGCATCGCATCGGTCCAGACGCCGCGCTGTGCGAGCATTTGGACGGTCGGGAGATGGGGGAGGGCGTCGCCGCGGACACCGTCGAGCGAGATGAGAAGGACGCGCTGAGCGGTTACCGGATAATCCGGCACTGGAGCCATTCGTTGATCAGCGCAGCCGACGAGCGCGACGATGGCCAGCGCTCGGAACGTGCCATGCACAGAAGGCATGCGGGCATGCAATCGGGTGAGACGGGAGGGATGCGCGCGCGCAAGGGGAGGACGAGCGTGTGCGCGCGGCTGTCACGCCGCGGCACGATTGCGTGCGGCGCCGTTGTCAGCTTGTGATGAATGACCGCCTCGAATAGCTTGCCGCCCGCATGGGCTCCTCCCGATTCGCGAGCGTCATCTTCGATTGCGATTCGACGCTATCGGCGATCGAGGGCATCGAGGAGCTTTCTCACGGTCACCGTGAGGAGATCGCGCGTCTCACCGAGTCGGCGATGCGCGGAGAAGTTCCCCTCGAGGATGTGTACCGTCGGCGTCTCGAGCTCGTGCGTCCGACGCGCGATCAGGTGAGCGCGCTCGGCGAGCACTACATTCGCGCGCTGGTTCCCGATGCGCGTGAGACGGTCGCCGCCCTGCTCGCCGAGCACATCGAGGTGCGCGTGATGTCGGGAGGCATCCGCCAGGCGGTGATCCCGCTCGCCCTCGCGCTCGGCCTCCCCGAGCGCGCCGTGGCCGCGGTGGACGTACATTTCGACGAGAATGGCGACTACATCGGATTCGACGAGGCGTCGCCGCTCGCGCGCTCGGGTGGCAAGCGCATCGTGTTGGAGCGGTGGCTGCCCGAGCTTTCGCGGCCGATCATGGTCGTCGGTGACGGCGCGACGGATCTGGAGGCGCGCCCTCCGGCGGACCGCTTCGTCGCGTTCTCAGGCGTGGTCGAGCGTCCCGCGGTGATCGACGCCGCTGACGACGTCGTGCGAACGCCGTCGCTCGCGCCGGTGCTGGTGCTGGCGCTGGGAGGCGTTGCGCCTCGGGATCTCGCCGCCCGCGAGGTATTTGATTTGGGAAAGAGCTTATTGCGCATTTGAGCGGGCCATGGGGCAGGGGCCACGGGCCAAGGGGAGGGTCAAGGAGATTCGTGACCCCTCATCCTTCACCCTCCCCCTGGCCCCTGGCCCTTGGCCCCTGACCCGGTGTCCATGTTCGGCAAATTCTTTCTTCCCGGCCCAACTGAAGTCCGACCGGAGATTCTCGCCGCGCAGACGCGGCCGATGATCGGGCATCGCGGCAAGGCGATGGAGGAGCTCATCGCGTCGCTCGAGCCCGGCCTTCAGTACGTGTTTCGCACGACGCGCCCCGTCTACATCTCGTCGTCGTCCGCCACGGGGCTGATGGAGGCCGCGGTGCGCAATGCGGTGCGCCGGAAGGTGCTGTCGCTGGTCAACGGTGCGTTCAGCGAGCGCTTCCACCGTATCGCCGTCGCCTGCGGCGTCGAGGCCGACGTCCTCGAGGTACCACTTGGCGAGGGACACACGCCCGAGATGCTCGAGCATGCACTTGGCCGCGCCGACTACGATGCGGTGACCGTCGTGCATTCGGAGACATCGACCGGCGTGCTCAATCCCATCGCGAAGCTCGCCGCCGTCGCGCACGCCAAGGGAGATGTCGTGCTCCTCGTGGACAGCGTCACCGGCGTTGCCGGCTCACCGGTAGAGACGGACGCGTGGGCGCTCGACTTCGTGCTCACGGGATCGCAGAAGGCGCTCGCGCTGCCGCCCGGCCTCGCCTTCGGCGTCGCGCGCGCGTCGCTCCTCGAGCGGGCGAAGGCGAAGAAGGACCGCGGGATCTACTTCGACTTCATCGAATTCGAGAAGAACATCGCGAAGAACCAGACGCCGAACACGCCGGCCCTTCCGCTGTTCTACGCCCTTGCCGCGCAGCTCGAGGCAATCCGCCGCGAGACGATCGAGATGCGGTGGGAGCGCCATGGCGCGATGGCGCGACGCACCTGGGAGTGGGCGGATCAGATGAAAGGACGAGGGCTCGATGTGCGGGTGCTCGCGCCGGAGGGGTATCGCTCGTCCACCGTCACGTGCCTGACGGTGCCGCCGGGAAAGACGGGGTCGGCCGTCACCGCGGCGCTCAAGCAGCGTGGCTTCACGATCGCCTCCGGGTATGGATCGCTGAAGGACGCAACCATCCGCATCGGTCACATGGGTGATCACACCGTCGAAGAGCTCGACGTGTTGTTAGGCGAGCTCGAGCAGGTGTTGAGCTCATGACGGTGCCACTGCGGGTGCTGGTCGCCGATGCGATTGCCTCCGATGGCCTCGCGCCATTGCGCGACGATCGGCGCTTCGAGCTGGTGAACAAGCCGGGACTGTCGGGCGATGCGCTGGCCGCCGCGATGGCGGACGTCGACGCCGTGCTCGTACGGAGCGCGACCAAGATCACGCGAGAGTCACTGTCGAAGGCGGAGCGGCTCAAGGTGATCGGCCGCGCCGGTGTCGGTGTCGATACGATCGACGTCGATGCCGCGACGGAGAAGGGGATCGCCGTGCTCACGGCGCCGTCGGGCAATACGATTTCGGCGTGCGAGCTCACGTTCGCGCTGCTCCTGGCCCTCGTCAGGCGCGTCCCGGCGGCGGACCGGTCGATGCACGACGGAGCGTGGGACCGCAAGAGCTTCGGTGGCGTGGAGCTCTATGGAAAAACACTCGGGCTCGTTGGGGCGGGGCGCATCGGCGGTGAGGTGGCGAAGCGCGCACGCGCGTTCGGGATGCGTGTGCTGGTCTACGATCCCTATCTCACCGACGAGCGCGCCAAGGCGCTCGACGCGGAGCTCACGACGCTCGACGACGTTCTCTCTCGCGCGGACGTGATTTCGCTCCACGTTCCACTCACCGAGAGCACGCAAGGACTCATCGGCCGCGACCAGCTCGCGAAGCTGAAACGCGGCGCGATGGTCGTGAACGCATCGCGAGGCGGAGTCATCGACGAAGCCGCCCTGGTCGAAGCGCTTCGTGAGCGGCGCATCGCGGGTGCCGCGCTCGACGTTTTCGAGCAAGAGCCGCTGCCAAAGGATCACCCGCTCCGCTCGCTGGCCAATGTGGTGCTCACCCCGCACCTCGGCGCCTCGACCGAGGAGGCACAACAGAACGTGGCGCTCGAGATCGCGGAAGCCGTGCGCGCCGCCCTCACCGACGGCGACTTCTCACGCGCCGTGAACGCGCCGGCGGTTGGCGGGGAGGAGATGCGGCGGCTGCGCCCGCTGCTCGACCTCGCCGAGCGATTGGGGCGGCTCGCGTCGACGATGCTGGATGGGGCGTTACAGAGTACCGAAGTCCGGTATGCCGGCGCGGCTGGGGAGGACGCGCTGCGGCCGCTGTCGGCGTCGGCACTCGTTGGCATGCTCTCGGGCATCGTCGGGCGGAGAAACGTGAACTTCGTGAATGCCGGTCACATCGCGAAGACGCGCGGGCTGGACGTCCGCCGTACGCGGATGGGTGAGCATCGTGCGTTCGCCGAGTTCGTCGAGGTTCGCGCCTCGAGCCGCGATCGTGAGGTGCGTGTGGCCGGTGCGCTCCTCGGTGGCGGACATCCTCGCATCGTCCGCATCGGGCAGTATCACGTCGACGTCGTGCCGAAAGGCACGCTCGTCGTTCTGCGTAATCGCGACGTCCCCGGCGTGATCGGCCGCGTTGGCACGCTGCTCGGGAATGCGGGAATCAACATCGGCGAGTATCACCAGGCGCGGCTCGAGGCCGGCGGTGAGGCGATCGCCGCGATCAGTGTGGACGGCCGTCTCGACGCCGAGGTGGTGGCGCGCTTGCGGGCGCTGCCCGAGGTGATCGACGCTCGTCAGGCGCAGCTCGACTGACCGCGCGCGCCGGGGGCTCCCCGCACGGCGTTCGCCACGCGAGGATCCTGCTCTCGGGAGCCCGGCGCAGGCCATCGGCGATGAGCGCATACGCGATCCCTTTGACCGTGTCGCCCACTGAAGGCTGGCGGTCGAGTCGAATACCGACGCCGGCCGGCCACCACGTTGGGAACAGCATGACGGTCGGCGCCCCGGCGCGCTCGATCGACGCGGCGTCGTGGCGAGGCGCTCCGCCGGTCGTCGCCGTCTCGGGCGGCGGCGGCGCCGCGTGGGTGCCATGTCCCGCGCCGTTCCAATCGAGGGGCGGCGACCAGGCCCCGAAGATGAACCCCCAGCACTCGTTAGGGCGCGGGTCGGGGTCCTGCGCGGCGAGTGGAGAGGCGACGGCGAGCCCCAGCAGGAGGACGCGCTTCACGGTCCGATCACCTTGGCGAAGCGTCGTCCGGTGTACTGGTAGCCCATCCGCGCATAGAACGCGTGCGCCTCGGCGCGGCGTTCGGCGCTCGTCACCATGATTCGGCCGCAGCGCCACAGCCGCGCCTCGTCTTCTGCCCGCTCGAGCAGCGTGCGTCCGACGCCGGTACGTCGTGCCTCGTCCGCGACCACGAGCGCGATGATCATCGCGATGTCGTTGCGCTCGGTGAGCACCGGCATGCGATGCAATCCCAGCACCCCAAGCACGTGCGCGCCGCGCTCGGCGACGAAGATCCGAGTGTCGTCGCGCGGGAGGAGCCGGGCGAGGCGCTGGCGCACCCCGTCGGGCGTCGACGGGTAGCCGAGCTCATCGAGGAGCTGTGCGATCATGGCGGCGTCTTCGATGATGGCGTCACGAATGGCGTCGCAGACCAGATCATTCATGCGTGGCTCTCCCGATTACCGGATCGACATGCGATGCAGGAACGCCCGCTCATCCGGCGTGAGTGCCCCAGCACCCTCGGCGGCGACTTTCGCGCGAAGCCGGTCGAGCTCCTCGAGCGTGAGCTTGTGCAATCCGTCACGCTTGATCGAATCGAAGTCCGGCTCAGCGGTCGCGACGATCGGCGGCCGTTTCCCGAACGTGGCATCGTCGACGCGCTTCTTGAATTGACGCCGATCGGAGCGCACGTCGAGCCATCGGAGGTAGAGAAAGGCGGCGGCGTATCCGCCCAGGTGCGCCCAGTGCGCGATCGATCCGCCGAAGCTTCCCGTGCCGCCCCACAAGGAGTAGAGCGTCGTGAGCAGCACCAGCACGCGCGCCTCGACGGGCATGATGCCCCAGATCAGGATGCGATCGTGCGGCCAGAACATCGCGTACGCGAGGAAGACGCCGAACGTGGCGCCCGAGGCGCCGACGATCATGACACCGGGGGTGAGCAGCGAGAGCACGGCACCGCCGAGACCGCTCACCATGTAGAGGGCGAGGAAGCGCGGGCTTCCCATGCGATCCTCGACACGGGGCCCGAAGAAATAGAGGCTGAGCATGTTGAAGAACAGATGCCACGGCCCCGCGTGGACGAACATGTAGGTAATGGAGGTCCACGGCTGCTGCAGCAGGTAGCGCGGCCGCAGGGCGAGCGTCTCCGAGAATCCCGGAATCGTCATGCCTAACACGAAGAAGATGACGTTGGCGGTGAGGAGCCGCCCGACCCACGAAGTCATGCGAAGCGCGTCAGCGGGAGCCGGGTGAGCCTGCGCGCTCGGCGAGCAGCTTCGCCGTGAACCGCTGCCCCTCGGAGATGCGCTCCACCTCGATGGCGATCGAGTCGATCCCGGCCTCGAGGCGGCTGAGGCGTTCGTCGATCTTGGCGAGGGAGGCTGGTGACGCGGCATCGCGCCGCTCGAACCGCCGCGCGATGATGCGGATGATGGGAAAGCCGAGCGCGACGATGGCGATCGTCGGCAGCAGCATCTCCATCATTCGCAGGAAGACGATCTCGGCAGGCATCCGGGCTCCGTGAAGTCAACGAGGGGCGGGGCCAAGCGTACATCGGTGGCGGCCTCCGTGCAACGTGGGAGCCGCCCAAAGGACATTACCGATTGGGGGGTCAAAGGTTTCGTTTCGGCGCCACGAGCCGGGCTGCGTAACCACAGAGACACAGAGGGTACAGAGGGAGCCAAATGTGCGGCTTTGGATAAACAGCGTCTTGCCGTTCTCTGTGCCTCTGTGTCTCCGTGGTTGTGCCCTTGGCTCGTTGCGCGCACCAGCGAGCAATAGATTTCCCCGACCATGACCCCGAACAACCTCCTCGACTACCAGTGGCTCGGAAACCCCCTCGAGCGCTGGCTCATCGCCGCGGCCATCGTCGTCGTCGCGACGGCGATTCTTTGGGGATTGAAGCAGCTCGCCGTCAAGCGCCTGAAGGCGTTTGCGCAGCGGACGCGCACGCAGTTCGACGATCTCCTCGTCGCGCTCCTGGTCCGGACGCGAGTCACCCTGATCTTCGTCGCCACGATCTTCCCGGCCGCGCAGGTTTTGCGTCTGCCTCCCGGTGCGCACGCCGCCCTGCGCGTCGTGTCGGTCATCGCCCTGCTCGCGCAGATCGGGATCTGGGCCAACGCCTTCATTGGCTTCTGGGCCGACCGCTACGGGCGTCGAGGCGCCGACGTGTCGGGCGCTGGGCAGACCGCGGTCGCGGCCCTCGCGGTCATGGCGAGAATCGTCCTGGTCGCGCTCCTTCTGCTCTTTCTCCTCGACAACCTCGGTGTCGATGTCACCGCGCTGGTCGCCGGCCTGGGAATCGGCGGCATCATCATCGCGCTCGCGCTCCAGAACATGGTGGCGGACATGCTCGGCGCGCTGACGATTCTCGTCGGGCGACCGTTCATCGTCGGCGACTTCATCGAGTCCGGGGGGCTCATGGGGACGGTGGAAAGCGTGGGGCTGCGGGCGACGCGTATGCGCACGCTCAACGGCGATGAGCTGTCGTTCCCGAACAAGAAGCTGCTGGAGGGGACGATCCGGAATTACACGCGGATGTCCGAGCGTCGCGTCGATTTTCGCATTGGAGTGACGTACGAGACGCCCCGCGAGAAGCTCGAGCGAATTCCCGCGATCGTTCGCGAGGTGGTCGAGCGACACCCGCTGGTGCGGTTCGACCGCGCGCACTTCCGCGCGATGCGCGACTGGTCGCTCGAGTACGACGTGATCTACTTCATCGCGTCATCCGACTTCACCGTCTACGCCGACATTCAGCAGCAGATCAACCTCGAGCTGATGCGCCGGTTCGACGCCGAGGGAATCGATTTCGC
>DASRHU010000205.1:0-5363 GCA_035650335.1 Gemmatimonadaceae bacterium | reverse complement strand
AAGGCAGCCGGAATGCGCACGGCGAGGCTCGTCCCCGGCCCGCCCGCTTCGATCAGAAGGACGCGTGTGTACGGATCCTCCGTGAGCCGTGCAGCGAGCACGCACCCTGCGGAGCCGGCGCCTACGACGATGAACTCGTACATCCCGTGATCACGTCAGCGCTGGCAGGCATCCAGGTTCAATGGGGGAACGGATCCCACGGATGCAGCGGATTGGGCGAATCGTCCATTGCGCGTTGAAACCTCACACGCGCAGCCACACGTACCGTGTTGCTTTGATGCTGCGCGAGGAGTGATCAATGCACCGGGAGCGGTCCGCACAATCCGCCCCATCCGCGGAATCCGTTCCCCCGTTGAACCTGGATGCCAGTACACGAGCAGATGGATCCTACGGACTCGAGCTCACTGGCGGCGGCACGGCGCCCTGGAACTGGAACTCACGCGGCGGCTCGGCGCCTAACAGGTGGCGGACGAAGTAGTCCCACCGACGCCGCATCATGTAGGGCTCGCTGCCGAAGCCATGCCGGCGGTTCGGGAAGGGGAGGACGTCGAAATCCTTGTTGTGCCGGATCAGCTCGTTGACGAGCACCAGCGAGCTGTTGGGCGGCACGTTGTCATCCATCGTCCCCCAGGCGATGAGCAGCTTCCCCTTGAGGTTCTGCGCCAGGAGCTGGTTCGCCTGGTTGTCGTAGTTCGTCGTGCCGTCCGGGTTCCGCACCAGCAGCCCCTGCCACTTCTCGCCCCAATCATCCTCGTAGTTGCGGTTGTCGTGATTGCCGGCCTGCGACACCGCGACCTTGAAGAAATCGGGATAGCGAAGGATCGCGTCGGCCGATGAGTAGCCTCCGCCCGAATGGCCGTAGATGCCGACGCGATCGAGATCGATCCACGCGTGACGCTCCGCGAGCTGGCGAATGCCGGCCACCTGATCGGGCAACCCGTTGTCGCCCATGTTGCCGTAATAGGCGTCGTGGAAGGACTTCGTCCGCCCCGGCAGTCCCATCCCGTCGAGCTGGATGACGATGAAGCCGAGCTCGGCGATCGCGCGCGCGTCGCCTCGCGCTGGCGAGAAGCTGCGGCTGCCGACGCTGCCGCCCTGCGGCCCCGGATAGTGGTGGTCGATGATCGGGTACTTTCGCGTCGAGTCGAAGCTGCTCGGCCGATACATGAGGCCGTAGATGTCGGTCTTCCCATCGCGCGCCTTCACCGAGAACGGAATCGGCGGCGTCCATCCGTTCGCGACGAGACGCGAGATGTCGGTCTTCTCCAGCTGGACGACGATGCGGCCGTTCATGTCTCGCAGCACCGACGTCTGCGGAACATCGGGTCGCGACCAGTTGTCGACGAAATGCGTTCCCGACGGAGACACGATCACGTCGTGGTCGGCATCCTCCGGGGTGAGCAGGCGGAGGTTCCGTCCGTCGAATCCGACACGATAGAGATGACGGAAGTAGGGGTCGCGACCGCGCTCGCGCCCATTACCGACGAACAGCGCGGTTCGCGCCTTCTCATCGACGCGAAGCAGCTCGGCAACGTTCCCCACGCCCGACGTGACGCGGTTCTTGAGCTTCCCGCTCGTGAGGTCGTACAGGTAGAGATGCCCCCAGTCTTCGCGCTCCGAGAACCAGAGCACGTCGTTCGTGGACCATGACACGTACCAGTTCTCGTGGTCGCTCCCCGACTCGAAGTACGTCGCCACGCGCTCCTCGAGCACGTCGCGCACGGCGCCGGTCGTCGCGTCGGCCACACGGAGCTGCGCCACCTTGTGATCGCGAGATGACGACACGAAGGCGAGTCGCGAGCCATCCGGGCTCCACTGCGCATCGGCGAGCCGCGTCCCCTCGCAGACGATGTGATCGCAGACCGTCGAGCGGTGGTAGTCCGGCGGCATCTGCAGCCTGACGACGCTGCCCGCATCGACGTCGATGATGACGCGATGGATCATCGACACGACGCTGTCACCGGGGAGCGGATACTTCCACGCGTCGAGTCGGGGATGTCCGACGGCGGTGCTCACCAGATACATCTCGCCGACCGGGCGGTCGTCCTGCTGGAACGTCGCGACGCGCTTCGAGTCGGGAGACCAGAGCAGGATCGCGCGATCACTGCGAATCCACCCGGCGTTGTCGGTCGCGTACCCGAAGTCCTTCACTCCATCGGTCGTGAGCTGCTTCTCGGCGCCGGTCGCGACGTCGCGCACCCAGAGATTCCAGTCGCGAATGAATGCGGCGCGCTTCCCGTCGGGCGACGGCGTCATGTTCCTGGGAATCGCGGCCGCACGGCTCATTAGCGCGGCCGTGTCGACCGTCGCCGCGCGCGTGCGGCGCGCGGGATCGACGACGATCGTCTCGCGTCCCCCCGGAACGGCGCGGCGATACCAGAAGCGACCGTCGGGGAGCCAGGTTGGCCGCACGGGGCCGCCGGTCACCAGCGGCAGCGCCGCCCTGGAGAGATACCGTTCGGCGCGTGCGTAGTCGGCGTTGGTGAGCGCGCGTACCGGTTCCTGCGCGAATAGCGGCGCGGCGCAAACGCCGATCGCGAGAGCGAGAGAGGTGTGGCGCATGGTGCGAGGGGTGGCGTGAGGTCTACGTGCCGGTGTCGTCAGAGTATGCGACGCGCCACGGCGTCGGGCAACTCTACCGGTTGGCCGAAAAGCGGAACCACGGATTACACCGATGCAATACGGACCGCTCGACTCACATAGTCGGACCCGTGTTGTCTCCGTGCAAATCCGTGGTTCAGCGTCTCAGCGAGCTACTCCTTGGGGCGGGCGTCCAGCGCGTGACGAACGCGTGCGCGAATCGCCATCAGCTCTTTCCGCTGCTCGCGATTCGACTCGATGATGTCGCCGAAGAGCGCGCCGGCGGGGCCATCTTCGAGCGTGACGGGAGTTGCCGAGAAGCGCTTGCCGCCGAGGTGGCGTTGCGGATCGAGGCGGACCGGATGGCGGAGCACGACGTCATCGGGACCGTACTGCACGCGGACCGCGACGAAGCGCTTGCCCGGTTGCTCCATGAAGCTGAAGCGGACGCCGTCCGCCTTCGGCCAGGGCGGCGCGATGTGCCGGCCGCCGTCGTCGCCCTCGTATTCGTTGCCGCGGGATCGGAGCGTCCCGAAGTTGCGCTCGTAGCCGCCCTCGTACCGGATGACGTGCTGCATCTCTCTCCTCCTTGGTGAAGCGCTCGCTTAACGAGACGCGAGGTATTGCTCTGTGTCCGGAGGAAGGTCGTGAGGCGACCTCTAGGCAGGGAGCGTGATGACTCAATATCACTCCCGAGGAGGACCCAGTCAACGCGCCTTTGACAACGAGGAACGATGGACGAGGACTGAGAAAATTCGATTTGACTGGTCCGTTGTTCAATCGAATTCCTCAGTCCTCGTCCATCGTTCCTCGTTCGTTCGGGCATCTGGCTCCCCGCCCGCCCCCGTGGCATCTTGCATTCCCTTTTCCTCGAACCGCGCTCACGCCTCATGCGCCTCATCCTCCGCACCGCACTCTTGCTGGTCGCCGCGGCGCCGGCCGCCGCGCAGCGCACCGCGGCGTCAACCCAATTCGACTTCTCCATCAGGAACATCATGCGCGGGCCCGAGCTGGTAGGGCGTCCGCCGCAGAACATCACGTGGAGTCCCGACGGGCGGTGGATTTACTTCCGGTGGGTGGAGCCCGGGACGGCGTGGAATGAGGATCTGAAGCCGTTTCGGGTGCGGGCCGTGGCCGGATCGCGTCCGGAGCGGCTGACCAACCCCCAGATGGACACGCTCGCTCCGCTCGTGGCCGAGGGTGATCTGTCGCGCGACCGCCTGTTCCGAGCCGTGGAATTCGATGGCGACATCTACGTCGTGGACATGCGCCGCTCGACCGTTCGCCGCCTCACCGACACCCGCGATCGCGAGTCGTCGCCCAGGTTCGACGCCGGCGGCCAGCACGTGTTCTTCCTGCGCAACGACAACGCGTTCTCGATCGATCTCGTCAACGGCACCGTCCGGCAGCTGACGGACATTCGCACCGGGACGCCACCGCGTGATTCGACGCCGAAGGGAATGCGCGGCGCGCTCCAGCGCGAGCAGAGCGCACTGTTCGACGTCATTCGCGATCAGCTGCGACGCGACAGCATCGAGAAGGCGGAGCGTGAGCGCCGCGACTCGTTGCGGACGAAGCCGTTCTGGCTCAAGCGCGGGGAACGCGTCGCCACCATCAGCATCTCGCCGAACGCGCGCGCCCTGCTGCTCGTGACGGCGATCCGGGGGGCCGACAGCGCGCGCCAGACCATCATTCCACAATACGTCACGCGCACCGGATACACCGAGGAGCTTCGCGTCCGCACGAAGGTCGGGGATGTTCAGGATTCCGGTCGCGTCGCCTTCGTCTCGCTTCCCTCGGGAGAGGTGAAGTGGCTCCGGATCGTCCCTGACGACACGACCCGCATCGCCGCCCAGGTGAGCGTCCGCGGCTGGAACGATGCCGGCACCGCGGCCCTCGTCTCGGCCGTCACCAACGACTGGAAGACGCGGTATCTGCACACGATCAGCGTCACGGACGGGGCGCTCAAGACCGTCGACGTGTTGCGCGACAGCGCATGGATCGGTGGTCCGTGTCAGGGGTGCGCGGGCTGGGCCGACGATCGGCGCATCTGGTTCGTCTCCGAGGCGGACGGCTACGCCCATCTCTATACCGTCGGATCGGACGGCCAGGGGCGGCGTCAGCTGACGAATGGAAAGTGGGAGGTCACGGAGGCCGAGCTGTCGCCGGACAAGCGCTGGTTCTGGCTCCACACCAGCGAGGTGTCACCCTTCGAGCAGCACGTCTATCGGATGCCGGTTGCGGGCGGCACGCGCGAGCGGATCACCCGCGAAGCCGGCCGTCACGACGTCACCGTTTCGCCAGACGCGCGACTCATCGCCGATCTGCATTCCACCGCGAATCGCCCGCCGGAGATCTACGTCGGCACGCTCGCGCCGAACGCGACGATCGCGCAGCTCACCACCTCCCCGACGCCGGACTGGCTGTCGCACAAGTGGATCAGGCCGGAGATCGTGATGATCCCCGCGTCGGACGGCGTTCCAGTGCCGGTGCGCATCTACCGTCCGGCGGATGTGGGCGGCACGCCTAACGGCGCCGGCGTCATCTTCGTTCACGGTGCCGGCTATCTGCACAACGTCCACAACTGGTGGTCGACGTACTATCGCGAGTACATGTTCAACCACTTCCTCGCCTCGCGCGGGTACGTCGTGCTCGACATCGACTATCGCGGCTCGGCGGGCTATGGACGCGACTGGCGGACGGCGGTCTATCGCCACATGGGCGGACGCGACCTCCAGGACCACGTGGACGGCTCACGGTATCTCCAGAAGGAATTCGGCATC
>DASRHU010000204.1:0-17817 GCA_035650335.1 Gemmatimonadaceae bacterium | reverse complement strand
AGGGCGAACTCCATCGGCAGCTCCTTGAAGACCTCACGGCAAAAGCCGCTCACGATCATCGACACCGCGTGCTCGGCCGACAGGCCGCGCTGCTTGCAGTAGAAGATCTGATCTTCGCCGATCTTC
Source organism: Gemmatimonadaceae bacterium (assembly GCA_035650335.1). GTDB lineage: Bacteria > Gemmatimonadota > Gemmatimonadetes > Gemmatimonadales > Gemmatimonadaceae > JAICNG01. The sequence goes on along the minus strand of DASRHU010000204.1, from coordinate 17,691 downwards.
GACGTCGACGCTTCGTGCTCCACGGTCGCCGTGTTGTTCTGCACTTCGATGTATGGGAACGTGTGCGCCCCGCAGCGATTCCCGATCAACATCGAGTCGCACTGCGTGTAGTTGCGCGCGTTCTCGGCCTTCGGCATCACCTTCACGCGCCCGCGGTAGGAGTTGTTTCCCTGGCCGGCGCTGATCCCCTTCGAGACAATGTTCGACTTCGTGTTCTTCCCGATGTGGATCATCTTCGTCCCGGTGTCGGCCTGCTGATGGTTGTTCACCACTGCCACCGAGTAGAACTCGCCGACCGAGTCGTCGCCCTGGAGGATCACGCTCGGGTACTTCCAGGTGATCGCCGAGCCGGTCTCGACCTGCGTCCAGGAAATCTTGGAGTGACGTCCGGCGCACTTCCCACGCTTCGTGACGAAGTTGTAGATCCCGCCCTTCCCCTCGGCGTCACCCGCGTACCAGTTCTGCACGGTCGAGTACTTCACGGTCGCGTTCTCGAGCGCGACGAGCTCGACGACCGCCGCGTGCAGCTGGTTCTGATCGCGCTTCGGCGCGGTGCACCCTTCGAGGTAGCTGACGTACGCTCCCTCGTCGGCGATGATGAGCGTCCGCTCGAATTGACCGGTATCGGCCGCGTTGATGCGGAAGTACGTGGACAGCTCCATCGGGCAGCGGACGCCGGGCGGCACGTAGACGAACGAGCCGTCGCTGAACACGGCCGAGTTGAGGGCCGCGAAGAAGTTGTCGCTGTACGGCACGACGGAGCCGAGGTACTTCTGCACGAGCTCCGGGTGCTGCTGTACAGCCTCGCCGAACGAGCAGAAGATGATCCCGAGCTTGGCGAGCTCCTCCTTCATCGTCGTTCCCACCGACACGCTGTCGAAGATCGCGTCGACGGCGACACCGGCCAGCCGCTTCTGCTCCGTCAGCGGGATGCCGAGCTTCTCGTACGTGCGGAGCAGCTCCGGATCGGCCTCATCCAGCGACTGGAGCGGCTTTACGCTCTTCGGCGCCGAATAGTAGATGATGTCCTGGTAGTCGATAGCGGGGTACGTGACGTTGCTCCAGTGAGGCTCCGTCATCGCCTGCCACCGGCGGTACGCCTTGAGGCGCCACTCCAGCATGAACGGCGGCTCGTTCTTCTTCGCCGAGATCATGCGGATGATGTTTTCGTTCAACCCGCGCGGAACGCTCTCCGTCTCGACGTCGGTGACGAAGCCGTGCTGGTACTCGCGGGTGACGAGTGACTCGATGGACGAGCTCATAGGGGACTCCATGGGGCGGACGCGCGTGAGTGCCTGGTGTCGAGCCGTGCGCGTTTCCCGATAGAAGGAATCGTGCGCGATACGGCGTCCCGAGTCGAATCCTAAGTAAATCTGTCGGGATTAGCAACCAGGCAGGATCTTCTAGAAGTCGGGGGCGGACAACGGGTTAGGGCTCCTGGCCGCGCGGCAGCCCTCGAGCAACGGCAAAGACGTCAGAGGTCAGAATTCAGATTTCAGAATTCAGAGAAGACCAACGGGCGGCCAATTGGGTGGCCGCCCGTCTTAGTTTCGGCTGAATTCTGAAATCTGAATTCTGACCTCTGACGTCTCTGCCTTTCCCTAACGGACGGTGAACACCGCGATGAGCCCGACCAGGAGCACCAGCACCCCGAGCACCATCGGAATCGGACTTTTCTCGATGGCCAGAGTCTCGTGCGACCCGGTGATGGCGCGCTGGTAGACGACGGTCTCGCGGCGGGCGAAGGACGCGTCGGCGTGCTCCTCGAGCTCGACGACTTTCATCGCCGGCGGCACCTTGCCGCGCGTGAAGGTGAACGTCGCGCGGCCAATCCGGATCTCGTCCCCCTCGCGCAGCATGCGCGGGCGCGTGACGGCTTCGGAGCCCACCTTCGTCCCCGTCGAGCCCATCGCGTAGAGCACGTGCTGGCCGCCCTCCGCGCGAATGTCGGCGTGGAAGCGCGAGACGCTCGTGTCCTTCAGCACGATGTTGCACCCGATTTCCCGGCCGATCTGAACGACGCGCCGGTTCAGCGGATAGGCGCGGCGGTTTTGAGCGTCGACGAGGAACGACGCTCCGAGTGGGGCTGGGAGCTCCGGCCGCTTGTCGGATTCCTTGGCGAGAAAGATGAAGTGAGCGGCGCCCGCCGAAATGATGTCACCGCGCTTGACGACGGTTCCGGTCGGCGGCACGGGCTCGCCGTTGATGATGACGATGTGCTGCGGTGATGCGGGAACGACCTTGGCGCCACTGTCGCCTTCGAGATGCACGGTGAAATGGCGCGCCGCGAGGTCCTTCGCTGGCACCCGCCAGGTCGCCTGCGACCCGCTGCCGACAGTCGTCTCGGGACCGAGCTCGCGCGCGGTACCGTCGAGTTCAAGAAACGCCATCCGAAGCTCTCCCGCCGCTGTGCGGCATGTCTGATCGTGTGTCGATGTCGCGTGTGACGCCTTCGTCAGGCACCGGCACTTCGACAATGTCCGCGGCGTGGGCGTGCACGACCATCCGTGCTCCACCGGTTGCCGTCGTCATGAGCTCGAGCCACAGCGGGCGCGCAAACAGGACCGGATGCCCGCGTCGCCCCTGATGCGCGGGGAGGACGATCGGCGCCCGCGTCCGTTTGAAGGCATCCATCAGGGCCAGTACGCTCAGTAGATGGACGAACGGGTGGTCCACCGGCCACACGACCACGGCTTCCGCCGGGTCGTTAGCCAGCGCTGCGAGCCCCAAACGCAGGGAGGCCGCCTGCTCGCTTCGAGGGTTCGGGTTGATTATGGTCCGCGCGGGCGCTGGAACGTCGACTCCTCGCGCGACGACAGCGAGAATGGGACTCAGGTCACATTCGGTGGCGACCCGAACCACGGCGTCGATGAACCGCTCGCCGGACTCCAGCTTCGCCTGCGCCTTCGGCTCCCCGAAGCGCGTTCCCTGTCCGGCGGCCAGAACGACGCAGGCGATCGGAACTTCCCGCATTGACGTGGTCCCCTACGTGGATGTCGTGAAAGACGAGTAGCTTACCTGGCTCGTGCGATACCGGCCAGAAGGAAACGAGACGCGAGCGTTGTTCGTCCTTCACCGATGCCCCCACGCACTTCCATGAACCTCCCCCGGTTCTGTCTGCTGTCTCTGTTGGCGCTATCCGCGGCGTGCACGCGGTCGCATGGCGCGTCGGAGCCGCTGGTCGCGGACGACCCACTCGCCGAAGACACGATTCCGGCGTCTTTCGTCGCCTACGCGGATGCGAGCGGCGATACGGAGGCGGTCATCGAGCTCGCCACCGATTCGTTGCGCGCACCCGTGCATCCCCAGCCGCGGTTCGTGGTGCTGCCACCGGTGGCCGAGACGCTCGCGAACTACATGGTATTCGCCGCGCGGGGGCAGAGCTGGTACACGGCGTCCGCGCGCGACAAGCGCATGCTCGTCGACATCGGCCGGTTCGACGCGAAGCTCACGACGCCAGCCCACAAGACGGCGTTTCGCGAGGCGATCGACAACCTCTCGCCGGTGCGCGAGGGCGATCGCTTTCGGCTCTACGGCCCGTGGGGGAGCGACACCGTCACGGTCAACGGGTTCGATGTCTGGAATGGCAGGATCGTGGCGACGCTCGCCACGCCGCCGCGCGTCGATTCCATCGCGCGAGGGAAGAAGACGGTGTTCGCCGCCGCGATGCGGACGGACTCGGTCGCCCCGCCGGTGACGACGAAGTGTGGGCGGACCAACGTTCCCGAGAGCGTCTGGCTTCAGGCCGGATTCGCGCGCGATTCTCTGGAGCAGGCGCTGCGTGATGCCTCCGTGCGTCTTCCGGAGCGCTTGCAGAACACACTGCGCGTGGAGGCGTCGCACGCCATCGGCTGCTTCGCCGAATCGCGGATGCTGCTCGTCGTGACGCTCGTTGCGGGGAACTACGAGTATGTGCGTCAGGGCGCGGTGGCCGTCTCCGATGAAGGGGGCGTGACTCCACTGAGCGTGCTCGACCCGCGCTTCCGCGCACACGTCGCGCTCCACGCGCTCGACGCCGACGGCGACGGGATCGACGACATCGCGATGCGCGGTCGAGCAGAACGGCTGGGCGCGACGGTCGTGCTGCGGTACAACCGGGAGGAGAAGCGGCTCGAGCGGCTGGCGACGGGGTTCGCGTGGGAGCGCAATTGAGGCGGATGCGGAATGCGGAATCCGGATTGCTTGTAAGACCCTAAGCGCCGTGGGCTCCGAGGTGGCGATCGGAGGCCTCCGTGAATCACGGTCGTACAAGCAATCCGAATTCCGCATTCCGCATTCGCTCTTCGGTACGACCATTGCCGCTGGTCGTCGGAGTCCCGATCCGGAGTCTCGCGATGCCTGCCCGCCGCGCCCGCACCCCGTCAGCCCCCGTCCCGACGCGCCCGCTCGGTCGCACCGGCGCCGACGTCTCGATCATCGGTCTCGGCGGCTACCATCTCGGGCTCGTCGACACGCAGGCCGAGGCGATACGCATCGTGCACGAGGCGATCGACGCCGGCGTGACCTTCATGGACAACGCCTGGGAATATCACGACGGCGAGAGCGAGAAGCGCATGGGGAAGGCGCTCGCCAAGGGGAAGCGGGGCCGTGTTTTCCTCATGACGAAGCTGTGCACGCACGGCCGCGACGCGAAGACCGCAATGCGCCAGCTGGAGGATTCACTACGCCGTCTCGGAACGGATTATCTCGATCTCTGGCAGATCCACGAGGTCGCGTACTACAACGATCCGGAGCGGCATTTCATGACCGGCGGTGCGGCCGACGCGCTGCTGGCGGCGAAGACGCAGGGAAAGGTCCGGTGCATTGGGTTCACCGGGCACAAGGATCCGGAGCTGCACCTGAAGATGCTTTCGTACGACTTTCCGTTCGATACCTGTCAGCTTCCGCTGAACTGCTTCGATGCGACGTTCCGGAGCTTCGAGCGCCTCGTGCTTCCCGAGCTCGTGAGGCGCGGCATTGCCCCGATCGGGATGAAGAGCTTTGGCGGAGAGGCGAGCATGATCACGAAGAAGGTCGTGTCGCCTGACGAGGCACTGCGTTACGCGATGAGTCTTCCGGTGGCGTCGACGATCTCGGGGATCGATTCGCTTCGCGTGCTTCGTCAGAACCTCCGCATCGCGCGCGACTTCAAACCGATGTCGGCGATCGAGATGGATGCGCTGCGCCTGCGAGTGGCGGCGGAAGCGGCCGATGGCCGCTTCGAGCTGTACAAGGTGTCGGCCAAGCACGAGGGCCCCGAGGGGCGCAAGCAGCACGGCTTCCCCGACGAGGAGGAAATGGCGGCCTGAGCGAGCTCCTGCCCACCAGTTCCACGTGAACGCGAACGGCAGCTGAACGAGCGAACGCGCGCGATATCATCCGATGGTCATCCTCCATGAGACGACGACCGAGAGCCTAACGCGTTGCAACGACACTGCGCCAGAAGGTCTCATGCCCATAACCGGAAAGGAACGCGCCGAGCTCAGGGCGGAAGCCCACCACCTCGATCCGCTCGTCCACGTGGGCGCGCACGGAATCACCCCCACGCTCGTCACCTCGCTCGATGACGCCCTTCGCACACGGGAGCTCGTGAAGGTGCAGCTCGGTCGACCGGTGGACGAAAAGCCCCGAGCCATCGCGGAACGGCTCGCGAAGGAAACGGGGGCGGAGGTGGTGCAGGTGATCGGACGGACGGCGACGCTGTATCGAGAGAATCCCGAGCTGGAGCGCAAGCACGGTGCTCCACCACCATGGAGACAACGATGATGCGCTGGCTACTCGTGACGATGTGCGTCGCGACCGCTGCCTGCTCGGCGAACGATGACCGGTCCGAGCAGGACACCGCGTTCGCCGCACTCCAGTCCCGCGGCCACGAGGCGATGGGGGTCGACCAGTATACGTCGGCCCATCGCTTCGAGTCGCTCCCGGACGGCGGCCGGATCGAGCTGCAGCGTGACACCGCCGACCACGATGGCGTGGCGACCATTCGCGCTCACATGCGAGACATTGCCGGCCGTTTCTCCCGCGGAGACTTTTCGATTCCCGGATTCGTGCATGCGCAGGACGTGCCCGGCACGGGTGTCATGGCAGATCGGAAGGCGCAGATTACCTACGAGGCCCGCGACCTCCCCGGCGGCGCAGAAGTTCGCATTCGTACCACTGACTCGACCGCGCTCGCCGCCGTGCACGAGTTTCTCGCCTTCCAGCGTGGCGACCACCGCGCCCACTGACGGCGCAACGTGGTTGGCCGCTTCTCGGCGGCGGGTTATAATTCGCGGGTGGAGCGCCGAGGGTGCGGCTGGAGATCGCCGTCCCACGCTCGCATCAAAGCTCAAGAGGATTCGATGCCCTACGTGATCACCGAAGCGTGCGTCGGCGTGAAGGACAAGGCATGCGTGGACGTATGCCCCGTCGACTGCATCTATGAAGGGGAGCAGCAGCTGTACATCCATCCGGACGAGTGCATCGATTGCGGTGCGTGCGAGCCCGAATGCCCGGTCACCGCGATCTTTCCGGAGGAAGACGTACCGGCGAATTCGAAGCAGTACATCCAGATCAACCGCGACGTCTTCAAGAGCGCCGACCCTCCGAAGAAACCGACGAGATAGGGTCAGGGGCCAGGGGCCACGGGCCAGGAGGGCGGGCCAAGGATGGAGGCACGTCCTTGGCCCGCTTTCCTGGCCCGTGGCCCCTGGCCCCTGGCCCGCCCTTCAATGCACAACGCCCTCTCCCTCGACTACTGGGACACCCTGTTCGACGGCAGCACCCTGCCGGAGCGGCGGGAGCGCCGACTGGCGGCGCTGCGTCGCATGCTGCGCAATCTGGACTGCGATCTGCCTGACGAGGAGTTTCACGCGCTCTGTCGGGCGGCGGCCGCGGAGGCCGATCGATGGTGGCGCGAGGAGCATCGCGGCTACACCGCCGACGAGCGGATTCGCTGGATGTTGAAGCAGCTCGACGTGACGCGACCCGTCGAATGCGAGCACGTCGCCGCCGCTGTGCGTGCGGTGGATGAGACGCTGCTCGAGCTCCCGCCATCGATGCTCGAGGGGGCGAAGGACACAGTCACCACGCTCGCGCAGCGTTTCCCGCTCGCGATTCTCTCCGATACGGGATTCGCCTCCAGCGCCGCGCAGGACGCTCTGCTCGCGCGCGAGGGACTCCACGAGGTCTTCGCTACGCGCATCTACTCGATGGACATCGGACACGCGAAGCCGCGGCGAGAAATCTTCGAGGCGTGCGCGCGGGGGCTGGGTCGTGCGCCCGAGACGATCATCCACATCGGCGACAACGAGCGCACCGACGTGCGTGGCGCCCTCGATGCGGGATTCCGGGCGATCCGCCTGGACATCGTGCGCGACGGCGGTCCGAGTGCGGCCGAGCTCGTGGCGCGCAGCTTCGACGAGCTTCGCGAGTACCTGCTCGAGCAGTAACCGCTCGCTAGCGTTTTCGCTGGCGGCCGAGCACGAACCACGCGGCTGGGCCGAGGATCGGGATGACGATGACGAGCACGGTCCAGATCACCTTGACGCGTGTCGCGTGGTGCCGCCCCAGCCATATGGAAAGCAGAGCCGCCACGCTTCCGATCGCCGCCGCCGCGAAGAAGATCACCGGCCAACTTCGTGAGCCGGCCAGCATCGACTCTCCGGGCGGCACCTGGATCATCGCCGGCGCACCACCATCTCGGCGGCGGTGACGATCGCCTCCGCGGTCATGCCGTATTTGCGCATGAGCTCCTCGGGCTTCCCTGACTCTGCATAACGATCGCCGAGGTTCACGAACTCGATCGGAGCCGGACCCACCCGCGCGAGCTCGGCCGCGACCACGCTTCCCAGCCCGCCGTAGTGCAGGTGCTCTTCCGCGACGACGAACGCCCCGGTCTCGCGCGAGGCGCGCTCGAGCGCATCACGATCGATCGGCTTGATCGTGTGCATGTCGAGCACGCGAGCATTGATCCCGCGATCGCTGAGACGATCGGCCGCCATCAGCGCCTGCGCGACGAGGAGGCCGTTGGCGACGATCGTCAGGGAGTCGCCATCGCGCACCGTGATCGCTCGCCCGAACGCGAACTCCACGCCAGGGTCGTGGACGATCGCGGCCTTGGGACGTCCGAGGCGGAGGTACACGGGACCCTGATGTGCCGCGGCGGCGTGGACCGCGGCCTTCATGGCGTGCTCGTCAGCGGGGACGCACACGATGAAGCCCGGGAGCGCACAGGCGAGGGCGATGTCCTCGACCGATTGCTGCGAGACGCCATCCTCGCCGATCGAGATGCCTCCGTGCGATCCCGCCACCTTGACGTTGAGGTGCGGGTAGGCCGCCCCCATGCGCAGCTGGTCGAATCCCTTGCAGAGCGCGAACGCGGCGAAGCTCGAGATGAAGGGAATCTTTCCGCTCGAGGCGAGACCGGACGCGATCCCCGCCATGTTGGCTTCCTGGATGCCGAGATTGAAGAAGCGCTCCGGGAAGTGCTTGCCGAAGGTCCAGCTGAAGGTCGATTTCGCGAGGTCGGCGTCGATCGCCACGATGTCGCGGTTCGTGCGACCGAGCTCGAGCAGGGCGTCTCCGTACGCCTCACGAGTTGCTCGACCGATCTTCAGAGTGTATCGCACTGTGGAGAGCGTTGTCATGACAGGGGTCAGGAGTCAGGAGTCAGGGATCAGGGGGTGTCAGGGAGAAGGTTGCAGGGGAGGCGCGTGTTGTTCTTTCCTGTCACCCAACCCCTGACACCCCCTGATCCCCGACTCCTGACTCCTGACCCCCATTCAATTGCGTCAGCGCGACCTCGAGCTGCTCGGCTGTTGGCGCTTTCCCGTGAAACTCGTTGTTGTGCTCCATGAACGACACGCCTTTGCCCTTCACGGTGTGCGCGACGATGCAGGTGGGCGCTCCGCGATGGTCGCGCGCCTCGCCCAGTGCGCGAAGGACGGCCGCGATGTCGTGACCGTCGGTCTCGATCACGTTCCACTTGAACGAGGCGAACTTGTCTCTGATCGGCTCGAGCGACTGGATGTCCTCGACCGGCCCATCGAGCTGGAAGCGGTTGTAGTCCACAATGGCGCAGAGGGTGTCGAGCTCGTAATTCCCCGCGCACATCGCCGCCTCCCACACCTGCCCCTCCTGGCACTCGCCGTCGCCTAACAACACGTAGGTGCGGAAGTGCTTGCCATCGAGGCGTCCGGCCATCGCGTGGCCGATGCCGATCGACAGCCCCTGTCCCAGCGATCCCGTCGATGCCTCGATACCCGGCGTGATCCCCTGAACCGGATGACCCTGCATCCGCGAGTTCACCTGGCGAAGCGTCATCAGCTCGTCCACGGGGAAATAGCCGCGTTCGGCGAGCGCCGCGTACAGGATGGGGACGCCGTGGCCTTTCGAGAGAATGAAGCGATCGCGGTCGGGCCAATCGGGATTCCGCGGGTCGTGCTCGAGCACGCCCCCGAAATACAGCGCGGTCACGATCTCCGCGGCTGACAGCGATCCTCCAGGGTGACCGCTGTTCGCGGCCGCGATCGCTCGAAGCGCGTGCACGCGCAGCCTTCGTGCGGTGGATTCGAGCTGCTCGACGGAGGGGGTCGCGGAACTGCTGAGGGCCATTCAGGCTCCGGATGTGGTCCGGAGCGAAAGATACCCTGTCCCCGGCTAACAGCGAAGGTTGTCGAGGTCGTCGAGGTCGTTCAGGTAGTCGACGACCCGCCCCTCGATTACCTCGACAACCTCGACGACCTCGACAACCTTTGCTTCACTTCACTCCCCCGACGAGCACAAACGGCGCCCACGACGCCGGGTGCGGCACGCGGATGGAATCGGCGAGCCAGGCGCGACGCACGGCGGCCAGCGCTGACGCGGGGGATTTGCCCTCGGCGAGTCCGCCGTAGAAATCTCCCATGAACCTCGCCGTCGAACGATCGGCCACGCGCCAGAGTGTGACGAGCGTGCTTTGCGCACCAGCTGAAAGAAATGCGTGTGGAAGCCCAATCACACCTTCCCCTCGCACCCGCGGGCCGAGCGCGGTCTCGCACGCCGAGATCGTCACGAGCTCGGCGCTGAGGCGAAGCCGGCGAATTGCCGGGAGGTCGAGGCGTCCGCTGGCCAACGCGACGTGTGTCCGGTCGGGCTGGCGGTCGTTCACACGCGCGTGCGCCGCGAAATGCAGATAGCGATATCGCGTCGGCCGCATCGATAGCCATCGCTCCGTGGTCGCTCGGTTCCCGACGAGAACGTCAGCCTTGCCGCGGAAGAGTTGGGTAATCTCGCGCACTTCCTCCGCGGCGAACGGAAGGACGGGCAGAGCGCTGTCGCGCGGAGCGCGCACCGCATCCCCCGACCCGCCGGCTGACGTCGGGTTTCCAACCGCCAGAATCTGGCGGGACCATTGGGCCGCCTCGTCGCGCATCCGGAGTCGAAGCAGTACCGACGCCGAAGGCCCGTAGATGAAGCTCTTGTCGGCGGCCCACGGCCGCGCGCTGGTGCTCGCGATGAACACTTCGAAGGGCACGTACGACAGCGGACCGTCGGGGATGACCAGCAGCTCCTCATGCGGGATCTCTCCCAGCGGATCGACGAACGCGCGATAGGCGCGTCGCGCCGGAGCAGTCCAGTCGGCCGCAGACGGACGGTCGATCGTATTGCGCAGGAAATCGACGAGCGCCCCGAGCGAGTCGGCGGTGCCTAACCGCGCGGCGCGCACGCCCTCGGTGGTCACCAGCCACCCGTACACGGCGCTGTCCCCCCAGAAATAGGCGAGCAAGGCTCGCCGAGGCGTCAGCAGCCGGCGTTGCACGTCGATCGCGGTGACGGGAATTGCATCGGCGCCGCGCATTCCCCGACCTCGGTCATCGCGCTCGGCGCGCTCCAGCGAATCGGTGAGAGCGGCGATCGTCGAGTCGAGTTGCGCGCGTGCGTTCGCGGGGCCGGTCGCGCGAAGCGCGCTCGCTTCACGGAGACGTGCACGCAGGCTGTCGGCGCGCCCGGCTCCACCCACTCGACCGCCATGAAATCGCTCGGCCATGACTTCCAGGAGGAGACGCGCCCGGGCGCGCTCGGCGATGCCGAACGCGGCGGCTGCGTCCTGCGAACGCAGCAGCGTTCGTATCGCGCCTTCGTAGACGCCGAGCCGCACCTCCGCCACACTCATGCGAAGGTCGCCAAGCGCGATGCGGCCGCGCCACGACTCGAGGAATCTGATCGCGCGATCGTACTGCTCCGCCGCGTCGGCGCGCCCTTCCGCTTCGGCGAGCGCACCCTGGACGCGCATCACCTCGAAATCGAAGTCGGGTTCATCGAGCGAGTCGCCAAGGGCGGCCGCCTCGGCGACTCGAGTGCGCGCCGTGACGAGATCGCGTCGCGCGAGAGCGAGCGATGCCTGATGGATTCGAATCGATCCGCGACGCCGGATGAGGCCCGGGACCCTCTGTGCTCGAGCCAAGGCGGAATCGAGAACGGTCTCCGCTTCGTCGAGGCGACCGTCGGCGAGGTCGATCGTCGCGAGTCCGATGGCGGCTTCGAGCTCCTGGTCGGGAAGCCGTGCCCGCGCGGCGTGCTGGCGTGCCAGCTCGAAATGGGTCCGCGCGAGCGAGTTGTTCCCGGAGAGATGGTAGACCTCTCCCAGGCCTCCGTGAACGAACGCCTGTCCGCGAATGTCCCGGATGGCTTCCGACGGCGTGAGCGCTCCCTTGAACAACCGCTCCGCTGTCGGAAGGTCCCCGGTCGAGAGGTAGACGTTTCCGAGATTGAACGAGGTCCGCGCGATCCCTTCGGGATTGTCGTGTCTCCGGTAGATCTCGAGCGCCTGCTCGTACACCTCGACGGCCTCCGTCATTCGTCCGAGGCGGCGCAGGTCGATGCCCATCTCGCCCAACGCGAGCGCGAAGGCGAGCTCGTTACCGCTTTCGCGCAGCGCGACCTCGCGTCGATGCTCCTCGAGCGCCTCGCGGGATCGTCCCGTGAGCGAGTACACGCGACCGATCGCGCGGTGCGCGGTCGCGAGGAGGGAGGTGTCGCCACTCGAGCGTGCCAGGTCACGGGCGCGGACCGCGTCGGCCATGGCCTCCTCGAACCGCGCGTACTGCGCGAGGAAGAAGCTGCGAGTCGTCAGCGTGCCGCCCTCGCGGCGAGGATCACTCTGGGCGAAACGCAGCGCGTCGTTGATGGCGACGAGAGCGCTGTCGCGCTGCCCCAGCCGATTCAGCGCCTCGGCCACGCCCAATTGTGCGCGCCACAGCCCGGCGGTATCGCCGGCCGCCGCGAGCGAATCACGGAGCACCCGGAAGCGCTGCAGAGCTTCGGCCGACTGCCCGCGCAACCGCAGACTTTCCGCGACGGCGAAGTGCGGCGGCACCGGCGCGACCGCCGGCGGGCGCCGCACCTCGCGGCACGCCGCGATCGCGCACGCCGCCAGGACGGCGAACCACACGGCGCGACGCGGCACGTTAGGCACTCGTGCGCTCATCGCCTCGCCGGAGGCATTCGAGCCGGCACGAGCCGCGACCGGGCGATCGTGCGCCGCAGGGCATCCAGCGCGCGCACTTCCCAGTAGACGGGCTCGCTATCGGAGATCGCCGGGAGTGAGTCGCGCGAGAGCGCCACCAAAGTATCAGCGGTGAAGCGCTCCACGATGATCGTCCCATCGCGTTTCTGAAGGCGCACGCCGTACCGGTCGGCGGTGGCCGTCGCCGGCCAGCTCAGCACCAGTGCGCGACCGCGCACGGAGGCGACTGCCCGAATCGAGTCCGTCGGTCCGCGGAGTGCATCGTCGGTGGGACGCATTCGCTGATTGTCATTCCACTGCCAGAGGCCGAAGGCCATCATCGCCACCGCCGCCGCGAGTGCGATCGGCATCCACTGACGGCGAGGACGCGCCATCGTCGAGGGCGCCGCACCAGTCCGGTGTACTCTCGGCGCCGCCCCGCGCGCATCGGCCTTCTCAGGCGCCTCCGCGCCGCGAACGCCCAAACCGAGCTGCACGGCCGACCAGCATCGGTCGCACGAGAAATAGTGCTCCTCGAACGCATCGGCCTCCTCATCGGAGAGCGTACCGGCGAGGTAGCGAGTGTCGAGATCCTCCTGCTCGACGCGTTCGTGTGTGATGCGGGTCGGTTCCATCACCTCTTGAGTTCCCGGTTGGAGGAAAGCGTTTCACCGGCTCGGTTTTGCTCGAGGACGTCCGCGAGGCGTTGCAGCGCGCGGTGCTTCCGAACGCGGAGCGCGCCGGCGGTCAGTCCAAGGCGCGTCGCGAGCGCAGCCGTCTCCAGCTGCTCGTAGTACAGGGCGCGCAGGAGCTCGCGGTCCTCTGGGGAAAGCACCTCGAGCGCGCTTCTGACTTCGGCTCGGCGCTCTTCGGTGATGAGATGGTCGAGCGCGGTGGGCCTGCGCTCTTCGGATTCGTCAGGATCATCGAGCCGCTGCATGGCGCGCACCTCCCGGCCAGCGGACCGGTGCGCGTGCATGCAGATGTGCTTCGCCGTCTGAAAAATGAAGCCCGCGATCGCGTCGGGGTTCTCCACGCGCCCGGCGCGCACCGCCTCGATGACACGGCGCAGCGTTTCCTGGGCGACGTCTTCCGCGATCGCGGCATCCTGCAGCCGCCGTGCGGCGAAGACCCGGATCCGGTCCCAAAAACGCGCCGCAAGCTCCGACTCGTTTGGCACGGCCCTCAAGGGACGCCCACTGAACGCGCTGGCGCGCTGTAACGCTGACGGTCGGTCGGGAACATCAACATCGCACGCTCCCGCACACCGACACCCGTGGGGCGAACCGCTGCGGCATGACCGCCACGTTACCCCGTGTTCGAGGATGCGACAAGAGCGAGCGCAGCCGGTCTCTATTCGGAGAGCAGGAGCTTTCCATTCCAGGAGGTAGTGATATGCAGCGGCACTCCGTCTTCCACATTCAGCGCGCGTTAGGTGCTGGGGCGCTCGTCCTGTTCGCCGCGGCCGCCGCCGGGCCGCTCGATGCTCAGCGGACTTCGCCCGCCAACAGACCTGCGTGGAAGGGGGTCTGGGAGCCTGTGAGCTATTCCGAAGACGTCTTCTTGAACGACGTCTTCTTCGTGAACCCGGACGTCGGCTGGGTCACGAGCGGAAACCCCTACCAGGGCGGCATGCTGCTCCGAACCAGAGATGGCGGCGCAACGTGGACCGTGGAGCTGGGAGATCACGAGTCGAAGGAGCCGCCCTTTTTCTCCCCGTACTTCCTCGATGAGAAGCTGGGATGGGTGCTTCAGCCAGCGGGCATCGGCAAGTACAAGGTGCTCCGCACCGACGACGGAGACTCCTGGCAGCAGGTCGGGTCCATCAACGCGTCGTGGGGGTTGCTGGACTACGTCTACCTCTCGAAGAACGTCGGCCTCCATCTCGATGCCAACGACAACGTCGGACGGATCGCGCGAACGACCGACGGCGGCCGCACGTGGAAGGACGTGTTCCGGTGCCGCGCGAAAATCACCGTGAACGGCCTGGCGCGCGACGTCGACTGCAACCTCAAGGGCATGCACTTCCCGTCGGCATCCGTGGGTTACGCCATCGGTGGTGCACACGGCGCGGCGCGCACGCTCTTCGTCGCGAAAACTGAGGATGGTGGGGCGACGTGGAAGCTCAACGTCGTCACCGACATCGGCGGCGACCTCGAGGTCTATCACGATCACGAGGTGTTCTTCGTTGATGAGAACACCGGCTACGCGCACCTGTCGGAGAACCGGCTGTATCGGACGACCGACGGCGGCCGCACGTGGACGGGGCTCGTCGGCACCCCGGGCAACGAAATCAAGTTCGCGGATCCGGAGGTCGGCTGGTCGTTCAACGGCGCGCGCTTGAGCTACACGACGAACGGAGGCGCGCGCTGGTCGTCGCGCGAGCTGTCCTTTCCAGCTGAGGTGCACGCCTTCAGCCTGCCCCGCCGCGACCGAGCCTACGTCGTCGGCAACCACGGGATGATCTATCGCTACAGCGTCATTCCCGGCGCGGAGCCGACGCCGCCGACCGCCATGGAAGCGCCCGCGATGCCGACGTTCGAGTCGGAGCTCGATGACCGCGTCGAGACGGTCGACACGCAGTTCGAAACGCTGGAGGATCAGATCGAGCAGGCGGCGCAGGCCGCGGCCGACACAGTGGTGGTCGTGGACGCCTGCTGCCTGCAATCGATGAACAAGCTGCAGACCACCGTCGATGCGCTGACCCCGCTCGTTCCGCAGTTCCTCGGCAAGTATCGGAACGTCAACCTGATCATCGCCGGTCTGCAGTTTCTCGGCGTATTGCCCGACCGCCTGGCACAGGTCAAAGCGGCCCTGAAAAACCTCCGTGCCGCCAGAGGCCCGACGGCGACGGCCGCGGCGCTTACCGAGCTGTCCGGGTCGATCGATGCACTGGCGCTCACGACTCGTCAGGCATTCCAGAAAGCGCCGATGGAGTACGCCGGTGCGGACGCCGCGTACGCGCCATCGAGCAGCGCCGCCATCAGCGCCGATCCGTCGAGCGATGCGGCGGCGGCCGCCGAGCCCGAGGCGAGCGCGAGTGATAGCTCCGAGGCGAGCGAAGGCGAGGGCGGGGCCAAGAAGAAGGTGACCGACGAGGCGAAGAAGAAGGCGACCGACGCAGTGAAGAAGCGCATCAAGGTCCGGTTTCCATGATGCTCCTCGTCACCCTCCTGATCGCGCCGCTGCTCGCCTCGTCGGCGACTGGCGGTGTCTCATTCCGCGGCGTCGATGACTGCCCCGCACCTGATGCGCGCGGCGCCCGATGGAAACTCGGCACGCATTTGTTCGCGGCCAACGTCGCGCTCGCGGATGCGCTGAACGATGGGCAGGTCACGATCCCTCCCTACGGATCGATTCCGGTCAATGCGGACGTGCTTCGTGCACTGCGGAAGTTCCCTGACGACTTCCGCGGCGGCGTCGTCGGGCCCGACGCCTTCCCCGACATTTACGTCGGGCAGTCGCTGGTGCATGTCGACAAGTCCGCCGAGCACGATCGGTGGACGTCCGACGACTGGCTCCAGCATGTCGTCCGGGAGGCGCGCGCCTGGCGCTCCCGTCCCTGGGATCGCCCCGACCAGGATCCCGATCGCGTGCTGGCGTTCGCGTACGGGTTCCTCGTGCACGCCGCCGGCGACGTCTTCGGTCACAGCTACGTGAACGACTGGGGTGACGGACAACCTGGCGGTGCCTCGTACGCGTGGGACTGGGCAAAGCCTATCGTCGTCGCGCGCCATGTCGTTCTCGAGTCGTACATCGGGAAGTTCACGCCCGCGACCAACGACACCATCGACATCTGGCCGCGCTTCGCCGCCGAGGTGCTGATCAAGCATCCGGCGATCCTGAATCACACGGAGGAGGGCGCGCCGCACTACAAGCACTGGATGCGCCTGCATCGATGGCTCGGAACGTCGATCGAGCAGGCGACGGCGGAGATGAACGCGGGATCGAGCGCGAGCCTGCCCTATGGCGTACGGTGCGGGAAGAAACCGCACGCGTGCGCCCGCAAGGAGTTCTTCGAGTCGTGGAGGCTCGACATCGATCGAGGGATGCGCGCGCTCGTGAACGCGAATCTGGTGCTCGGCCGCGCGATTCTGGCGCATCGCGTACCCGAGGGCGCGAAGGCGCTGATGGACTGGAACAGCGAATGGACGCTCAAGATGCACGGCGGGCACATCCCGGCCGAGGTGATGAAGTGGATCGCGGAGCACGACCCCCTCGCGCCCGTGAAGGACTCGCTGGCGACGCTCGCCCTCACCTATCTGGAAACCCAGCTCGCCCGGCAGATCAGCTCCCTCGAGATGATGTCGCGCCCCGCCTACTACATGGACTCCGTCTACAAGCCTAACGGTCCGTCGGTGCGCGCGGCGATCAACGCCGAGATGCAGCTCGGTTCCGACAGCGTGCTCAAGTGGACGGCGTTCGCGCCGCTGTACAACACGGTGATCCTGACGAAGCTCACCTTGCTCGACGGGCACGGGCTGAACGAGCTCGCGCGTCGCGCGGGCGTCGCGACGCCGTTCTATCCGGCCAGCGACCGCGTGAACGTGATGTTGAACGTCGTGAAGTCGATGGATGGCCACCGCCAGTGGGAAGGTGAGCCGTTCGGGCTCCCGTATCGCGCCGGCTCGATGGCGAGCGGTGGAAAGCCCGGTGCGCGATACCAGGCGGCGTCGCGGACGATGCCGGAGGCCGCGTCAGGGTTTCCGCTGTGGGGCGATCCCGTCGCCCGGGAGCGGATCTTTTCGCGGATCTTCAAGGGGTTCGGCGAGGGCCCGGGCGACCCGATGCCCCCTTCCGGGCCGGATCGCGTGCGTTCCGGGAAGACCAGTGATGCGCTTCGTCCACCGGCCGTGCCCAATCCTGGGGCGGTCGCCGTTCCGAGGAGAAGACCATGACTGCCGCCACAACCACCGTCCGGATACTCGCCCTGGCGCTCGCGCTTGTCCTGCCAGGCGTGCTGGCGCACGCGCAGACGCGACCGCTGCTCGCGCTCGCGGACTCCTTCAACGTCGCGACGCCGCAGTACGTCTCGCAGCAGACGATTCGTGTGGCGACCTATGATGCGGCGACGAAAGCGGTCACGTGGCACCTACCGGAGTTGGACACGTCGATCCCCGACTACAAGACCAATGAGTACGGCGGTCCGGCAGCTCCGCAACGCTACGCCAGCGTCAATGCCATGAAGGTGACGTACGAGATCGAGATCGAGAACCGGCCGGCCGGATTTCAGGTGCATTTGC
>DASRHU010000203.1:0-10622 GCA_035650335.1 Gemmatimonadaceae bacterium | reverse complement strand
CGACCGCACGTTCGTGAGCCGGATGCACACCGAGCCGACGCATTTGCAGCTCGTCCGCACCGTCCGGGCGCTCGCCAGCAACATCGGCGTGGCCGCCGTGGCCGAGGGGGTCGAGACCGAGGCGCAGCTCGCGACGCTGCGCGAGATCGGCTGCGAATACGCGCAAGGATACCTGTTCTCGAAGCCAGCCCCGTCCGACGAGATGGAGCGGCTGCTGAGCGCGGATCCCAGGTGGTAGTGATCGAGCCAAAATAGACGCCCCGCGCAAACATATGCGGTCACCGGAGGCGTTCACGCTCGACCATCTATCGCCGCCATCGCCGCCACGCAGTAACGTGTAGCCACCGAAAACGCTGGAGGCTACCACGTGAACCGGCGGAAGTTCACCAGGGAGTTGACCGGGGTGCTTGCCGGTGCGCTAGGCGTGCGCGCGGTGGCGGTCATCTCCCCCACGCTCCGGGAGCGCACCCAGCTACCCGCACAGCCGCGGCTTCGCGTGAATGGCGTGCGGCTCAACGAGTCGCTGAGTGCTTTGGCCGAGTTCGGCAAGACCGCAGCGGGCGGGGTGACGCGCCTGGCGTACGGCGACGCCGATCGAGCCGCGCGCGAGTACGCGATGGGACTCATGCGGGCGGCGAAGCTCGAGGTGAGGGTCGACGCAGCGGGAAACATCATCGGCCGCCGAGCGGGCCGCGAGGCGGCGCTGCCGGCGATCCTCTTCGGATCGCACATCGACTCGGTGCCGGACGGCGGGCGTTACGACGGAAACGTCGGCTCGATGGGAGCCATCGAGGTGGCGCAGACGTTGGCCGACAACAACGTCGTCACCCGGCATCCGCTCGAGGTCGTCATTTTCCAGAACGAGGAGGGCGGGCTGATCGGCAGCCGCGGCATGATCGGCGCGCTCACCGAGCGCGAGCTCGATCTCGTGAGCCGCAGCGGGAAGACGATTCGCGACGGAATCACGTTCATTGGCGGGGACCCGGCTCGACTGGCCGAGGCGCGCCGGAAGCCGGGCGAGCTCGCCGCCTACCTGGAGCTCCACATCGAGCAGGGTGCCGTGCTCGATACGGAGAAGATCGACATCGGCGTGGTCGAGGGAATCGTCGGGATCAACTGGTGGGATGTCACGGTGCAGGGGTTCGCGAACCACGCCGGGACGACCCCCATGGATCGCCGTCGCGACGCGCTCCTCGCGGCTGCCAGGTTCATTGAAGCGGTCAATCGCGTGGTGACGAGTGTGCCGGGACGTCAGGTCGGCACGGTGGGACGGATCCAGGCGCTGCCCGGCGCCCCCAACGTGATTCCGGGGACGGTTGTCCTGAGCCTCGAGCTGCGCGACCTCGACGCGGCAAAGATCAACATGCTCTACGAGCGCATTCGCGCCGAGGCTCGACGAATCGGCGACGCGAGTGGCACCGTGTTCGATTTCAAGGAGATCAACGTCAACGAGCCGGCGCCGACCGATCCGCGGCTTCGCGGGATGATCGCGGATGCCGCGCGCGAGCTGGGCCTGACGACGAAAGTGATGCCGAGTGGAGCCGGACACGACGCGCAGGATATGGCGCGTATCGGACCGGCCGGGATGATCTTCGTGCCGAGCGTCGGCGGGATTAGTCACTCGCCGCGGGAGCTCTCGCGGGCGGAGGACATCACGAACGGGGCGAACGTGCTGCTTGGGACGGTGCTCAAGGTCGATGCTGCGCGCTGAGTGGTTCGGTCGGCGGAAAAGTTGACCGGCACTCCCAACGGCGCCTGAGCTGCGAGCGACAGCTGCGATCCGTCCGTTCGACGATGTGACGCTTTACGGATTAGAAAGGTCTGCCCGATCGTTGACCGCCTTACGAACGGAGCGGATCCATGCAGTGGCTCGACAGGGCGCGCGCCGCCCTTCGGAGTGCGAAGCGGCTCTCCCTCCCCGACCCCGACCGGGTCGATGCCGGGAGCGTCCCCGACACAGCGCTCCTCATCACCGCGATCGCGACCGCCCTGCCGCGCACGGCGATTTTGCAGCTGATCGCCCCCCGCAACCCCTCGCTGCTCCCCTTCCTGCTGGCCCGCTCGATCGCGAGGCGGCGCAGCACCGGCGAATATTTCTTCTCGCTCGACGATGATTCGGTCACGGCTCTGGCGCGAGCGGCAGCATGCTTCGGGCCTGACGAGTTGTGCTCGCACCTGCTCGTGCAGGACGGGGAGCATACCCTCCTCGAGGCATTTGGCCGGGACAAGGGGGAGAACGTCGTCTGGTTGAGCCGGCGGCTCCCGCAAGCGCGGCGTCAGCGGTTTCTCGAGATCGTATCGGCGCCGGCGACCGCGCCTCTTGCGCTCGCTGTCGTCGTGAGGCAACCTAACGGGGTGAGTGTCGCCGCAACGCGCGACGATCCCCATGCTGCCTGGCGCTCGGGCGGCACACGGACGGGCGCACCATAACGAGGAGGGTGACACAAATGCTGCGCATCGCGGTTCCCGGCCTGATGGCCCTGACGCTGCTCGGCTGCGTGCAGCGACCGGCGCTCGTCATCGAGACGTCCACCGGCGATGTCGTGCGGCTCGAATCATGGACGGCCAGCCTCTCGTCGCCCTCGGGCCTCACCGGGACGGCGACACTCGCGCCCGGCGCCACCCACCGGGAAACGCTGGCGACGATCGCGATCACCGGCGCGCAGCCACGGGCGGTTCACGCCTGGTACGCCCACCTCGGAACATGCGGCCGGGATCTCGGCATCCTCGTTGGCCCGCAGGCGTATGCGTCGCTGGTCGCGGATGACCAGGGAAACGCCCACTCGTCGGTTACTCTTCCCTTCACCGTCCCGACGAACGGGTCGTATTTCGTGAGCGTGCGGGCGAGCGGGAGCGAGGGCTCGGGCGTCATCGCGTGCGGCAATCTCAACAAGGTGAACGCGGTCGGCGGGCCGGCAATCGCGGAGGCACGGTCGCCGTAGCGGGCGGAAAGCGCGCGATGCCCTCCGCAATCAGGCGATGCCTGCGGCGTGATGGGAGGCCGATATGCTCGACGAGATGGGAATCCTCCGCACCGCCATCTCGATCGAGCACCCGGCCGATCGCGGCACGCTGATCGAGCTCTCCGACGTCATCGTCGACACGGGAAGCGAATACACCTGGATCCCGCGCGCCGTGCTCGAATCGCTCGGCCTCACGCCGGAGCGCGTCGTCGACTTCGTCACGACGGACGGCCGCGAGATCGAGCGCGGAATCGGCTTCGCCAACCTCTACGCCGAAGGCACTTCGACGCCCGACATCGTCGTCTTCGCCGAGCGCGGTGACCTCGTCCTCCTCGGCGCACGGACGCTCGAAGGGCTCAACTTGCGGATCGATGTGGTGGGAAGACGACTCGTTCACGGCGGCCCCGTGCCGGCCGCCGCATCGCCCCTAACGAGCGACGCTCGACAGCTGCTCCACCCAGGAGCGCGTCGCGTCCCCTATCTCCGCGAGCACCTCGGCGTCGGTCCGGCCGGAGCGCTTGAGCACGTGAAAGCTGTGATCCGCCCCTTCGAGCCAGTGCATCGTCCAGTTCCCACCGACGCGCCGGAGCACCGGCTCCATGAGATCGGGCGTGCATAACGCGTCACGCGTGCCGTTGAAGCAGAGCACCGGAGCGGTAATTCTCGGAAGATGGGCGTCGCGAAGCTGCTCGGGCTTGCCCGCGGGGTGCAGCGGATAGGCGAGGAGCAGGAGACCATCGCACGCGAATCCATCGGCCGCGAGCATCGAGGCCGCTCGGCCCCCCATCGATCGCCCGCCGATCAAAAGCACACGAGGCTGAAGCTCGGCCCGCACGCGCGCAACGACGGCCTCGGTCGTCTGCTTCAGCACCGGCATGGGATCCGGACGCCCGCTGCGCTTCTCGGTGTACGGAAAATTGAACCGCACGACATCCACGCCGCGGGCCCGCAACGTCTGCGAGATCGACATCACGCCGCGGTCCTGCATGTTCCCGCCGGCGCCATGCGCGCACACGAACACCGTCGACGACCCGGCAGAATCGTGGGCTGCGCTCACCTCGTCGGTGCCCACCTGCACGCGCCAGGTCAACTTACCGCCCGAGGCACGAGTCCCATCTCGTCGAGAAAGCGATGGCCACCCATCGGGCGTCCGCCCCGCGCCGCCGCGTGCGTGAGCACGAGGCGGTCCTTCGCTCGCGTCATGCCGACATACAGTAATCGCCGCGCTTCCTCGATCTCGTCCTTTGTCGCCTCGTGACTCGCCGATCGCCCCGGCAGGTGCCCATCCTCCGCCCCGACGATGTACACGCGCGAGAACTCGAGCCCCTTGGTGGAATGCAGCGTCAGCAGGTTCACGCGACCCTGTTCCGGCTCGTGTCCATCCCACTTCGAGAGGACGGCGCACTCGAGAAACGCCTCGATCTGCCCGCCGAGTGGCCCGTCGGCGATCTGGTCGATGAGCCTCCGCAATCGTGGCATCGCCGCGGGATACAGCTCGTCCGCCGACTTCTCCGCCCTGATCTTCATCATCAGCTTCGGCCCGCCGAGCTTGTCGATCACCTCATCGACGCTGGGAATCGACTCGTTCCCCGCCGCCTCGCTCTCGTAGTACTCGAGGCTCCCGCTGTAGCGGCCAAGGGCGAAGGGGCGAGACAGGCGGCGGAAGAGCAGCGCCTCCGGGCAGAGCGCGCTCTCATCGCATAACGCGAGCGCCACGCCGAGGTGGCCGAGGAGCTGAAGCAGGGCGCTCTTTCTCGCACGCGCGAGCTTCGCCTCGTCGAGCTTGAGGACGACCTGGGCGAGCGCTTTCGCGTCATCGAGCGCCCGATGCGACCGCCCGGGATCGATGCCGAAGCTCCGGGCGAGGTGCACGAGCTTTCGGCTCGTGGGGTACAGGTCGCGCGCGAGCGGAAGCGTGTCGTAGGTGCAGAGGTCGAAGCGCGCACCGAGCGCCTTCACCATCCGACGCAGGATCCGGAAGTCGAACTCGTATCCGTTGTGCGCGGTGATCACATCATCCCCGCAAAAACGGCGCAGCTGCGGCCACACATCCTCAAAGCGAGACGCCCCGTCGACATCCGCCTGACGAATGCCGTGAATCTCGGTCGATCTCGCCGATATCGGGATGCGCGGCTTCACGAGCGTGTTGAAGAGCTCATCCATCTTCCCATCGCGCACTCGGACGGCCGCGATTTCCACGATCTCGGCGGTTTCGGTATCATCTCCCGTCGTCTCGATGTCGATCGCGACGAAGTCACGAAAGGCCGGCCTGAAGTCCCGGCTCTCGAGCAGTTGAGCGGCCTTGAACAGGCCGAGCGGGAGGCCGAGGGTGGGACAGTCGTTAGGTCCGAAGCGCGCGACACGACCGTGGCTCGCGACGCCGACGTCGATCTCCGCGTAGCCAAGCCCGGCGAGCATTCCCTTCATCGGGATTTCGACACCGCCGGCCGGCTCGAGCCAGATCGCTTTCCCACGCTCCCGGGCATCGCCCAGTCGCTCGGCGAGGCTCACCACCTCCGCGTGATCGGCGGGATCGGTGAGCTCATCGTGGCGCTCCTCGAGAACGGACCGCCGCTGGCCAACCCGCTGCGACAGCAGGTCCTTGATGAGCGACGCGAGCGACGTGTGGCGCGTGCCGATGGCCGCGAGGTTGCGCCATTGATAGAGCGCGCGACGCGCCTGCCGGCCGTCCTCGTCGGCGCGAGGCCGCGCCGCCACGTGCATGAGCTGGCGGAGCAGCCCCTGCCTCGTCTCCTCACCGCGGACGCGTGCATCATCGTAGAGCACGCGCGAGAGGACGGTCGCGAAGAACCCATCGCGATGGACGTCGTCCCTGGGACAGGCGATGACGCGAAGCGCCGCGATCACGTATCCGACGACCGGATCCTCGGCCAACGCCCGGCCGCGCGCGAGGCGGCACGGAATGCCGGCGTTGAGAAAGGCGCCCTCGAGCGCCTCGCCCATCTCGTTCGTCCGATAGAGCACAGCGACTTCGCCCCACGCGTGACCGGATTCCGCACGGTCGCGCCGGACGTCCTCGACGATCCACGAACGCTCGGCGTCGTCAGTCGAGAACGAGAGCGCGACGGCGGGAAAGCGCGACGGACGGGTGGCCTGCAGTGGTGGAAGGTCATCGAAGATCGGGGCGTTCAACGAGACGAGTCGCCGCGCCAACTCGAAGACATCGCACGGGCAGCGGCGGTTTTCCTCGAGCCGGACCTTCCTGGCGACGCGAAAATCGTTCAGCAGGCTTCGGAACACCGACGGGTCCGCGCCCGCCCACGAGTAGATGGACTGCTCGTGGTCGCCGACCGCGAACACGTGCTCGTGAGCGCGCGCCAGCTCGCGAACGACGCGGTACTGCACGGGATTCAGATCCTGGAACTCGTCGACGAGAATCACGTCCCATCGCGCGCGAATCGCGTCCGCCTCGGATGTGCGCTCGAGCAGCTCGGCGGCCTTCATGACGAGCATGTCGAAGTCCACCATCCGGCGCTGCTCGAGGAACTTCTCGTACCGCTCGAGAAGCGAGTAGTCCTCGTGCTGGAGCGGCGCCCCGCGAAAGCGGTTGGCGCTGAATCGCGTCAGGAGGTTCCTGTGCCAGGGCCGAACACCCTCGAGACGGCGGAGGACGCTCAGCTGATACTCTTCGTCGGCAATGCCGAACCCCGCGGCGAGCCCGACGCGCGCGCCGTGCTCCCGCAGCAGCTCGGCGCAGAAGGCGTGGATCGTGCCGGATTTCACGGTGGAGCCGTGGTCGCCTAACGTGCGTTCGAGCCGGTGCGCGATCTCACCGGCGGCCTTGTTCGTGAAGGTGAAGGCGCAGATCCGGCTCGGGGCGATTCGTCCGTGCTCGATGAGGAATCGAATCCGCTCGATGAGGCAGAACGTCTTCCCCGCACCGGGGCCGGCGAGCACGAGCAATGGCCCCGGCGCCGCCTCGACGGCCTCGCGCTGGGAGGGCGATGGCACGGGGGCCGCTGGCGTCAGGTTGGGCGTCTCGCGAACGGCGTGGGAGAGGGTCGCCATTGGATTCGAAAACTGCTCTGGGGGCACGACCGGCGACAGGCCTTAGGCTCCTCCGGGCGTTCGCCCCGGCTGGCATCAAGAACCCAGGGGTTCATCACGGATGACACGGATTGGACTGTAACGGCCTGATCGCTCCATGAGGCGATAACTTTCCGTCCACAGGTCCAAAGCTGTCTTTGTTGTCGCGCACGGCGGGTTCAATGCACCAGGGAGCGATCCGCAGCATCCGCTCCATCCGCCTCATCCGATTGGACCCTCTGTTCTTGATGCCCGGTTCACGCGAGCCGAGCGGGCATCAAGAACGGAGGGGCGATACGGATGAGGCGGATTGGGCGGAGGCTGCGGATCGCTCCTGGCGCCGACCACTCTCCACGCGCAGGTCCAAAGCAGCTTTTTGTTGTCGCGCGAGGAGGGTTCAATGCGCCAGGAGCGGATTCGGTCTCTTCCGTACAATCAGTGTCATCCGTGATGAACCCCTGGGTTCTTGATGCCAGCGAAGCGCAGCCCGGGCTAACGAACCCGCCAGGCCACCCCGAGCTCGAGCGACGAAAGCTCCTCCAGGCGCCGCACCCCCTGCCGCGCCGCGAAATCGAAGCGCTCCAGGCGGTAGCGCATCGTCGCCGTCAGTCGACCGGTGTTGTAGGCCACCATGCTCCGCGCCGCGACCGCCAGGTCGGGACGCGAGATCCCACTCACGCTCACCCACGGAATGATCGACAGTCCCGCCGAGAGGTCCAGCGCATCGTCGAGCATGGACATGCGCCCGTCGAGACCGAGCTCCCCCCACACCCAGCGCTGTGCCGCAAACGCCGACTCGTAACGCCTCACGACGACACCAGCATTCAGCCCGATCGACGCATTCAGCGGGAGGACCCCGCTGACGGTGAGCTCGCCGACATCCCGGTCCACCGCCGACGCCTCGTTGGCACCCAGCGAGCCGGCTCGCAGCGAAGCGCGTGCTTCCAGTGTCTGCCAGGGAAGCGTCGTCGACGCCCACACGCCGAACAGGGTGCCTGACGAGCGCTCGAGACCCGCTCCTGCCGTGACCCGGTGCTCCGTCAGGGACATCGAC
The DNA here is from genome assembly GCA_035650335.1 of Gemmatimonadaceae bacterium. Classification (GTDB taxonomy): domain Bacteria; phylum Gemmatimonadota; class Gemmatimonadetes; order Gemmatimonadales; family Gemmatimonadaceae; genus JAICNG01. Next base: position 2,558 of record DASRHU010000203.1, on the reverse strand, counting down.
ACCCCGGCGTGGACCGGTAGCTGCGCGCGCAGCCCCATCGCCGTGAGAGAGAGAACGATGACGGCGCACGCGAGGCGAATGCTCATCGCGGCTCCGCGCTCACGGGGGTGATGATCATCCGCGCGCCCGCGATTCGCGCGGCGTTCCGTTCGCGAATCTCACGGTTCAAGCGCACGTGCTCCTCCCGCCGGCGTGCATTCTCACGGATGTTCGCGGGAATTGCCGCGCCGCGACGGAGGAGGACGAACGCGGCAATGCCGCTGGACACGCTGACGCTCGCCATGACCGTCGCGTGCTTTCTCGTGCTTCCGAGCTCTCCGTGTCCGATCGCCGTCGGCACGGCAATGGCGAACGCTGCTGCCGCCACGCCGACGGCCAGACGCGAGCGAGCCACCGACGGTGGCCGGCGCTCTGGGAGGAGCGACGCGGCCTCGAGACCGACAGTGTCCTCCAGCGGAGGATGATCGTACCGGACGTCGAACTGCACGGCGACGGTGTCGGTCAGCGAATCAGCGGTACTCGTCGCGCTGACTTCGAGGAGATACCGGCCCGGCGCCAACCGTCCTCCCCCCTCATCGAGGCCATCCCACGATGATTCCGCGGCCCCCTCGCCGGTCCAGCGGAAGGAGGCCACCGGCTCCCCCGCACCCGCTCGCCGAACGCTCGCATGCACCCTGGCGTGCCGGGTGGTCACGAATCGGAGCGGCACCATCGTCTGCCCGGGCACGAAGCCGGTGTCCTGCGGGACCTTTGCGCCGACGACGAACGTTCGCTGCCGCGCTACCGCGAACAGTTGTCGCTCCTGCGCCGTGAAGATCGCGGGAGGGAGATCCGTGAAGGGGTCGCGCTCCAGCGTCCGCTGGAAGTAGGCAACCGCCGAATCGCGTGTGCCTAACAACGCGTACGCGGCGCCAAGGTATTTCATGGCGCTCAGGCGCTCGTCGGCCGTTGCGCCGCCGTTGCCAGGTGAGGCGACCTCTCGCAGCAACACCACCGCGCGCTCGAGCTGCAGCTCCTCGTACAGAATGACCGCGCGGCTCAGTACCTCCGTCGGCGTGCGCTGCGCGCCGAGCGGACGAGCGATCAGCATCGCCAGGACGAAGCCCACCACCAGTCGCACCATCACTCGTCCTCCTGGGCCTGCAACGTGATGCGCGACAGGGTGGTCACCTCATTGGCGACGATCGCGATCGTCGTATCAAAGGGCTGGTGGCCCGGCGCGGAGATCCGGAGGCGACGGGTGCCGGCCCGGACGGCCGAATCGAGCACCACGCCATACCCGATCAGGCGGCCATCAACGCGGATTTCGGCGTCGGCGGGAAACGCTCGCACCCGCAGGCGGCCGAGGGCCTTCGGCTCTACGGCCGCTGGGCGTGACTCGGCCGCTCGCGCATCGGCCGTTCTGGTCTGCACGACGAGTGGTGGTGCCGCCGGCGGCTGCGCGGCGGCCGTCGCCGCGATCGTAGTCGCTGGTGGTGCCTGGCCGCGCCGCCAGACGAGCGCTCCGGCGGAGCCGACGCCCAGAATGAGGACGGCGAGGACACCGACCATTGCACGCGAGAGCCATCGCGTCGGCGGCGGCGTCACGGGCGCCGATTGGGGCGTTAGGCGGATGGCGCTCGGGGGCGCGGGGAGCACGGAGATGCCGACCGGTGGGATTGCCGTTCCACGCGCCAGGTCACGCAACTGCGCGAGCCCCTGGTCGCGGTCCTGCTGAGAGAACGGGACCTTTTCGAGGGCAGCGAGCATTGCCTGCGTCGTCGCGAACCGCTGCTCCGGTTTCTTGGCAAGCGCCCGATCGATGAGCTCGCGCAGCGCCACCGGCACGTCCAGACGGGCATCAGCCACGTCCGGCACCTGCGTGTAGAAGTGATGGTGCATGATCCCCGGGAGCGTCTCGGCCTGGAAGGGGACGCTGCCCGTCAGCATCTGGAACGCCACCACCCCTAACGAATACTGATCGCTCTGCGGGCCGATGCGTCGCGCCGCGCATTGCTCCGGGCTCATGAAGTACGGCGTGCCCACCATCGTTCCGGTCGAGGTGAGATTGGCATCCTCGGTCGCGCGGGCGATCCCGAAATCGGTGACGACGACGCGCCCATCGCCATCGATCAGTATGTTCGCGCTCTTGATGTCGCGATGGACGATGCCCCGATCGTGTGCGTACGCGAGCGCGCTCGTCGCGCTCCGGAGCACGTGCAGGACCACCTGTACCGGCAGGGGACCCTGCGACTCGATGATTGCCTCGAGGGATCGCCCCTCGATGAACTTCATCGCCATGAACAGGAACCGCCCGGCCTGTCCCTCCCGGTACACCGGGATGATGTTCGCGTGGTCGAGCGAAGCGGCGAGGCGCGCTTCGCGCTTGAAGCGCTCCGTCAGCTCGGGGCTCAACGTCATTTCCGGAGGAAGAACCTTCAGCGCCACCCGGCGCCCGAGCCCGGCCTCCTTCGCCCGGTAGACCACCGCCATCGCACCCCGACCGACCTCGCGATCGATCTCGTACTCCCCCGCCAGAGCGTGGCGCACCTCGGCCAGCAATGCGTCGTCGGTCGCGC
>DASRHU010000202.1:0-13274 GCA_035650335.1 Gemmatimonadaceae bacterium | reverse complement strand
ATCGCGTGGTGCTCGTACACCTTGTTGATCGCGATCTCGAGTTGCGCCTTGAGCTGACCGACACCCTCGCGCAACGCCGAGACCTTTCGCTGCTCGTTGCCGCCGCGCGTCGCGACGAGGATGAGTCCCGAGACCTGATCGGCGAGCACGCCGTACTGCGTCTTCAGCATCCCGACGAGCGGCGCGGCCGCTCGGCGCAGCTGTTGTCCGAATGCGGCGGTCGGCTGCTGAAGCTTGTGCGCCATCGCCATCTTCTCGACGATGCCATGGAGCCGCTGCACGTGCGTCGAGGCGTCTTCCAGCGTATGGACCAGCTGCGTACCAACTCCGGTGAGCTGCGGGCGAGCCACTCCGACCTCCATTGCGTTATTTCACTTTTTCCAGCCGCTTGGTGGGCCGGTAGTCGCGCCCGACTTTGCCTTCGGGCTTTCCTTCTAGCAGGACGATGTCCGCGGTGAAGTCGAAACGTCCGCCGAAGAGGGACGATCCGACACCGTACGCATCCACGGGCACCAGCTGCTCTTCGAAGAACCGGATCTTCTCGACCGTGAAGCCGCCGGACACCACGATCTTCACGTGACCGAATCCCTCCGAATCGAGCGCGTTGCGCACGTTCCACACGAGCTGCGGGTTCACTCCCGTCGGCCGAAACGCGCCCATCATCGGGATGATCGACGTGTCCACGAGATTTTCCGACGTGTCGATGCGCACGCCCCACAGCCGGTCGCCCAGCGCGCGCGCGACATCGAGACTCGTCGTCACGCAATCGTTGTCGTAATCGACGAGGGTGATGATCTGCACGTCCGGATCGATGAACTCGGCGAACTTGCGCGTCGCCAGCGTCGTATCGCCGTGGTAGGCGGCGATCAGCGCGTGAGGCACGGTGCCGATGCCTGACGAGCCCCACCAGCTCGCCTGCGCGTCGGTGGACACGCCGATCGCGCCCGCGATGTGCGCGGCGTACCCGTCGCCCGTCTGGACCAGCCAGTGGTCGTGTCGGGCGGGGAAGAACATCACCTGCTTGGGACGTGCGGCCTCGACGACGGCCCGTACGTTCGTCCCCACGCGTGTGCGCCGAGCGAGCACACCCAGATAGAGTGTCTCGAGATGCGCGAACGCCTGATACGGACCCTCGATCGTCATCACCGTCTCCCACGGCTCGATGCGATCGCCGTCGTAGAGCGCGTGCACGTCGAGCGCGCTCCAGTCATCGGCGCACAGCTTCAGGATCGCGATCGCCTCGTCCATTCCGCCGAGGAAGGCCTGCGCCTTCCCGAACACCTGCATCGTCACCCTCGGCGAGTGCTTGTCGGCGGTGAGGATCTCGCGGGCGCGAACGAAGTATTTGTCGGAGTAATAGCCCTGCCGCATCTTCTCGACAGGAAGATTGAATACGGCGGGATCGAGCCGCTTTCTACGTCGTGGGGGCATGTCTGTAGAGCGAACGAGGAACGAGGATGAAGGCGCGAGGAATTCGAGTGGAGGAGGAGCCATACAAACGAATCCCGTTGTCTTCAGTCCTCGCTTCTCGTCGGGTCACGGAAGAGTCTGTCCAGGCGCATCCTTCAGTCGAATCAACCCCTCGCGCGCCAGACGCACCTGCCCTTGCAGCTCCGGCGACGCGTCCTTCCAGATGTCGACGAACTGCTCGTAGGCAGCGATCGCGCGCGGCCGGTCGCCTAACTGCTCGTACAACTGCCCTCGCGCGAGGAAGCTCCGCGCGTACAGCGGCCAGCGCGGGTCGGCGCCGAAGCTGAGACCGAGATCCTTCCGCTGCATCGACTCGTAGATGGCGATCGCGCGACGGACGTCGCCGAGGCGGGCGAACAGCTCCGCCTGCGCGAAGCGCGCGAAGCCGGTGCCGGCATCGCTCACCAGGCGGAGGGAGTCGGGGGAGCGGAACTGCGAGGCGATGCGCATTGCCCTCGTCGTATCCCCCGCCTCGAGTGCGCGCAGGGCCTCCAGCTCGGCGGGCACCTGCCTGGGTCCCCACCGGCGGAGCGGCTGGAGGTACACGCTATCGCGTGTCGTCAGATACGCGATGATTGGAAGCCCCCGTGCCTGCGCCTTGATGCCGGCGGAAATCGGGGTATTCAGACGATCGAGCGCGGCGATCGAGGAGTCCAGGGTCCGTCGCATCTCTCGCGAATCGAGTCCGAGCGCGAGACGCGACATTGCGCGCCACATCCCGGTGATGTACCGCATGGGCAGGTTCACGCCGGGCAGCGTCGGCTCGACTCGATTGATGGTGCTGAAGACGCGGTCCTGCTCGGGCAGCGCGCCGTGGAACGCGGCCACGTTGCTCGCCCCGGTGAGACTCTGGAGCCGTCGGGATCCTCCCGCGGCCAGCAGGGTGTCAGGCCCCGAGGTCGCAAGCGCCGAGCGCAGCGTCTCGAGCGCCGTTGGCGAACCCGCCGAGAGCTCCAGCATCGCCAGCGCGTACGGCATGTCGGGCGTGCGGATCTCGGGCCGTTCCATGGTCTGCCGGAGCGCAGCCGCCGCGGAGTCGAACTGTCCCGCGGCGGCGTATCCATCGACTACCGCGACGTGCGCCTGGGCCGCATCGGGGTCGAGATATCGCCAGTGCTTCGCTTGCAGCAGCGCCAATTCTCGGGCGCGCTCCCGGGCAGCCCGCACGCGATCGACGCCAATGGCGCGAGCGGCCGAGTCGTCAGGCACGAGGACCACGCTGTCGCCGAGGATGATCATCGGCGACACCCGCCCGCCGACCTGGTAGATCGCGAGCGTGTGGGGGTACGCGAGGTGAAAGGTGGAGTCGAGCGCGAGCGTGCGGTCGAACGCGCGCAATGCCCGGGTCCACTTGCGGGCAATGCCGGTATCGAGCTGAGGGCCGGAGCCGCCATGATGGAAATACGCGTCGGCCAGGCCGTACCAGGCCTCGGCGTCGGTGGAGTCCTTCGCGAGAATTCCTTCATATCCTCGCTCGGCGGCGGTGAAGTGCGCCGCCCCGGCGGTGAAGTCGCCGCGCGTCTGCGCCGCGAGTCCCTGGGAGAGCTGCAGGTAGCTGTCGATGAGCGCGCGCTCGCGCTGCGGCAGGCGGGTGGCGTGCCGCGCGGCGGCGCGCGAAAGGCGAACGTCGCTGGTGTCCGTGACGGCGCGACTCCACCCGCGCGCGAGCGACCGCTTGTAATACGCCAGCGCGAAGGTGCTGTCGGCTTCCGTCGCGCGCCGGAACGCGCTGTCCGCTTCCGCGAGCCGCCAGCGGTTGAGGGCCTGCAACCCGTGCAGGTAGGCGCGGTACGCCTCCAGCGAGGTGGTCGTCGTGCGCGCGAGCTCGGGCCGCATCGGTGGAGCGCCGGCGAGATCGAGCAGATCACGCGCGATCGCGTCGAAGATCGCGCGGGGATCGGACGACACGGACGCGCTGTGCTGAGCGGCGTCGCCGATGCGGTTCCCCTTCGATACGTCATAGGCGCGCGCGACCACGATGAGCGAGTCACCGACTCGGCTGATCTGCCCCAGCACGACCGTCCCAACTCCCGCTTCACGCGCCATGTCGCGCGCATCCTCCAGCCCGATGCGCGACGCGTCGTCGAGATCCGACTCGCGCAGGAGATCGAGGCTTCGCTCGTAATCGACGACGCTGAGATCACTCCATGCGGCGAGGTTCAGGGTCAACATGTTGACGCTTCCCTCGCGCAGCCACGCGAGCGCCGGATCGTTCCCCTGGACCTCGAATGGCGCAACGAGGATCGACTTGCGAGGATCGACGCCTGACGCGCCGACGCCGAGGCTGCGCGCCGTCCACACGCCCGCGGCGATGAGGACGACTGCCGCAGCGATGCCGATGAGCGCCATTGGGCGACGCCGCTTCGGGGCGGGCGCGCGATGGCCCTCGCCGCGGCCATCCACGACGTCCCGCAGCGCGGCCGCCATCTCCGCCGCCGTCTGCCACCGCTCGTTAGGATCCTTGGCGACTGCCCGGTCGATCGCCTGCGCGAGCGCGGGCGGAACCCCATCGGCGCGTGTCGCCACCGGAGGGGGCACCTCGGTGATCTGCTTCGCGATGATCGACACCGGACTGGCGCCCGAGAACGTCGGCTCGCCGCTGAGCATCTCGTACCCGACGAGGCCGAGCGAATAGATGTCGGTGCGTCCATCGAGCTCGCGCTCGCCGGCCGCCTGCTCCGGACTCATGTAGCGCGGCGATCCGATGATGAGGCCCGTGCCCGTCATGCGCTCGTCCGTTGGCTCGAGCGCCCGCGCGACACCGAAATCGGTCAGGTGCGCCGTGCCTGTCCGCTCGTCGAGGAGCACATTCTCCGGCTTGATATCGCGGTGGACGATCCCCTGTGCATGCGCGTATGCGAGCGCGTCGGCGAGGTCGCGCAGGATCACGGCGGCGCGCGCGGGAGGCACACGCTTCTCGCGGTCGAGGTAGTCGCGAAGACTTTCACCGGGAACGCACTGCATCACGAAGTACAGGAGCCCATCCGCCTCGCCGCCCGTGTACACGTCGACGATGTGTGGATGACGCAGGCGAGCCACCGTGCGGGCCTCGCGCAGGAATCGCTCGCGCAGCCCCGCGCTCGAGGCCAGATCGGGCGCCACGACCTTCACCGCCACCAGGCGATCGAGCGTGCGGTCGCGCGCGAGGAAGACGGCGCCCATGCCACCCATGCCGAGCACGCGCTCGACGTCGTACTCGGGCGCGAGGGCCCGGCGGAGGCGCTCGAGCAGGACGGAGACGCCGTCGCTCATGGGTGGACGCTACCTCGTGGGCGCCGCCGCCGCGCCCGGCTCGGCCATTCGCTCCGGGTTCAGCGCGCGATCGAGCTGATCGCGGGTGACGAGCCCTCGCTCCATGACCAGCTCGTACACGCTTCGTCCGGTCTCGAGCGCGGTACGCGCGACCGAGGTGGCCGTCTCGTATCCGATGATGGGGACGAGCGCCGTGACGATGCCGATCGAGTTCTCGACGAACCAGCGCATTCGCTCCGGATTCGCCGTGATGCCGATGATGCAGCGCTCGCGCAGCACGACGCACGCGTTGCGCATCGACTCCATCCCGCGCAACAGACGGAAGGCGATGATCGGCTCGAATGCGTTCAGCTGCAGCTGCCCGGCCTCCGCCGCCAGCGTCACGGTCACGTCGCCGCCGATGACATCGAAGCACACCTGGTTCACGACTTCCGGAATGACCGGATTCACCTTCCCGGGCATGATCGACGATCCCGGCTGCATCGGCGGCAGGTGGATTTCGGCGAGGCCGGCGCGTGGTCCGGACGACAGCAGCCGCAGGTCGTTGCAGATTTTCGACAGCTTCACCGCGCTCCGCTTCAGGACGCCGGAGAGCTGCACGAACACGCCGGTATCCGCCGTCGCCTCGACGAGATCGGGCGCGGTAATGACGGGGATTCCCGTGATGCGCTCGATGTGCGCGCGCACCGCCTCCGGGTAATGATTTGGCGCGTTGATCCTCGTCCCGATCGCCGTCGCCCCCATGTTGATCTCGCGGATCAACGCCTGCGCCTCGCCGAGGCGGTCCACGTCCTCGAGAATCGTGTGTCCGAAGGCCACGAACTCCTGGCCGAGCGTCATGGGGACGGCGTCCTGCAGCTGGGTGCGTCCCATCTTCAGCATCCCGGCGAACTCGCGACCTTTCGCCTTGAACGCGGTGGCGACATCAGTCAGAGCCTGCTGGAGTCCGGAAATGCTCGCGTGCAGCGCGAGCTTGACCGCGGTGGGGTACACGTCGTTGGTGGACTGCGAGAGATTCACGTGGTTGTTCGGATGCACCACGTCGTACTCGCCGCGTCGTCGGCCCATCAGCTCGAGCGCGCGGTTCGCGATCACCTCGTTGGCGTTCATGTTGGTCGACGTGCCCGCGCCGCCCTGAATCATGTCGACGAGGAAGTGCTCGTGATGCCGCCCGGCGCGAATCTCCTGCGTGGCGCGAACGATGAATCCGGTGAGCTCGTCGGGCAGCAGCCCGAGGTCACGATTGGCGAGCGCCGCGGCCTCCTTCACGACGGCCAGCGCGTTGATCAGCGTTGGGAACTCGCGGACGGCGACGCCGGTGATCGGGAAGTTCTCGAGGGCGCGCAACGTCTGAATGCCGTACAGCGCTTCGTCGGGCACGGCGCGCTCGCCGAGCAGATCCTTTTCGAGCCGCGTACGTCCGCCACCGAAGCCGACGCTCCGCCCCCGGCCGACGATGGTGGCGTCGGCCGCCCGCAGACGCTCGGAGATGGCTCGCGCCGCGCGCGCCACGAGCGTGGCATACAGCGTCGCGCGCTCCTTGAGGATTTCCTGGATGTCGGCCGCCTCGAGGTACGCGAGCTCGGTACGCTCGAGCGTGCGCGCGCTCGTTCCATGCGGTGAATCATCGAGGAGAATTCCCTCGCCGAGCGCCTCGCCGGCGCCGAGGGTCGCTAACCGCTCCACGCGGTCGCCGCGTCCCTTCTCGATCGCGACGCTCCCGGTGACGATGATGCCGAACATCTCACGGGGATCGCCCTCGCGAAAAACCATCTCGTTCGCGTCGAACGTTCGCTCGCGCATGCGACGCGAGAGATGCCAGAGGTTCTCCTGCGGGAATCCGTTGAAGAACGAGAACGGGCGCAGGCGGTCGGCGAGGGACGTCGTCATGGTGCGTTGAAGGTACTGGCCGCGCACGGTAAGCTGCTAGGCGCGTGAGTGTAAGCTCCCTGTGCGGGCGGGTGGCCCCGGACCCGCGGAGAGGGCAGATTCCGACATTCTCATCACTGTGAGGGCGCCATGGGTTGGGTCTCGCGTCGTCGTTTCCTCGGCACCGGTGCCGCCGCGGCCGCCGGCCTCTCCTTTGGTCGCATCCCCGCCGGCGCAGCGCAGCCGCTCTCCACCGCCGCCCGCGCGAGCCGACCGACCGTGATCGCCTCGGCGAACGGTTTGCGCGGTGTCGCCCGGGCGTACGAGATGCTGACCAAGGGGGCCGACCCGCTCGATGCGGCGATCGCGGGCGTCAACATTCAGGAGCTCGATCCCGAGGATCAGTCGGTCGGCCTCGGCGGGCTCCCCAACGCTGACGGCGTCGTTCAGCTCGACGCGTCGTGTATGCACGGTCCCACGCGTCGTGCGGGTGCCGTCGCCTCGCTCGAAGGGATCGCGACGCCGTCGCTCGTCGCGAAAGCGGTGATGGACTACACCGACCACATTCTGCTCGTCGGTCCCGGCGCCAAGGAGTTCGCGCGGCAAATGGGGTTCACCGAGCAGAACCTCCTCACCGAGAAGTCGCGGCAGGACTGGCTCAGATGGAAGGCGCGCCTCAACCCGAACGACAACTGGCTCGATCACGACGATGATGTGTCGATCAAGTTCTCGACGGGGACGATCAACATGAACGCCGTCACCGCCAGCGGCGACATCGGCTCGGTCACGACGACGAGCGGGCTGTCGTGGAAGATTCCTGGCCGCGTCGGCGACTCGCCGATCATCGGGGCGGGGCAGTACTGCGACAACGCCGTCGGCGCGGCCGGATCAACGGGGCGCGGCGAAGCGAACATCAAAGTCTGTGGAGCGTTTCTCACAGTGGAGGGCATGCGGCGCGGACTCACGCCGCAGCAGGCATGCCTCGAGACGCTACAGCGCGTCGTCGCGATGACGGAGCGTCGTCTGCTGGGGGCGAACGGACGGCCGCGGTTCGACGTCAACTTCTACGCGGTCGCGAAGGACGGCTCGTACGGGGCGGCGAGCATCTACTCCGGTGGACGCTTCGCCGTCGCCGACGCCAAGGGTGCGCGTCTCGAGGACTCCGCGTTCCTGTTCAAGCGGGAGGAGCGCCCGCGAGGGTGAGCACGTGGCTTCACGAACGATCTTCTGGGATGTCGATACGCAGTTCGATTTCATGGATCCATCGGGCAAGCTCTACGTGCCCGACGCGGAGCTCATCAAGCCGAAGCTGAAACGGCTCACCGATTACGCGCACGAGCGGGGGATCCGGATCGTCGCCAGCGCCGACGATCACGAGCCGGGCCACCGTGAGCTGTCGGCGGCCCCGGACTTTCACGACACCTTCCCGGAGCACTGCATGCGCGGCACCCCGGGCGCGGCGAAGATCCCGGAGACCGCGCTCTCCGCGCCCGTGATCGTCGAGCCGTCACCGACGCCCCGCGAGGAGCTGGCGCGGCTGCTGCGCACCCGCGACGGTGACGTGCTCATCCGCAAGCACTGGTTCGATGTCTTCACCAATCCGAATGCGGACGTCGTGGTCGATACGCTGGCGCCGACCGATGTCGTCGTCTATGGGGTAGCGCTCGACGTGTGCAATCGTTATGCGATCGAGGGACTTCTCGCGCGCGGCGTCCCCCACGTTCACGCGGTGACCGACGCCACGAAACCGATCCATGCGCACACGGTGAATGCGCTCCTCGAGTCGTGGCGGAAGAGCGGTGTCAGACTGGTGACGACGGAGCAGGTGGTGACCGCCGGCGCCGGTTGTTAGGCGCGGGTCGTCCTCAGCCCTTCTCCCTCGACGCCGGTGTGTCCTTCACCGCCTTCGCCAGCTGTCGCTCGAGCATTCCCGGCGACACGTCCGCAGCCTCCTCGCTCGGGAGGTCGTATCGCCATTCCTCCCCCGCGTCGTTCACGAAGGCGCGAACTCGAGTTTCCTCCAGGCCGTGTCCTCGCCGGTCACCGCCGCGCCGATCGTAGACGAGCCATTCGGCCCCCTCACGGTCGCGGAAGATGACCGTGCCGCCCACGCCCTCCCGAGCCGAGGGCCGGCGACGGTCGCGACCGGATCGAGTGGCTTCGGGCGCGGCCGCTTCCTGGATAGCCCGCTTCAACACCGCCCGGTCCACCGGCATCACGAACGAACGCAACCGCCGCTCCGCTGCAAGTGCACGCACCTCGGCCGCGGCGTACGGTGGTCCGAAGAGCACCACCGGCGTTCCCTTCGCCCGCGCGTGAAAGACGTCGGAGCGCGCCGCCTCGAGAGACACCTCGAGCAGGATGCCGACCGCGGGACGGATGCGGCGCACCGCCTCCTCGGGCGATTCGTCGGCGAGGGGGAACACAGGCTCGTACGCGTCGATCTCGAGCAGCATGCCGACCAGCGCAGCCACGAGGGGATCGCGAGCAAGGATCAGAATTCTGGTGGTGGCTGCTGAAATGGGAGTCGCCCTGTTGAGAGTGTGCGTTACTGAGCTGACATGGGCGTCTGCAACCGGCACGCCGCCAACGGTTTGACTCGTCAGGATCGCGGGTGTATGATCCCATGCCGCGCCTTCACGACGATGTGAGGCGATCGCGGTGGTCTGCCATCATCCTCCGCCGCAATGAATGCGCCTGACCCTCTGAAGCCGGAGTCCCGCTCGCTAAGCGAGTCCACCCTCGATCGAGTCAGGCGGGCAATTCAGGAGCGCCGGGAGATGCCGGCGGTCGGTGATCAGGCCCTCCACGCCGCGCTGAAAAGCGTGGCCGCGGAAGCGCGCGAACGATCGCTCCGCCCGGAGGAGCTCATTGTCACCCTGAAGCAGATCGTCGAAGAGGTTCCAGGCGCCCGCGTGAGCTCCATCGAGGAGCGGCGACTGCGCGAGTGGATCGTGACGACCTGTATCAGCGCGTATTTCGAGGACCGGTAACGGTCCCGACGGCCTCAGACGTCGACGGGCTGCGGCGCTCCCGACACGGTATCCACCGCGTGCTCGCCAGGATCCGCCTTCGCGAGAAGCTCGGCCAGCGACGACGTTTCCCGGTCGGTTCGAAAGGTCGCGACGAGGCGCGAGAGCTGCTGGGAGGCGTTCGCGAGCATGGAGGCGGCACCGGCGATCTCCTGCGTGCTCGCGCTCTGCTCCTGGCTCGACGCCGCCACCTGCTCCATCGCCGACGCGAACGCGTCCGTTCCGCGCGCGATTGCATCGATGCGTGCCGTCATCTCGCCGACCAGCGTGTTCGACTCACTCACCGATTGCTCGATCGTCGCCGCCCACTCCTCCGCCTCGGCCACGGCGCGCTCGATCTGCTCGAACGACGCCATCGCGTGCTGTGTGGCAGCCTGCACCTCGGTCGCCGTCTGCATCGTGCGCTGACTCGACGCGCGCGACTCCTCGACGCGTGCCAGCACATCGGCGACGATCGCCTCGGTCCGCTCGGAGGCATCGGTCGAGGTCGCGGCCAGCTTTCGAATCTCGCTCGCCACGACGGCGAACCCCTCGCCATGCTCCCCCGCCCGGGCGGCTTCCATCGATGCGTTGAGCGCGAGGAGCTTCGACTGCTTCGCGAGTCGTCGCACCAACGTGACGAACGCGCGGATCTCCTCGCTCGCTCGAACGAGCGCATCCGACGCCGCCGCTCCGGCCTGAGCGTCGGCGAGGAGCGTCGTTAGGGCCGTCGAGCCCTCGTCGAGGCGCTGACGGTTCTCCGATGCCAGCTGCCGGAGGCGCAGATTGCGCTCGACGCCATCGCGCGCACCGGCGGTCAGCCGTTTCGAGATCTCCATCAGCCGTGCGGCATCGGCGGCAAGCCGCTGCGTCGTTTGAGCCATCTCGCTCGACTGGTGGCTCAGATCGTTGGACGTCTGCGCCATTTCCGAGGCCGAGGCCGACATCTGCTCGGAGCCGGCGGTGATTTCGGCCGCCATCGCCGCTGTTTCGTGCGCCGCGGCTCGAATCGCCGAGACCAGCCGCCGCAGCTCCACCACCATGGTGTCCACCGCGCGGCTGAGACGGCCGATCTCATCGCTTTCCTCCGAGGCGTACACCGGGGTGCTCAGGTCGCCCGAGGCCACCTGTTCGGCGGTGGTCGCGAGCGCGGAGGCTGGCTCGCTCACGCGGCGGGCGACGAACGAGTTCAGGAACGCCATCGACCCGAGGATGAACAGGAACAGGAGCACGGTGAGGCCGAGCGCCACCAGCTGGATGCGATTCCACCTCGCGTAGGCGAGCGATTCCGACAGGTGTCCGACGACGCGCCATTTCCCGTTGTTCGCCAGGGAGACCGCGGCACGTTCGAGGTCGTCGGCGGAGCGCAGCGTCATCACGCCCGAGGCTCGAGACTCGAGCCCGTGCAACCCCTCGAGGGGACGCATCCGCGCGGCGCTCCCCGACGCCGCCAGTACCAGCCCCTGGCTCTCGAGCAGCTCGATGCGAAAGCCGCCATCGGCGGCGACGCGCATGAGCTCCTGGTCCACACCGCGCAGACCGAAGACCACTTTCAGCGCGCCTAACGGCGGCCCGTCGGCCGACTCCCGAATGACACCGGTCATCGAAATCGAGACCGAACGCGCCGAGGAATCGTACGAGGCCTCGGTCACGATGGCTCCGTCGCGCATCGCCGTCTGCCACCAATCCTCGTCCGCCTGGACGAAGTCCGACGTCCGCCCCGTGGTCACCGCGTTGAAGCCATGCACATCGGTGACGATGATCTCGGCGATGTCTCCCGTGCTCCGGAGCTGCCGCAGGTACGCGCGCAGCCGCGTGTCGAGCTCGAGACTTCGGCTCGCGTCGAACCGGGCCTCGAGCTCGGCCACGGATCGTCCCGGAAGCCCCTCGCGTCGCGAGTACGCCGTCGCCGCGCGAGCGGCGTCGACGATCGCCGGGGATGACGCGAGGACGGAGACCAGTCGCTCGTGGTCCCCCAGGTAGCGGTCAACTCGAAGCGCGGCCCTGGCCACGGCGTCACTGAGCTGGTGATCCACGCGCGCGCGCTCGTCCTTTCCGATCCATCGCGCCACCGGCCACGCGATGAGCGACAGCGCGACGAGCGAGACGGCACCGACACCGAGCACGAGGCGGGTGTGGAATGTCCGCTTGTCCTCGCCTTCGAGGAGATCGGGATCCGCGGGGAGATTCTGGGTGCGGCTCATCAATCGCTTGTCTGAGCGGTCTCTGCTGCTAAATTGCAATTAGGCAAGCGCTTGCAGCGCTCGACATCGGCAGTGCACCCCGGAGCGGCGACACGGCCAACGCCATCCCCGCTCGCCCTCACATGACTCTCACGACTTCCAGATCCGTGGCCGACGAATCGGCGGGATACGACCCCGCCGCCGTCGAGGAGAAGTGGCAGGCCCGCTGGGAGGCCCAGCGAACCAACCGCGCCGACCTCGATGGCGGACCGCGGCCGCACTTCGTCCTGATGATGTTCCCGTATCCATCGGCGGAAGGGTTGCACATCGGCAACCTCTTCGCGTTCACGGGGAACGACATTTATGGACGATTCCAGCGGCTTCGAGGGCACACCGTCTTCGAGCCGATCGGATTCGACGCATTCGGTATCCACTCCGAGAACTACGCGCTGAAGGTCAACGTCCATCCGCTCGAGCTGATTCCACGCAACATCGAGAATTTCCGCCGGCAGCTTCGCCGCGCGGGGCTCATGCTCGACTGGGATCACGAGCTGTCCACCACCGATCCGCGCTACTACAAGTGGACGCAGTGGATCTTCCTCCAGCTGCTCGACCGCGGCCTGGCGTACAAGCAGCGCGCGGCGGTGAACTGGTGCCCGTTCGACAAGACCGTTCTCGCCAACGAGCAGGTCATCAACGGCGCCTGCGAACGCTGCGGAACGGCCGTCGAGCAGCGGTTTCTCGAGCAATGGTTCTTCCGCATCACGGACTATGCGCCGCGACTGCTGGAGAACCTCGACTGGATCGACTGGTCCGACTCGACGAAGACCGCCCAGCGGAACTGGATCGGAAAGTCCGACGGAGCGGAGATCGTCTTTCGAGTCAACGAGGACCGAGGATCGAGGACCGAGGAAGGTGCGATCCGAGTCTTCACCACGCGGCCGGACACGATCTTCGGGGCGACGTACCTCGTGCTCGCGCCGGAGCATCCCCTCGTTCGGCCGTTGACGACCGAGGCGCGGCGCGCCGAGGTCGCTGCGTACGTCGAGCGGACGGCGCGACAGGACCTGACGACTCGCAAGAGCGTCGATGCGCGCCAGAAGACCGGTGTCTTCACCGGTTCGTTCGCGAAGAATCCGGCGACCGGCGACGCCATCCCGATCTGGATCGCCGACTACGTGCTCATGGAGTACGGAACGGGCGCGATCATGGCCGTCCCGGGGCACGACGAGCGCGATTTCGAGTTCGCGACGACGTACGGGCTGCCAATCCTCCGGGTGGTCGCCGAAGACATCTCTCGGGCCGAGGTGCCGCTCGAGGCGGCGTACGCCGATGACGAGGGCGGCGTGCTCGTCCACTCGGCTCAGTTCGATGGGCTGACGGTTCCCGAAGCGAAACGGCGCATCGTCGCGTGGCTGGAAGCGGCCGGCTCGGCGAGGCCGGTGGTGCACTACCGGCTGCACGACTGGTGCATCTCGCGGCAGCGGTA
>DASRHU010000201.1:0-8283 GCA_035650335.1 Gemmatimonadaceae bacterium | reverse complement strand
GGTCGAGCTCGAAAACGGCGACGGTCTTCCAATGACGGTTCGCGGAAACGTGCTTCACCCGATCGTCTGGCGCACACCCACGGCGAGCGCGCAAACGAAGAGCGCGATCCTGCTCGCCGCGCTGGTCGCCGGCGTCCGCGCGGAAGTACGGGAGCCTACGCCGTCACGCGACCACACCGAGCGGCTGCTCACCGCGATGGGTGTGACGGTCCGTGCTGTCGACTGCGCGGTAACGTTGGAACCCGCTGAACGACTGCACCCGCTCGACATCACCGTCCCCGGCGACCCATCTTCCGCCGCGTTCCTGATTGCGCTCGCATTGCTCGCCGAACATGCAGAAGTCGAGCTGCGCGAAGTCGGTCTCAACGCGCGCCGCACGGGGTTCTTCGAGGTGGCGCGTCAGATGGGCGCGACACTCTCGTGGGATGCGGACCACGACGTCGGCGGTGAGCCGGTCGGCACCGTTCGCGCCCGCTCGTCGCACCTTCGGGGAATCATGGTTGATGGCGAAGACGTGCCCGGGATGATCGACGAGCTCGTCGTCCTGGCCTGTCTGGCGACGCGGGCCGAGGGCGAGACGATCGTAAGCGGTGCGCAGGAGCTTCGCGTGAAGGAGAGCGATCGCATCGCCGCGGTCGTACAAAACCTTCGCACCCTCGGTGCCGATGCCGAAGAGCTGACCGACGGCTTCGCCGTCCGAGGATCGCAACGCCCGCTCCGAGGACTCGTGCGAACATACGGCGATCATCGCGTGGCCATGGCGTTCGGCGTGCTCGCGAAGCTTCCCGGCAACGACATTCGAATCGATGACCCTGCGTGCGTCGCTGTGTCGTATCCGGACTTCTGGAACGACCTCGACCGTCTGTCACGATGAGGGAAACGCCACCGTTCTCCCCGCGCGTGCGTCCTCCCGGTGAGGGGGCGGTGATCGCGATCGACGGGCCAGCGGCCTCCGGAAAATCGTCCACCGCGCACTGGGTGGCGGAGCGCCTGGGCTTTCGACACATCGATTCCGGGGCACTCTACCGCGCGGCGACGGCCGCGGCGTTGCGCCGTCGCGCTGACGGTGCGTGGGACGAGCGCTTCGTGCTCGATGCCGCGGCCGACGTCCGGCTCGTCGAGAGCAAGGCATCGTTCGTCGCCGCGATCGGCCCGCAGACGATCGACCATGAGATCAGGGACGCCGCCGTCACGCAGCACGTGTCGGCGGTCGCGCGAATGCCGCGCGTTCGCGAATGGGTGAACGAGCTGGTTCGGCGCACCGCTCGCGGCTCGGATGTCGTGGTCGATGGACGAGACATTGGGACGGTCGTCTTTCCCGATGCGCTGCTCAAGGTCTTTCTGGTCGCCGACCCCTGGGAGCGGGCGCGGCGGCGCCTTACGCAGCGCCTGGGCCGCGCTCCGAGCGACGAAGAGATCGCGGAAGAGACCGAGCGACTCGTTCAGCGGGACGCGCGCGATGCGACGCAGACTGTCCAGGCGTCGGACGCGGTGCTCATCGATACGACCTTCCTGACGCAGGAGGAGCAGGTGGAGCGGATCGTGGCGCTCGCGCGGGTCGCACTGAGGCAGTAGCCCGCTATTGCCTCAATTCTCTGCCATATCTACATTTAACGGTTCCCGTTCCGCATCGGGCCTGCATCTCCACGGCGCAGGCCGGTACGGGCGTCACATTGACTTTTGACTCGTCGCGGCGAGCCTAAACCTCCGCGCGAAGAAGGAGAGCGCCGTTTCGGTATGCCTCAGCTCGAAACCAAGATTACGACACCCGAATTGACCGAAAAGGAACGCAAGCAGAAGGTCGCACAGCATAACCAGCTGCGTCCTCTTGCCCGCCGCGGAGACCTCTGGGAGGAAGAAGAGTACTCCTCGGAGGAATACGAGCGGATGATGGAGATGTACAACGGCACCCTCGCCTCGATCGAAGAGGGCGAGATCGTCAAGAGCCGTGTACTCGAGATTCGCGACAACATGGTGGTCCTCGACATCGGCTTCAAATCCGAGGGCACCGTTCCGCGTGAGGAATTCAAGGATCTCCCCGACCTCAAGCCGGGTGATGAAGTCGAGGTGCTTCTCGAGCACCTCGAGGACCAGGAAGGCTCCGTCGTTCTGTCGAAGAAGAAGGCGGACTTCATGCGCGTGTGGGAGCGCATTCGTCTCGCCTACGAGAACGACCAGCCGGTCGAAGGCACGCTCGTGAAGAAGATCAAGGGCGGTGTCGTCGTCGACCTCATGGGCGTCGACGCGTTCCTCCCCGGCTCGCAGATCGCGCTGCGTCGCGTGCCGAACATCGACGAGCTGCTCGGGCAAAAATACGAGTTCAAGATCATCAAGCTCAACAAGCGCCGCCGCAACATCGTCGTCTCGCGCCGGGTAATCCTCGAGGTCGAGCGCGCCGGCAAGCGCGAGAAGCTGATGAAGGAGCTCCAGAAGGACCAGGTGCGGAAGGGTGTCGTCAAGAACATCACCGACTTCGGTGCGTTCATCGATCTCGGTGGCGTCGACGGCCTGCTTCACATCACGGACATGTCGTGGGGCCGCATCTCGCACCCGTCGGAGCTCGTGCACATCGGGCAGGAGCTCGATGTGAAGATCCTCGACATCGACTGGGAGCGCGAGCGCATCTCGCTCGGCCTCAAGCAGCTGCAGTCGTATCCCTGGAAGGACGTCGCCGCCAAGTATCCGGTGGGCACGCGCGTGCAAGGCAAGGTCGTGTCGATCACGAACTATGGCGCGTTCGTCGAGCTGGAACCGGGCATCGAAGGGCTCGTGCACATCAGCGAGATGAGCTGGACGCGGAACGTCCGGCACCCGTCGAAGCTCGTGTCGATCGGCGAGGTGATCGAAGCCGTGGTGCTCAAGGTCGATCCGAACGAGGAGAAGATCTCGCTCGGCATGAAGCAGACGGAGCAGGATCCGTGGATGGTGCTGCCGCTGAAGTACCCGGTCGGCACGCGCATCAACGGCAAGGTGCGCAACCTCACGAGCTTCGGCGCCTTCGTCGAGATCGAGCCCGGCATTGACGGACTGATCCACATCTCCGACATGTCGTGGACGAAGCGCGTGCAGCACCCGTCGGAGGTCGTGAAGAAGGGTGACGCGGTGGACGTCGTCATCCTCAACATCGATGCCGAGAACAAGCGCATCAGCCTCGGCCTGAAGCAGGCGGAGGAGGATCCGTGGCTTCGCATTGGCGAGACGTATCCGGTGGGCACGGAGCTGCGCGCCAAGGTGGTGCGGCTGATGGAGAAGGGAGTGGTCGTCGACATCGGCAACGACATCGAGGGCTTCATCCCCATCAGCCAGCTGTCCCCGTCGGGGAAGCCGGTGCACGACGTGACGGAGATGGTGTGGGAGACGATGAACCTCGACGTGCGTGTGCTCGAGGTCGATCCGATCCACCGTCGCATCGTGCTCGCGGTGACCAACGTTCCCGAGGAGCAGCCGCCGCGCCCGGAGACGCCGTCGAAGGTGCACGCGGACGAGTAAGGCTGACGTACGACGTCGAACGGGCGAGCTTCGTGTGAGGCTCGCCCGTTTCGCATCCGGCTCTCGCCCTCGCTTGTTTCGCGAGCTATTATCGGCGCGCCATGGCCGATTGAACCGCGAAGGACTTCAAGGTCGCAAGGGAGCCTTGGTGGGCCGCAGATGAACGCAGAATACGCAGATTGGCTCCGGCGACGGACCGAGCTCCGCGTAGCTGTTCAAGAAGATGCTTTGGGAACTTCATCATCGCAGGGAATCGTCCAGCACCGATTGAAGTATCTGCGTTCCTCTGCGTTCATCTGCGGCCCCAAGGTTCCTTTGCGCCCTTTGCCGTAAAACAACAACGCGCGCCACCTCGATGCCGATCATGCGAATCCGCCTCACGAGTCTCATCGCCGTCCTGCTCCTCACGCCCAGCCTCGCAGCGCAGCAGCCAGCACGGATTGCTCCGGCCCGCCTCGACTCTCTCAAGGCCGAGGTCATCCGCGCGGTCGATGCCGAGGCGGTGCTCACGCAGCAGATCGTCGACATGCTGTTCAGCTTCGGGGAGCTCGCCTTCCAGGAGGTCGAGACCTCGCGCTACCTCACCGATCTCCTTCGCAAGCAGGGCTTTACCGTGAGGCAGAACGTGTCGGGGCTGCCGACGGCCTGGATCGCCACGTGGGGCACCGGAAAGCCCGTCATCGCGATCGGGTCTGACATCGATGGCATTCCGCAGGCATCGCAGAAGCCGGGCGTCGCGTATCACGATCCCATCGTGCAGGACGCACCCGGTCATGGCGAAGGACACAACTCGGGGCAGGCGGTGAACATCACCGCGGCCATCGTGCTCAAGCGGATCATGCAGCGCGACAAGCTTCCGGGCACGATCGTTCTCTGGCCCGGCGTCGCCGAGGAGCTGCTCGGCTCGAAGGCCTGGTTCGTCCGCGACGGAGTGTTCAAGGATGTCGACGCGGTGATCTTCTCCCACGTCGACTCCGACTTCTCGACGTCGTACGGCGCGCCGACCGGGACGGGTCTCATCAGCATCGAGTACACGTTCGAGGGGGAGACCGCGCACGCCGCGGGCTCGCCGTGGCGCGGACGCAGCGCCCTCGATGCGGTGGAGCTGCTCAACACCGCCTGGAATTTCCGGCGCGAGCACCTGCGCCCGCAGCACCGCGTTCATTACGTGATCCCGAACGGCGGAGACCAGCCTAACGTGGTCCCACGACGGGCGAGCGTGTGGTATTACCTGCGGGAGACCGATCATGCGCACATCAGCGCGCTCTTCGCCGCCGGCGACACGCTGGCGCGGGCGGCCGCGGCGATGGCGGGAGTGAAGCTCACGCAGTCGCGCGTGCTCGGCGCGGCGTGGCCGCGTCACTTCAACAAGCCGCTGGCGGAGGCGATGTACGGCAACATTCGGCGCGTCGGGATGCCGCAGTGGACGAACGCCGATGTGTCGCTCGCGAAGGCCGTGCAGCGGCAAGTGGGCGGACGTGAGCGCGGGCTCGACACGGCCATTGCCGACATCGGGACCGGCGTGAATCCCGACCGGAACCCCGGCGGCGGGTCCGACGACATTGGTGACGTGTCCTGGGTCGTTCCCACCATCACGCTGCGTTATCCCTCCAACATCCCGGGACTCCCCGGCCACAACTGGTCGAGTGCCATCGCCATGGCGACGCCGATCGCGCACAAGGGCGCAACCGCCGGAGCGAAGGCGATGGCGATGACGGTGCTCGACCTCATTGCCTCGCCCCCGCTCAGAGACAGCGCGTGGGCGTACTTCCGCGACGTCCAGACCAAGGACCAGAAGTACGAGCCTCTCATCCGTCCGACCGACAAGCCACCGATCGAGCTGAACGAGGCGGTCATGGCCCGCTACAGGCCTGCGATGCGTCGCTTCTACTACGATCCGGCGCGGTACAAGACCTACCTGGAGCAGCTCGGGATCAAGTACCCGACCCTTCGGCCCGACAGCGCGGCGAGAGAGTAGCGGACGGCTGGAACGGCGTCGCGGTGGCGCGTAGCTTTCGCACCCCATGACGATGCGCGAGAAGCTGGACCTGCTCGAGCGCCGCCGTGCGGCTGCCGAGCTGGGAGGGGGCGCCGCGCGCCTCGAGGCGCAGCATGCGAAGGGGAAGCTCTCGGCGCGCGAGCGGCTCGATCTCCTGCTCGACGACGGCAGCTTCACCGAGTTCGATCGCTTCGCCGTCTCTCGTTCCGCCGACGGCAACGGCGACGCCGAGCCGATCTACGGCGACGGAGTGGTCACCGGCCACGGCCGCATCGACGGGCGGCTCGTGTACGTCTTCTCACAGGACTTCACCGTCTTCGGCGGCTCGCTCTCGGAGACGCACGCTGAGAAGATCTGCAAGATCATGGATCTCGCCGCGCGCAATGGGGCGCCGGTGATCGGGCTCAACGACTCGGGCGGCGCCCGCATTCAGGAGGGCGTCGTGTCGCTCGGCGGCTACGCCGACATCTTCCTGCGCAACACGCTGAGCTCCGGCGTCATCCCGCAGATTTCGGTGATCCTCGGCCCCTGCGCCGGAGGCGCCGTCTACTCGCCCGCCATCACCGACTTCATCTACATGGTGCGCGGCACCTCGTACATGTTCGTCACCGGCCCGAACGTGGTGAAGACGGTGACGCACGAGGATGTCTCGATGGAGCAGCTGGGGGGCGCCGACACGCACGCGAGCGTCTCCGGCGTCGCGCATTTCGTGCACGATTCGGAGCTGGCGTGCCTCGCCGCGGTGCGCGAGCTCTTCCGCTTCATCCCGTCGAACAACCTCGG
Source organism: Gemmatimonadaceae bacterium (assembly GCA_035650335.1). GTDB lineage: Bacteria > Gemmatimonadota > Gemmatimonadetes > Gemmatimonadales > Gemmatimonadaceae > JAICNG01. The sequence goes on along the minus strand of DASRHU010000201.1, from coordinate 2,012 downwards.
TGATCCGCCACGCGGGCGCGCGACCGATCCACGGGACCGGCGCGATGAGACGCTGCTCGACGTCGTGCCCGATCACGCGAACAAGCCGTACGACATGCACGACGTCATCCGGCACGTCGTCGATGACGGCGAGTTCTACGAGGTGCATCGCGACTATGCGCAAAATCTGCTTTGCGGGTTCGCGCATCTCGGCGGGCACAGCATTGGGATCGTCGCGAACCAGCCGGCGGTGCTCGCGGGCGTGCTCGATATCGCCGCCTCGCTCAAGGGTGCGCGATTCATTCGCTTTTGCGACGCGTTCAACGTTCCGATCGTGACGTTCGAGGATGTCCCCGGCTTTCTTCCGGGCGTCGCGCAAGAGCACGGCGGCATCATCAAGCATGGCGCCAAGCTGCTCTACGCCTTCTGCGAGGCAACCGTCCCCAAGCTGACGGTCATCACTCGTAAGGCATACGGCGGGGCGTACGACGTCATGTCGTCCAAGCACATCCGCGGTGACTTCAACGTGGCCTGGCCCACGGCCGAGATCGCCGTCATGGGTCCCAAGGGGGCGGTGGAGATCCTGAACCGCAAGGAGATCGCGGGCAGCAGCAACCCGGAAGGCGAAACGGAACGGCGCATGGAGGAGTACCGCGCGAAGTTCGCGCACCCGTATATCGCCGCCGGACGTGGCTACGTGGACGACATCATCGATCCGCGCGACACGCGTCCGCGTCTCATCGATGCGCTCGAGACGCTGCGCACCAAGCGCGATCGGAATCCGCCGAAGAAGCACGGCAACATTCCACTCTAATGCCGCGCCCCAGCACGACGCTGCGTCTCGGCGATGTCGCCCCCGACTTTCAGCTTCGCGAGGCGACCTCGGGCGCCACGCGGTCGTTGCACGCGCTGCTCGAGGGGAAGCGCGGGCTTCTGGTCGTCTTCCACCGCGGCATGTGGTGACCGAACTGCCGGGGGCAGCTCGGTGAGCTGCGCGATGGCTATGAGAGGCTGCGCGAGCGGAACATCGGCGTGGTGGTGATTCTCGGCCAGCGCTGCTCCGCGATCGCGCAGAGCATGACGAAGAGCTCGGCGACGCTTGAGTTTCCGGTTCTCTGCGACGAGGATCGCGGCGTCATCAAGCGGTACGGCGTGTGGCATCCCATTGGCCTCGACGCCTTCAACATCGCGCGTCCTGCGTCGTTCCTCATCGACGGGAGAACCCGCGCCGTCCAATACATGTTCGTCGGGTCCACGCAATTCGAGCGCGCGGATCTCGACACGATACTCGGCGCGGCGGACAGAGCAATAGACGCATGAGGAACGAGGACCAAGGACCGAGGAATATTTTCTGGACTGGATGCACATCCGATGGAATTCCTCGGTCCGTGGTGCTCGTTCCTCATTTCGTAATCAAGAGAGGCCCGAGCATCGATGTTTAGGAAGGTCCTGGTCGCCAACCGGGGAGAGATCGCGCTCCGTATCATTCGTGCGTGCCGCGAGCTGGGCATTCGTACGGTCGCCGTCTACAGCGATCCCGACGCGATGGCGCCGCACGTTCGTGAGGCGGACGAGGCGGTGCACATCGGCGCCGCGCCATCCACGGAGAGCTATCTCCGCGGCGAACGCATCATCGACGCCGCGCGACAGACGGGGGCAGAGGCGATTCACCCCGGCTACGGGTTTCTGGCCGAACGCGAGTGGTTCTCGAAGGCAGTGCGGGACGCGGGGCTCATCTTCATCGGACCGCCCCCGGAGGCGATCGCCGCCATGGGGAGCAAGACCGCGGCGCGACAGCTCGCCGTGAGGGCCGGCGTTCCCGTGGTGCCGGGCACGAGCGAACCGCTGCGTGACGCGGATGAAGCCAGGAAGCTGGCCGCGACGTTCGGCTATCCCGTTCTGCTCAAGGCGGCCGCCGGCGGAGGTGGAAAGGGAATGCGGGTCGTGGCGCGCGAGGACGACCTGTCGGGCGCGCTCGACGCCGCGCGCCGCGAAGCCAGAAACGCCTTCGGCGACGACGCCGTGTACATCGA
>DASRHU010000200.1:0-15422 GCA_035650335.1 Gemmatimonadaceae bacterium | reverse complement strand
GCGCGCTCGAGCGCCGCCTTGGCGGCGACGACGGTCAGGTCGACCGCCGTGTAGTCCTTCAACGAGCCGCCGAACGTCCCGAACGGCGTGCGGACCGCGGACAGGAAAACGATGTCGCGGTTGGATGACTGGGTCATGGTGTCCGCTGCGAGGGTTGGTTCCGTGGAAGATGACCGGAATGCGCGGTCAAACCAAGGTGTTGAGGGTGTCGAGGGTGTCGAGGGTGTCAAGGTAAGGTGATCGAGGTGACGAAGTTCCCCTCGACACCCTCGACACCCTCAACACCTTAGGCAGTCCTGATCCACTCGGCGATCCAGTCGCCCACCTCGCTCGTACCGTAGTCGCCTCCCAGGTCGGCGGTGACCACGTTCTCCACGATCGCGGCGCGGATCGCTCGCTCGACCATCAGCGCCGCCTCGGGCGAGCCCACCGTCCGCAGCATCATGCCGAGGGAGAGAATCGCCGCCATCGGGTTCGCGATGTTCTTTCCCGCGAGCGAGGGCGCGCTGCCGTGCACCGGCTCGAACATCGACACGAAGCCGGGGTGCCGATTCGCGCTCGGCGCCAGGCCGAGCCCGCCGACGATCCCTGATGCGAGGTCCGACAGGATGTCTCCGAACAGATTGCCGGTGACGATCACCTGAAAGTTCTCCGGATTGCACACCAGCTCCATCGCCATCACATCGATGTAACGCGTCTCGCGCCGGATGTCCGGAAACTCCTCCTTCCCGATCTCGTCGAAGAGCCGCCGCCAGAGCATGTGCGCCGGGATCGCGTTGGCCTTGTCGGCCATGGTGACGTGCTCACGACCGTTCTCGCGCGCCCAGTGAAACGCGTAGCGAATGATGCGCTCCACGCCACGCCGAGTGTTGATCTCTTCGGCGATCGTGACCTCGTCAGGCATACCCCGCTTGAAGGACCCGCCCAGCCCCGCGTACAACCCTTCCGTGTTCTCGCGAAAAATGACGAGGTCGATGTCGCTCGTCGTCTTGTCCTTGAGTGGCGTCAGCCGTTCGTCGAAGAGGCGCGCGGGACGCTCGTTGATGTAGAGGTCGAGCTGGAAGCGCATCCCGAGCAGGATGTCACGCGCGTGCTCGTTCCCCGGGACGCGCGGGTCGCCGAGCGCACCGACGAGAATCGCGTCGAACTCTTCGCCGAGCCGCAGCATCTCGGCCGGCGAGATCGTCTCGCCCGTCGAGAGGTAGTGGTCGGCTCCATAGGGCAGCGTCTCGAGCTCGATGCCGGGACGATAGATGGGCTCCACGATGTCGAGCACCTTGAGCGCCTCATTGATCACCTCCGGCCCGATTCCATCTCCGGCGATGACGGCGAGCTTCGGCATGGTCGGGTGGCTCCGGCGAAAGCGTCGCGCTTCAGCGCGGCGGGTTCGCGGGTACGGGAATGAGAAATGGCGAGAGCGAATCGGTGCGCGCCGTCGTCGTGTCCGTTGCCACCGATCCAGGGTGCGAGAGACTGAAGACGTATGCGGCCACCTGACGACGCTGCATCTCGGAGAGACGCCCCTCGAACGATGGCATTCCGATCGGCGACGCCTTGGGGACCGCGACGCCCTGAGTAATGACGCGGAAAATCGAGCGATAGGATCCATCGGCGTGCAGCCAGACGGAATCACGCAGGTTGGGACCCAGACTCGTCAGTCCACCCCCATACTGGCCGTGACAGGTGAAACACGTGCCGCTGCGATTGAAGATGCTGTCACCGGCGGCGCTGTCGGCGAGGAGCACGAACGACACGTCAGACACCGGCGTCGATGCGTTGGCGCTGTCCCGCGTGGTGTCCGCCCCGGCGAAGCGTGCCGTATCCGAAAGCGTGTCGCCCACGCCAGGAGGTGCGATCGCAGTGTCGGCCGGCATCTCGCGAGGCGCGTCGCCGCAGGCCGCCATCAATCCGAGCAGAGCGATGCGCGAGAACGCCTGCCTCACGCAGAGGCAACTGCGCGTCCGCACGTCGTACAGAACTTCCATCCAAGCTCGAGCTCGGTGCTGCACGCTGGACACCGTTGCACGGAGAGATTCTGCCCGCAGTGCGGACAGAACGTGACGCGTCGCCCCTGCGGAAGCGATCCTCCGCAGTACCGACAACCGCCGGCGGCGACGGCGCTCGCCATGGCTGCGCTGCGACCGGCGCTCCCAACGCCGCGATCACTCACCGGCGCGGCGTAGTACTCGGCGGGTGGTGGTGTGGGGGCGCGTGGCGGCGATGGCGGCGATGGCATCGCCGTCATGGTGCTCGGCTGCGCCGGAGCGCTCGGCGCGGGACGCGGCGGCGGCGGTGGCGGGGCCGCCGGCCGCGGTGGTGGTGGCGGCGCCGCTCGCGGTGCCGGAGCGGCAGTCACCGTGCGAACGTCGTCGGGTCTGGTCTCCGTCGACGACATCTGCTCGTATCGTCTCGCCGCTTCGGGTGAAAGCGATACGCGCGCGGCCGCGAACTCACGAAAGAGCGCGGTGTTGGGATTCGGGCTCGCGAGGTCGCGCTTGATCGCCTCCTGCATGCTCGTATCACCGAGGAGGTACGACCGCTCGCCGCTCAGGAGGCGGAGCAATGCAAGCTCGTAGTCCTGATTCGTCTCGATGCCAAGCTCTCTCCGATTGTGCCGGTAGGGCACGATGTTCTGATAGAGCTCCGACACCTCGAACGGTCGATTCATGTACTCCGGGTACTCGGAGCGGATCCGCTGCACGAGCCGCTGGAGTAAGCGGTCGAGATCATCCATGAGCGAAGGGATATGAGAACGTATGACGCGGCCCTATTGGTGCGCCGGAGGAACGGACAGCGCAAGGGGGAGGCCAGCCGCATACGGAACGAGGATCGAGGAAAGGGCTCACTGCCGCTTCCTCGATCCTCGTCTGACAGCTGATGCGATCTAGCGACCTCTTTCCGCTGCCTCGACTTTCGCGTCCACGTCGTTGCTCAGCTTCGCGCGATTTGAGCCGCCAACGGTGGCGACTACGCGCCGCACCACGTTGTCACGGTGCGCCTTCGAATCGGAAAAGCCGTAGAAATAGCCGACGATGATGCCGACGATGAACACGACCACATTCATTTTCATGACATTCCTCGGGCGTCAGTAGCCTCTATGTGAGACGGGCGGAGCCTCAGCGGGGTAACGCCCGATGGGACGCGAAGCGGGTGGGCAAGGGGTCCGGCTCGAGCGCGATGCGCCCAGCGCTACGTTGTGCCGCCAGCCAGAGGTCGAACGCCGAGGGGATGGCTCCGTGCGAGGTCGATAGCTCGCGCGCGGCTTTGGTGGCAAGCTCGTTCGCGTACTCGTTCTGTGGATGCCCCGCGTGACCGCGAACCCAGCGCCATTGCACCGCGTGCCCGTTCACCGCCTCGATCGCTTCCTGCCACAGCTCCTTGTTTTCGACGGGCCCAGTCTTTCGACGCCATTCGCGAGCCGCCCACCGGTGCACCCAGTCCGTCATCCCATCGACGAGATAGCGGGAGTCCGTCGTGAACACGACGCGGAAGGTATTCCCCTTCGTCGAGAGCGCTCGAAACGCCTCGATGACGCTTCGCAGCGCCATGCGGTTGTTGGTCGTCGCGTTTTCGGATACCCAGAAGTCGCGACGGACGAGCGAATCGCCACGCGCGATCTCGATGAGCCCGCCCGCCCCGCCGGGATTCTCCCCTTCGCGACCGTTGCCGAGGCACGACTCGTCGGCGTAGACCGCGACGAGCGGCGCATCGTCGTCGCGCGAGCGCCTAACGGGCACGGATGACGTGCAGCTCCTCGAGCTCATCGAGCGCCAGCTCGATCGGCTCGCCGGTCGTCGGGTGTCGGGCACGGATGATTTCGCGGCCGCCGCGAAGCACGAGCTCCTGCGGGACCACCACGTATTCGGTACCCCTTCGATACGCGGCCACGCGCTCGCCGACGCGCACCGCACGCTCGAGGGCCTCGTACTGCTCGTGAGTCAGCTGCATCACCGCTCCCCGCCGCACCAGCGCGTCACCAGGGTCTCGAGCACGTCGGTCGCTCGGGCAACTTCATCGATGTCGATCCATTCCTCGGCCGCGTGGGCCATCCCGATGTCACCCGGGCCGAAGCATACCGCCGGTATGCCGGCAGCGTTGAGCAGGGCCGCATCGGTCCACGCCGTCATGCCGCCAAATCTCGCCGGCTCGCCGCGCGATGTCAGCGCATCCGAGAGCGCACGAACGATCGGAGCGTCGGGCGCGACATCGGAGGGTGCCTGCCACAAGACCTCACGAGCGGCGGCCGCAATCGAAGGGCGTCGCACCTGTGCCCGTGTGATCGCCGCGAGCACCTCTTCGAACGGTTCCTCGCGACGCTCGGCCGGGAGCGTACGTCGCTCCACGCGCACGATGCACCGATCGGGATACGTGGACCAACCCTGACCGCCCTCGATCGTGGAAACGTGCAGCGACGATCTGCCGAGCAGCGGGTGAGGCGGGCGAGCGGGCAATACCTCGCGCTCCAGGCGGTCGAGCTCCGCGAGTATCAGGCCGGCATCGAGAATCGCGTCGACCCCGAGCTCGTAGCGGCTTCCGTGCGCGGCGCGCCCACGTACATCGATCTCGATCCAGGCGAACCCCTTGTGCGCCGGCATCATCGAGAGGCTCGTCGGCTCGGCGACGATCGCCGCGTCGGCGCGCACGCCGCATCGGAGCAGCTCGCGTGTGCCGATGCTCGTATGCTCCTCATCGACTACCGCCGTGACGATGACCTCGCCGTCGAGGCCCCGGGCCGCCGCCCGCGCCGCCGCGGCGCACATCGCGGCGACACCACCTTTCATGTCGGACGCTCCGCGCCCGTATACCCGGCCGTCTCGCTCGTCCGCCCCGAACGGCGCATGCGCCATCCCTTCGACATCGACGACGTCGAGGTGGCCATTGAGCATGATCGACGGCCCGGTCGCTCGCCCACCTCGGGCGATGACGTTGGGTCGTCCGGGTGCCGCCTCGTGCATGTTGACGCGCAGTCCCCACGCTTCGAGCGTCGAGGCCAGCATCTGTGCGACCGCGCGCTCACCGGCGCTGTCGGGCGCGAGCGAGGGATTGCGCGAATCGATACGAACCAGGTCGCGCAGCAGGGCGATCGGCTCGATGTGTGTCACGCCGGAGCCTTCTGCGGCATCCGCTGGACCTGTACGCCATCGCGATCGACGCCCCATGGCACGAGGGTCGTGACACGCCCCAGCGCTTCGCGAACGTCGCGCTCGCGTCCATCTCGCGCGATCACCAGCACGCATCCGCCCCCCGACGCGCCGAGCGCCTTTCCGCCGATGGCGCCCGCGTCGAGCGCGACCGCGAGAGCCCGCTCGATCGCCGGTGTCGTTATGCGCTGGTGCAACGAGCGCTGATGCGTCCAGTGCTCGCCCACCAGCGTGCCGAGCTCCTCGAGTGACCGCGCCGCCAGCGCATTGGCCATCGTGCGAGCCAGCTGGGCCATCCGGGCCAGCGCGCGAACCACTCGTGGCTCGCGATCGCGATACGCGTCGAGCACCGCCGTGATCGTCCTCCCCGAGATACGCGACTCACCGGTATACGCCACGATGCACCGCCGCTCGATCGCGTCCGCCAGCCCATCGTCGAGCGGAATGGGCTGAACGACGATCCGGTCGGTGAACGAAAGACCCAGCGCGCCGCCGTGGGCAGCCGCGTAATGATCCTGCCACCCTCCGGCGATGCCCAATTCTTCGACCTCGACGCCGCGACTCCTGCGCACGAGCTCCTCGCGATCGACCGGCTCGCCGCGCCATGCGGCGATGGCCGCCTGCAGCGCGATGCCGGCGGCCGATGAGCCGCCCAGGCCGGCCCCCGGTGGAATATCCGAATCGAGGGTCACCGCGGCGTCATCGAGTCGAGCCCGCCGCAGCGCCGCGCGCGTCAGCTCATCGGCAGCTGCCGTCAGGGCGCCGCCCGACTCGAGCGTCACCGTCGCGCGACGGGTGATCGCCATGTTGCAGACGAAGCCACCCATCTCTTCCCCATACGGTGGAACGTCCGTCCACCCGCCCCCGAAATCGATGCGCGCCGGTGCGCGCGCGACCACGGCGTCCACCGGCTCAGCTCGAATGATCCTTGAGGATCGCCCAGCTCGGTCCATCGCGAACGAGGAGCAGCGACGTCGGGCCACGGGCGATGACGGAGTCGCCGCGCATGAGCTTGTACCACGCGATCACGTGCATCGCGTCGTTGCTGATGGGATCCGCCTCGACGTTCTCGAACGCGAGCGAATCGCGAATCGCCCCCGGCGCGAACCGCGGCGCGTAGCGTTCCCGGATGGCGGCCTTGCCATGGGCGACGCCGTTCGTCGTGACGTAGGCCGTGCGCGGGCTGTTCATGTAGTCCGACATGAACGCCTCGAGATCGCCGCGATTCCACGCCCGGGCGCCCCGGTCGAGGAGCGCCAGCGCGACGGTGCGTGCGAGCGTGGAATCGGGCGTCGGCGGCGCCGAGGCACAGGCGGCGGCGAGCAGCGCGAGAGCGGCGGTCACGGTGCGCATGTTGGCGGAGGTGAGGGGATGATCAGAAGGTACCGCTGAGCCGCGGAGACGCCAAATCATCGCGTAGCGCTTGCCATCTCGCCCCTTGGGCGCTACATGCGGGCCCATGTCGCACCCCGCGTGATCACGGCAACCTAGCTTCGTGACGACTCCGCTCCTCCCGCTTTCCCGGGACACGAAAGCCCGACTGAGGGGAACGCCGCTCGTGGTGATGCTCGACGTCGACGGGACGCTCGCGCCCATCGTCCCGATGTTCGATCAGGCGGTCGTGCCACCCGAGACGCAGCGCGCCGTCGCCATGCTCGTCGAGCGACCGGACGTCCACGTCGCCCTCGTGTCGGGGCGCAGCGCCGAAGTCGCGCGCCGAATGGTCGGCGTGCCCAAGGTCTGGGTTGCCGGAAATCACGGCTTCGAGGTCGAAGGGCCGAACGGTGAGGACCTCAGCGATCCCGCCCTGGCCCGCTACCATGACGTGATCGCAGCCGCGGTCGAAGAGCTTCGCCCCAATGTCCGCGACATGAAGGGCGTGATCATCGAAGACAAGTCGATCACCCTCTCGGTGCACTGGCGCGTGGCGGATCGGGCGATCGTGCCCGCGCTGCGCATGGCCGTCGATCGTGTGGCCCAGGCGCTTGGCCTGCGCGTCACGACGGGGAAGTGCATCTTCGAGATCAAGCCCGCGGCGCTCATCGACAAGGGAACGGCGGTGCTCGGTCTTGCCGAACGCCTGGCCGCCGGCCACGATGAGGCCTCGATGATGTTTGCCGGCGACGACGTGACCGATGAAGACGCGATTCGCGCGCTCCGGGAGCATCACCCTCGGGCCGTCACGGTGCGCATTCATGGCGAGGGGAGCACGACGACCGCCGCGGAGTTTTCCCTCCGAGACACCGAGTCGGTGCGTGAGTTTCTCGAGGAGCTGGCGGCCCTGCGCCAGTGATGAGGAAAGCGCGCTCCGTGGAGCGCGCGCTTCCGTTTACCGCTTCTTCTTCGCTTTCGCCGAGCTCTTTTTCGCGGTGGCCGGCTTGGGCCGGGCGGCTCGGTGCGGAGCGGCCTTCTTTGCTGGTCGGACCGCTTTTGCCGCCGGCTTCGGTGCCGCCTTCGCGGCCGGCTTCGCCGGCGTCGCCGGTGCGACCGCGGCCTGGGCCCTTCCATCAGACTCGATACGCGGCGGCTCCACTCGGACGACCTCCGAACGGGTTGGCGCCGGACGCGGAGCGGTCGTCGGTCGGCGCGGACCCTGTGACTCCTCCACCTCGCGGATCAGCTTGTCCGCCTCGTCCTGCGTCATCTGTCCGCGACGCACCATGTACTGCACGAGATCGCGCGCGCTCTCGAGGGCGAAGCCGGTGAGCCCGGCGGCGGCACCGATCACGTCTTTCATCGCCGCGGCGATCTTGCTTCCCGCCTCCAGGGAGATCTCCTGGGCGCGTGCGGCCATTTCCGCGACAGTATCGCGCACGTCGGCGCCACGATGGCCCGGACGGCGGGGTGGGGCGACCGTCGCGGTTGCGCCTGGAGTCGGTGTGGCGGTGGTTGGCTCAGTAGGCTTGACGTCGGTGCCTTGTGGCTTGTCGACCATTTATGCGCGCTCTCGACTGTGGGCGTCGGCCCATCATTGAACGGAGCGACGTCAGGCGCTACCTTCGCGCGCGGTCAGCCCCGAGGATGCGGTAAGTATATGATTTTTCGGGTCATATGCAAGGTGCGCGCAGAGGCGCTCGAAGGTGCGTCACCCCGGACGTTCCACGACTCGATAACGACATGATAAAGACACCAATGCGGCTTGAATGCTAGAAGGCGTCCGCATCCTCGACCTCACGCGCGTGCTCGCGGGTCCCGTCTGCACCATGATGCTCGGCGACCTCGGAGCCGACGTCATCAAGATCGAACGCCCCGACAGCGGCGACGAGACCCGTGGCTGGGGCCCTCCCTTCGATGCGCGCGGCCAGAGCGCTTACTTCCTCAGCGTCAACCGCAACAAGCTCAGTGTCGCCGCCAGCTTCGACGTCCGCGCCGACCGGGAGCTCATCGAGCGGCTGGTCAGCGACGCGGATGTCGTCGTCGAGAACTTCCTCTCCGGAACGCTCGAACGACGGTCGCTGGGGCACCGCCGACTGCGTGCGCAGTATCCGTCACTCATCTGGTGCACGATTACCGGGTTCGATCCCGACAGCGAGCGTCCCGGGTATGACTTCGTCGTGCAGGCGGAGCGCGGCTGGATGTCGATCACGGGCGACCGAGATGGAGCGCCGATGAAGACCGGCGTGGCGCTCGCCGATGTCATCGCGGGTAAGGACGCGGCCATCGCGATTCTCGGCGCGCTCGTCGCCCGAGCGATGCGCGGGATGGGGCGGCATTTGACGATCTCGCTCGCGCGCAGCGCGGCGGCGGCGCTCGTCAACGTTGCCCAGAACGTCCTGATCACCGGCGAGGATGCGTCCCGTTGGGGAAATGCGCATCCGAATCTGGTTCCCTATCAGCTGTTCGAGGCGGCCGACCGTCCGATCGTCGTCGCCGTGGGCAGCGATCCGCAGTGGATCGCGTGCATGCGCGCGCTCGATCTCTCGGAGCTCGCCGCCGACCCGACGCTGGCGACGAACGCCGGTCGCCTCGCGCAAAGAGATCGCGTCGTTCGGCGGATGGCGGCGCGCCTGCGCGAGGAGCCTGCCATCGTGTGGGCGCGTCGTCTCGATGGCGCTGGCGTGCCGAACGGTCTCGTGAAGTCGGTGCTCGAGGCTCTGCGCGAAGAAGAGGCAACGCCTCTCACTGGAGTGGGCCCGAGTGTCCCTGGCGCGATCCGATTCCCCCCGCCGAGGCTTGATGAGCATGGCAAGCTCGTGCGAGAGAGCGGATGGGACGCCTTTACGAAAATGCGGAAAGCGGAAGCCGGAGCCTTATGATTGACCTCTGGTCGCGTCGCGATCGCAGCGCCTCTCTCAGGTCGTAGCTTCCGCATTTTTCCTTGCGCTACATCGGAAACAAGACTCGCCTGCTCGGATTCATTACCGGCGCGCTCGAGCGCCTGGGGATTCCGGCTGGAACGGCGCACGATGCGTTCGCCGGGACGTCGGCCGTCGGGCGTGCGCTGAAAGAGCGCGGCTGGCGCGTCGCCTCGAGCGATCTCATGACGTACTCGTACGTCTTTCAGCGTGCGTACGTCGTCGCGCAGTGCGAGCCATCGATGGCCGAGTTGCGGGCCGGCGACGCTGACGTGCGAGCGGCGCTGCGATCGCCGCGCTTTCGTGCACAGGCGGCATCACGCAACGGATCGCGACTCGGCGTCGTCGCCGAGTACCTGGAGCGATGGCTCGAGCCCGAGGCGGGGTTCTTTACCTCGCACTTCTCCGGCGAGCGGATGTACTTCACGGAAGAAAACGCTCGACGAATCGATACGGTGCGGACGATGTTGCACCGATGGCATCGGGCCGGCCTCATCGGGGACGATGCCTTCTACCTGCTGCTCTCCGCGCTGATCGAAGGGACGGATCGTGTCGCCAACACCGCCGGCGTGTACGCGGCGTACATCAAGAGTTGGCAGCCGAACGCGCTGCGCCCGCTGCGACTGGCGCCGATACCGCCGGTGAAAGGTGTCCGCGGCTCGACGGCGCACCAGGCGGATGCAGAGCAGGTGGCCCGCGCGCTCGGACCGATCGATCTCCTCTACGTGGATCCTCCCTACAACGCTCGCCAGTATCCTGGCTACTACCATGTTCCCGAGCTGATTGCCCGTGGATGGACCGATAGGGCGCCGACGCTTCGGGGGAAGACCGGTTTATTGGATGCAGACGGGCAGCGAAGCGTCTGGTGTTCGGCCCGCAGTGTGCGTAATGCACTGCGTGAGCTTCTGGAGGCGACCGGCGCGCGCCACGTCCTCGTCAGCTACAACTCGGACGGCTTGCTCCCCGAGAAGGTGTTGAAGGAGACGGTGCGCGAGGCATCACTGGATGGCCGGGTGCGGTGCTTCCGGAAGACGTACCGAAGGTATCGAGCCGACAGCGACCACGAGCGGCGGCGGTACCGGGCGGATGGGCTTCGGGAACTGCTCGTTTATGCCCGGTTGCGCAGTTAGTGATAGTTTTGTTACGCCGCGTGATGCCGGTCGTCTGTAGGGCATGGCAGCCTCCATTGCACTCCGAGCTCCGGGATCGAAGCCACTTTCCGGGGCGCAGGAGAGGGATTACACTAGCGACGTGAAGAGCACAGCCGCGACGCCGGTTTCCCCCGTCGATCAGCTTCAGGCGGATCAGGAAGTCATTGCGCGCGTGCTGGCAGGCGATCGGGATGCATTCTCCCTCCTGATCGGACGCTACAGCGATCCCCTCTATCGGCATGCGCTCGGTATGACGGGGAGCCCGGACGTAGCGGAGGATATCCTCCAATCGTCTTTCATCAAAGCGTATCAACACCTCGCCGAGGTGCATGGTCGCTTCGATGCCTGGATCTTCCGCATCGTTGCAAATGGCTGCAAGGACTGGCTGAAGAACATTCGGCGAACGCACTTGAGCTACGAGGAGGATGATCAGCCCTCGTCGTTCGCGACGCCGGATGAAGAGCTGGACCGTTCGGAGCTGCGTAGTGATCTGGACCGTGCCCTCTCGGCATTGGCGCCGTCGCTGCGGGAAGCGTTCGTGATGAAGCACGTAGAAGGGCGGTCATACGAAGAGATGGCCGATCTATTGGGAACCACCGTTGGGGCGCTGAAGATGCGCGTGCACCGCGCGCGTGAAGCTCTCCAAGTCCTCCTGGAGGAGAAGTACGCCTGATGCTCGACGACCTGAATCCCCGAGAGGGCAAGAGCGAGCCCGGCCGCGATCGTCCGCGCGCCGTTCCTTCGCGCCCATTTGCCGATCGCGAGGTGCCAAGGGGAACTCGCCGTACGCCTCAGACCGTGCAGGCCTGGCTCGATGGCGATCTTCCCGAAGCCGCCGTGCGTCGCGGAGACACCGCGCGTGACGTGGACTTCTGGCGCCGCATCGAGACGGAAGTCGACCAGCGTCGCCGCATGAAGACGCCTGCGTACGTGCAGGATCGTATCATGCAGGCGCTGCCGCAGGCGACGCCGCGCGTGATCACGCCGTTCTGGCGCCGTCAGTTCGCGATTACGCCGACCATGGCCGTTGCCGTCGGCGCCGCGATGCTCGCCCTCGGCGTCCTGCTCGCATCGCTGCTGCTCGCGCGCTAGGCACGCGCCGCCTCGTGCGGCCGCGACAATTGAATGAAGGGCCAGCTTCCCTCCCGGGAGGCTGGCCCTTTGTCGTCTCGAACGTGGCGCGCACGACGATGCACTCTCTGAGACTCGCGGCGTCCGGCTAGGAAGTCCCCGCCGCGCGAACGATCGCGTAGGCGGGCGACGATGACGACACGCTGCCGTCGGCGCCGGCGAGCTCACGCACGACCGCGCGCAGCGGCTCCAACCCGCCACGGCGGCGAACGACGAGCAGCTCGCGGGTCGCGGCGAGCGAGCCGACGACCACGACCGTCGCCGCGTTCGCCCCATCATGGGCCCATGCCACCTCGAGCGATGGGTCGGCCGGGGCGATGTCAGTCACCGCGCCGGTCAGGTGCAAGACCACGCCCGCATGCTCGGCGGACACGCCGGTGAGCGACACCACGAACGCCGACTCGGCGACGTTAGGCGCGGTGGCGACGTCACCACACGCCATGCCGAGGAAAACGAGCGCGAGCGCGGAGTACCGCGGCCCACGAGCGCGCGTCATGGCGAGCCGGACGCGTCCGTCACGCGTGTCTCGAGCATCCGGCGGAACAGCACCACGTCGCCGACGTCGAGACGACCGTTGCGATTCCCGACGAGGTCGAGCGCCCGCTGTCGCGTCGCGTCGAGTGACGCGGGCTCGGCGACACCGCGAAGCGCCTCCTGCGCGGTGAGCAAGGGCATCGTGACGCGCACGTGAAGGTCGCTCACCGTCGCGACGCCCCGCGCGTCGCTGACTTCCACCGCGACGCGGCGGTCGGCCAGATCCTCGGGAGCTCCCTGCACGATGCCGTCGGCGGTGAGCACGAGGCCAGCGGGCAGTTCGTCGACCGCGCGCCACCGATACGGTGCTGCGCCGCCGAGTGCCTGGAGACGTTGCGCGAACGCTCTTTCGCCAAGGGGAGCGCTGACGATTGTACTCGCCGTGGCGAGAACGGGCGCGGGATTGCTGAAGGTGACGTTGAAGGCCACGCGGTCGCCGCTCACGGAAATCGCGTCGATGCGAATTCCGGTTGGGATTCCCTCGCTGGTTCGCAACCACGGGATCGACGAGTCGGAAATCGCAGAAACCGACGACGATCCTGGAAACGGATCGCCGAAATCGCCGACGTTGGCGCGCACGGCCAGGTCGTTCCGGCCGTCCGCCTGCACCACTTGCACCGCGGGCCGCGTCTCGTCGTCGTTCACTCCCCACTGCCGCGTCTCGAGCACCGCGTCGTTCACACGCCAGATCACCAGGCCCGTGCCCGGCGCGGAGGCATCGGAGCCGACTCCCGCTCGATACTCCAGCAGCAGGTGCTCCGGTGCGCCGTCGATGTCGATACGGACGACCTCCCCAGCGCGCGCGGCGGCGCTGAGCTCCACGGGACCCGACGTCGTAACACGCCGAATGCTGGCCCAGCCCAACCGTTCTCGCGCCCACGCACCGAAATGAGGAGGACGTGCGGGCGGAGCGGCCCAAATGCCCATCACATCCCACCCCCCTACGCCGAACGAGCTTCCGTCGTAGTCGTACAGGTCTGGCAGACCGAGCACGTGGCCGATCTCGTGAATGGGAATGTTGACGCGCGTCGGGACGATCTCCTGGCCCTGACACGCGACCGCGGATGCGCCGACGAAATCATCGATGACGATCGGCTTGCCGCTCGCGCCGATGGCGCTCGTGACGTAGGGCTGGCCGTTCCACCCGGGCAGCAGGCTGAGCCGATAGCCAGTCTCACGAAAGCCGCGCAGGCTGTCGGGACCACACCCGTACTCGGACCCTGGCTGGAGCAGCACCGCGATGTCGACGGCGCCGTCGTCATCCCCCGAGTCGGGAACGCCATCCGGCCCATCGTTGTCGTACGTCCGCCAGTCGACGATCCCCTCGGCACGCTGGAGCAGGTCACGAGCGAACTCGCCGTAGCGGAGCCACACGCTCGCCGCATCGCCGTCCACGTACGACGCGCGCGTGCGCGGTAGCCTGATCCACGGCGTCGTGGCGCCGGCGAAGGTGAGCGCGCCTAACGACACCTCGCGATAGTATCGCGCGACCGAGTACGGTCCCACACCGGCCTCGTCACCGAAATAGGCGGCGTCGTAGACCGTGCGGTCAAACTTCGGCGTGACGTCGGCGAACGTGCCGGCGATGATCGGCATGCCGAGCGTGCCGCCAAGTGGGCGTCTCGAGGCGAGTCCTGTGGTCGGGGCTGAGGCGGTGGAGAGCGCGAGGTCGCGCCGGTCGTGCGTGATCAGCCCGCGCGTCTGCTGCGCATGCGCCTCCCCGAACGAGCCGGAGACGATGAAGAGCGCGACCCAGCCGAGCTGGATTCGGAGTCGGAGCGCACGAAACGTCGCACGAGGTACCATGACGGCCGCGCACCACGAGCACATTCCAAGCCCGGCACTGACGCCCGTTCGAACGCGTCAAGACGTTGGTATGTCATCGCTTGCGATTGGTGGTCGGAAGCGTGCCGAGTGGCACTGTTGCTGGCGTGCAACAGACTGCGTGGCGAGGTCCATCGGTGTCACACCCGTTACACGCCAGAGGTGCCATTGCCAGGGCCATGCGGGGAACAATGGAACACGGGAACATGGTCGCGCGGAGGGACACCAGCGCGTCCGTCACCAGGGACATGGCCCGATGTGCGTGTGAGCGAGCGCATCGCGTATCACTCACCGCCGTAACGGGATGCGCCGTCGGCGAGCGGGCCACACGCCGCGGCCTCAGCCATGCCTTGCGGATCAGTGACTCTTTCGACTGTTCGTGGAGGTCTCATGACTCGACGCATTGTTCTCTCGCTTTCCGCCGCGGCTGCCCTCACTGGACCCGCCGCTCTCGCGCAGGCGCCGGCCACCCGCCTCGAGGTGACACCCTATGCGGGGTACATGCTCTTCGGCGATTTCGTGAAGGGCCCGCTCGGCACGTCGATCTCCAACGCTGGTGGCGGGCTCGTCGGCGCGCAGCTGGGTGTCGCGCTGACGCCTAACGTGGCGGTCGTCGGCAACGTCGCTCGTGCCAGCGGCGACATCGACCTCGGCGTTCCTTTCCTGGACGGCATCACTGTCGGCTCGAGCTCGGCGTGGATGTTCGACGGCGCGCTCCAGCTCTCGCTGCCGGTTCCCGGTCGCGCCTTCGTTCCGTTTCTTCAGCTCGGAGCGGGGGCGATGCGTCACAACGTGAAGATCGGGCTCTCGACCGATGCGACGAACTTCGTCGGGACGGTGGGGGCGGGTGCGGACCTGGGGATCACGCGCTCGGTTGGCGTCCGTCTCATGGCCAAGGACTACATTGGCCGGTTCGACGTGCAGGAAGCCACCACGCTCGATTACCAACCGGAGATCGCGCACAACTTTGGATTCAGCGCTGGGTTGAAGATCGCGTTCTGAGAGAACGACGAGCGAGAACGAAGGACTGAGGAAATCGGGTGGACTGCTTCCCGTGGGGGGTTGCGTCCATCAATTTCCTCAGTCCTTCGTCCTCGTTCCTCATTCTTTTCAGGCGCATGATTCGTCGCACAACCATCGCGGTCATGCTGGCGATGACGCCAGCCGCTCTCTCCGCCCAACACTCCTTCTCGACCGACAACTCGTACGACGCCGCCGTTCCGACGCCGCGGAGCGTGCTCGGCTACGACGTCGGCGATCGATTCACGCCGCATCACATGATGATGCGCTACATCGACCGCGTCGCCGCGACCAGCAAGCGCGTCAGAGTCGATACGGTCGGGCGC
>DASRHU010000199.1:0-3504 GCA_035650335.1 Gemmatimonadaceae bacterium | reverse complement strand
GTCCAGGAGCGTCACTGCCTGCGAAGCGGACGTGACGAAGACGCTCCGGGTCCCGGCCGCCGTTCCGAGCCACACCGGCAGCAACGGGGTGACGACATCCGCCTGCGGGCCGAAACCAGCGTGGTTCTTCCAGAACCCGATGGTGCGAGTACAGCGATCGCCGCCGTTGTCATCGTCGTCGTCGTCGTCATCCCCACACAGCGGCGGGCCGTTCTCACCTTGGTTGTACTCCGTGAGCGCCTCCACCCAGCTGATGACAGCCTTCCGGTCTCGCTCCGACAGCGATTCCCAATCGGCCGCCGTGTGCGTTCCCAGGAAGGCATCAGCCGCAATGCGGGCGTCCCTCACGGGACGCGGATCGGCCCCGCGCGCGATGTTCAGCTTCGCCGCGTACAGCTGTGCGTACAGCTCACCGATGGGGTTGGTTACGCCAGCCCGCGCGAAGACGTACCGCACCAGGTCGGGTGACGTCATGTAGAGGCCCTTCTCGCCGTTCCCGAGAACCATGCCGAAGAACTCGGAGCTCAGCGGGAAGTTGGAGCCATCGCCGTACAGGGCTCGCCAGCTCGCCTCCGACATGACACAGTTTTCGCCGCACTCGCCAGTTGTGATCACCAGCGACCCGGAGACCTCGCGAATTTCCCCGCCAGGCGGATTCGGACCACCCTCGCGCAGCGGCTCATGGATCGTGTACACGAAGGTTTGCCCGCAGATGCCTTCGTTCTTGATATCGACCATGAACGACATTCCGAGGTGGCCGTTCACGCCGCCCGGAGGCGCAATGCGCTGGTCGCGCGGAAGTCCATCGATCGAGGTACACCTGAAGTCGGGACCGAGCGTCTTGTCACATCCGTCATAGGCCCCGTCGCGCATCCACGCCTCGGCGTCGATTTCCACCGTGCTCATTCCCGCCGGGAGCGAGAAATCGGCGGCCGCTTGCGCCGCGGGGCGACCGCCAGCGTGCGCGGCGACTGTCGCGACGACTCGATAGGCGACGCCCGGCGTCGCGTCGAAGAGAACCTCGTAATCGAAGCAGCGCGTTTCACCCGCTCCGAGCGCATCATCGACCCGAACGATCGTCGTCGCGCCCTGCACCGGCTCGAGCTTCCCGTTCACATCCGCCATCACCTGCTCGACGATCACGAATTCCTTGATCGGCGACCCGCCGTTGTTCGTGATGCACGTCTGACCGCGCACGCCCTCGACGTTCGTATCGGAGGCGAGGCGCCGCTGCGCGTCGACCTGAAAGGTGACCCACACCGTTTGCCCGGGAAGGATCTCGACGCGATCGCTCTCGGGAAGCAGTCGCATATCGTGCCCGACGTGGATCTCGCTGGGGTATCGCTGTGCCGTCCAGTCATACTCCAGTCGCCGTTCCCACAACCCTTCCGCCGTTTGCGTGGCGGTGAGGGAGACCTTGCCACCCCCCGCCATCCGAAGCCCGGCATCGTCAGGCGACGTCGAGCCATCGTTGCATGCGCCGAGAACCGCCGCAAAGGCGAGTGGCGCGAAATACGAGTACCGCATTGTGCATCTCCTACGAGGCATTTCGTGTTGCGATCACTCCGTGATCTGGTTGGTGGCCAAGTGCTCGCCCGCGCCAAACGCGCGGACGATCTGCGATCGAATGAGCGCATCGCCGCGCTCGAGGGCCCGCGCCGCCGCTTCCCTGCCGATGGTCATCCCCGCTTCGGCATCGAAGCGGTAGTGAATGCCCGCGTACACGCGGGAATCGCACGCTTCGACCGCCATCCGCTCGAGCTCCGCGGCGGTGGTCGGGAAGAGTGACGCGAGCACCGCCGCGCCCGCGCCCGAGCTGCATGCATGCCCCGAGGGATACGAGGGGTGCGGTGGCCGACCGATCGGCGTCGAGATTCCGGAATCGGCCTGATAGGGACGCACGACCCAGTAGGTGAACTTCGTGTCCCAGCAGCCGATGACGGCATCCATCATCGCGACGTTGACGAGAGCCATCGTCCGCGCTGCCTGGAGCTCGCCCATTCCCGAGCCGTCGATGAGGTCGGCGGCCAACGCGTTCCAGTGGCCGGGAGGCGTGTACGTTCCCGCTCCATCCGCCCAATAGCGCGCGATCTCCAGCTGCGCGGTCGTCCGCTCATCCGCGATGCGCCTTACCTCGGCCAGCGCGGTGCGAAACGCGTCGGAGTCGAAGGACGGCGGTGGCGGCGCGCGCAGCTCGCTTCCGGAATTCCAGAGCCAGGGCCGAACGAGCCCCCATGCCGGCAGCTGTGGCGCCGTCCCGGTCCAGACGCCGGACCCGTTAGGCGCAGTGCCATCCCATTCGGCGCTCGCCCCATCGGCGCTCGCCCGTTCTTCGAGACTGGCGGCGATCGCGTCGGCGATTCGCCTGCCCGATTCGATGGTTTCCGCGGTCGCGGACCGTCCTCGCAGCGTCGCCAGATCCTTCTGCAGCTCGAAGTCGATGCGCGCGACTTGTCGCGGGACGAGGGCGCTTAGAATACGGGCGGAGGCAGCGGCGACGGCCGCCTCGACCTGGCCGACAGGTGGACCGTCGAGCGGCGGCAGCATCACTCCGGGGCGAAAGCCGCGGGCCGCCATCGCTGACGCGAATTGCGCGACGCTCAGGTACGCGTATGCCCGGCTGGCTTCGGGCGGCGTCATCCGCTCGGCAATCACCAGCTCGCGCGCCAGCGCATTCCACCGAACAGTGGTCGTCCTCTCCGGATCGAGGCGCGGCGCTGTGGTACCATCCGAGCAAGCCGCGAGCGCGGCGAGCGCAGCCGGTACGATGATGACGGGCGCAAACCAGCGAGACGAACGGGGACGACGGATCTTGGGCGGGCGCGGCCTGTGGCCCCGCCCCCCGGGCAGCTTCGTGAGCATTTGCCGAGCGTCTAGGCGTAAGAACGACTTGCGTGACCGAATTGGCAGTACGCGTACGCCTTGCTAGTCCGCCCGGCTTTCGCGCTCAGCTTTTCACTGCGCGGCGCGTGCGCCTGACGACGGAGGAGGGCTCGCGGTCCCTGTGATGCAGTGAGACACGGGCGAGTATCCTGGCTCACACCCAAAGCAAAAAGGCTGCCAGAGGAAACGTTTGTGTGCGGACGCCGCCGGCCCCGTTTCCTCAGCGCCTTTCGAGCGCCAGCCCCCCGCAGTCGTAGCATCCTGGGGTGTCGCCGCGGTAGGAGCGCGCGCACCGAGGGCAATATCGGCCATCCTCATTCCCGGGCGGAGCCTGCACCGCCCGCTCGATCAGCGTTCGCGGCAGCGCGCGAACGAGCTCTCCAACCGGGGAGGCGTCACCCTCGAACCGTGGGCCGCCGTGGAGCGCATCGTATGCCGACGGTCGAATCCATCGGAGAAAACGCTTCTCTCCGAGGAGCGCGGCAAGCTGTGCATCCGCTGTGAGGTCGCGCAATGCAGCGCCGATTACCAGCTCGCAGGCGCGCGGAGCCGTGAACGGGAACAGCAAGGGCGCCGCCGCACGGATGGCCGCCCCGCGTGCGACGCCCAGCCACCGAAGGC
>DASRHU010000198.1:0-22800 GCA_035650335.1 Gemmatimonadaceae bacterium | reverse complement strand
GCGCCTTGATCCAGGCAACGGTTTCGGCGCTACCGAGGTTCTCCATCCATCGATAGGGATCGGGGACGGAGACATCCTGATATTGATCGACGACATCGCCCTTTTTCGATTCGGGGTATTGGAGCTGCTGGGCCCCGAGGGAGGAGGCGAGAGCGAGAGTGGAGAGGACGAGGAAGTTGCGGAGTCGCATCGTGGTTCTCCCGGTTCGGCTTGACTCTCTCGAAACTGCCGAGGGGTGAGGTTGGAGGGAAGAGTGTGAGGGGTGAGGGAAGAGTGAACGAGGTTGGAGCCACCCCAGGGAAGCGGGAAGGGGGAAGGGGGAAGAGGGTGTTGGTTGATGATCGCGGCGCTCGGACGATGACGTCAATCCGGACGATCGACGCACGTTATCCCCATGGTGAGGATCCGGGACTACCGCGATCTCATCGTGTGGCAACGGGCGATGCAGCTGGCGGAAGCCGCCCATGGAATCGCCACGACATTCCCGCACAAGGGTACCGCCGGCCTCGCCGATCAACTCCGTCGCGCGGCAATGTCGATTCCGGCCAACATCGCGGAGGGCAACGGCCGCCGCCACCGCGGCGACTACCTCCGCCACCTCGCCGTCGCGAGAGGATCACTAATGGAAGTCCAGACCCACCTCGAGCTCGCCGGCCGCCTCGAGTTCGCCGACAAATCGCGAATCGCCCACGCCCTGTCGTTATGCGATGAGATCAGCCGAATGCTGACAGTGCTTCGAAGGCGCCTCGGAGGCTGAAGAGTTCGCGGAGCTTGAGAGTTCGCGGAGCTTGAGAGTTCGCGGAGGCCGGAGAGGGTCTCGGAGGCTGAGGCGTCCCTCTTCCCGCTTCCCGCTTCCCTCTTCCCTGAAGTGGCTCCAACCTCGTTCACTCTTCCCTCACCCCTCTCCCTCCTCCCTCACACCTCACACCTCACACCTCACACCTCGAACCCGGCAATGAGCCGATCGAGCTTCCTCGCCATCACAGGGAGAGTCTCTTCCCTCTCCCCTTCAACCTCCCCGTTCGACGAGATCTTGGCGATCCGCGTGATTGCCTCCGCCACCTGAACGCTCTGCGCCGACATTTCCTCCGCCGACGCCGCGCTCTGCTGCGCCACCGCCGCCACCGATTCCACCATCGACGCCACGCGCCCCACGTCGTCCGTCACGGTGTGCGCATGCTCGGCGATTCGCTGCAGCTCGCCGTTCGTCCCCTCGAGCGTCCGCAGGATTTCGTCGAGGCTCTCCTCCGCCGCACGCGCCTGCTGCGCTCCCTCGTCGGCATTCGTCGTCCCCACCCGCATTGCCTCGATCACGTCGGCCATTCCGGTCTGCACCGCCGCGACCAGCTGTCCGATGCGCCCCGACGATGCCATCGACTCGTTCGCCAGATCGCGAATCTCCTCGGCGACGATGCGAAAGGCCGCCCCATGCTCGCCGGCCCGCGCCGCCTCGATGGAGGCGTTCAGCGCCAGCAGGTTGCACTGGTCGGCGATCGACGAGACGGTCTTGTTGATGTCGCCGATTCTGGCGGAGTGCTCGGCCAGCTCCTTCACCCGCGCCGCGGCCTCGAGCACGGTCGCCCGCGTCGATTCCAGCCCCTGGATGGCCGAGCGAACCGTCTCGCTCCCGCGTCGCGCGACGTGCACGGTGTGGTTCCCGGCCTTGGCCATGTCCGCGGCCTGCTGTACGACGGCCTCGATCGACGCCGCCATCTGCTTCACGACGCCGACAGTCTCGTTGGTGACCGTCGCCTGCTCCTGCGCGCCGGCGCTGATCTGGTCGATCGCTTCGCCTAACGTCACCACCGCGCTCGACGACTCATCCGCCGCGTTCGAGATCTCACCGCTGCTGGTGACGAGTCGCGTGCTGGTCGACTTGATCTCGCCGATCATGCGGCGAAGGTCGCGCACCATCGCGTTGACCGACGCCGCCATCCGGCCGGTCTCGTCGTGGCCATCCACTTCCACCGCGCGGGTGAGGTTCCCGCGCGCGACCATATCCATGAGATCGACCGCCTCTCGAAGCTTGGCGCCCATCTTCCGCGCCACACCGTACAGCGCGATCGAGACGAAGACGACACCGATGACCAGCGCAATCGAGATGTAGACCAGGGCGCGGCGGTTCGCCGCCGCCACGCGCCGCGCCGCTTCCTCGGCATGCGCCTCGGCGACGGCGCCGAGCTGGCCGACGAGCGCTTCGTACTGCGCGCGAACCGGCTCGTACTCGTCGAAATACAGGCGCGTCGCCGCGCGGGCGTCTCCCACGGCCGTGAGCTCCAGGATGCGCGTATCCATCGCGCGAAGTTGCTGCTCATCCACCTGGCGCATGTTGTTGGTGAGACGGCGAAGGTCGGCCGACGTCGAGAGCGAGTCCATGCGCTTGAGGAGCGCGGTCGCTTCGTCGAAGGCCTCGACTTTCGCCACCCCTAACGAGTCCATGCGGGCGGGGTCGAGCAGCATGGCCTTGGACATGTCGTCCTGGGAGCGCAGGAGCGCCAGAGACAGGATCGCCATCTCCTTGACCCGGCGCGCGTCCACCAGCTCGCGCGTATGTCGCGCGATGCTCGCACGCGTGCTCACCATCGTCATGCCGATGACGCCCGCGAGCGACAGCAGGAGGGCCGCCATCGTGAGCGAGAGCTTTGCGACGAGAGTCAGGTCGCGAAGTCGGTCTGCCGCCTTTACGGAAAAGGTGGCGTCGTGCGCCATCGTCGCCCTACTCGACGATGATTTTCATGCGCATATCGCGATGGATCGCGCACCGCACTTCCGCCACACCACGCTTGGCGAACCGAACCGCGCCCCCGGAACCCGGCAGGAGGCGCTTCAGGTTGAAGCGCAGCCCGTTCGAGCTCGAGAACACCTGGTGCGGAACCGCATCGTAATTCATGAAGACCACGGTATCCTGATAGGAGATTCGCATCTCGGTGGTGGAAAACTGCTTTCCATCCGCGGTCACGACCTGCTGCGCCTCGCCGACGTTGCTGCCTACTACGACGAGCACGAGGGCCAGCAGGATGGGAGCGAACAGGCGGTTCATTTGCGGGAAGTCCTTTTGTTATCAGCGGATAGCCTCGCGGCGCAGCATTCCTGATGTTCGCGAAGGCGCTCGGCCACAGTCTCCAGACGCAGCCCCTCCGGAGGGCGTCACGCCGGCCTAAGGGATTGGAGTCCCTTCATTTGGGCCGTCTCATGAGGCAAGTCGCCGACTCATGGCGCGGTCGCATCGGTTCCACCGCGCATTTGTTTCGGCAATCGTGCGTTTTGTGCACGGAGATGGCCTCAAACAGCCTGATTTTTGGCCTGGATTTCGCAAAATGGCCGTGTAAATTGCTGAATTCGCACGACCCTCCGCATCCACCCGAACCGGAGTCCCTGGCCAAATGCCCCCGTCCGTTGCCACCCCTCGCCGCGCTATCCTTCAGGAGATCGCGGGGCGCACCGCCCGCACCACCGCCTCACCTAACGGCACGGCTCATACGAACGGCGCTCATCTACCGACCTCGGCCTTCTTCGGCTGCAATACCTTCGGTGCCCGGCAGATGCGTGACAAGCTGCCCAGTCACGTCTATCAGAAGCTCCTGGCATCCGTCCGTCTCGGAAAGAAGCTCGACCTCGAGATCGCGCCCGTCGTCGCCCAGGTCATCAAGCAGTGGGCGGTCGCTCACGGCGTAACGCACTTCACGCACTGGTTCCAGCCGCAGACTGGACTCACCGCCGAGAAGCACGACGCCTTCCTCTCGTTCGATGAGAACCAGCAGCCGATGGAGTCGTTCTCGGCGTCGCAGCTCATCCAGAGCGAGCCCGACGCGTCGAGCTTCCCATCGGGTGGACTTCGCGCGACGTGGGAAGCCCGAGGCTATACCGCGTGGAATCCGGCGAGCCCTGTTTTCATCCACGAGGTCGGCGGCGTCCGCACGCTGTGCATCCCGTCCGTATTCATCGGATACAACGGCGAGGCGCTCGACGAGATGACGCCGTTGCTCCGCAGCTCCGACGTGCTTTCCCATCGCGCCATCGAGCTGCTGGAGATGTTGGGCGACAAGGGGGTGCAGCGCGTCTACACCACGCTCGGTCCCGAGCAGGAATACTTCCTGATCGACCGGAGCTACGTCGCGATGCGTCCCGATCTCGTGATGGCGGGGCGCACGCTCATTGGCGCGCCCCCGCCGCGCGGCCAGCAGCTGGAGGACCACTACTTCGGTGGCATCCCGGAGCGCATCCAGGCGTGCATCGCCGAGGTCGAGAACGAGCTGTACAAGCTCGGCGTCCCGATCGTGACCCGGCACAACGAGGTCGCCCCATCCCAGTTCGAGATGGCGCCACGCTTCGAGGAGACCGACCTCGGCGTCGACCACAACCAGATGGTCATGGCGACGCTGCGTCGTGTCGCGCTTCGTCACGGGCTCCAGGCGCTCCTCCACGAGAAACCGTTCGCCGGCATCAACGGGTCGGGCAAGCACTGCAACTGGTCGATGTCGATCACCGCCGACAACGAGCTCGACGGCCTCAACCTGCTCAAGCCGGGGAAGACACCTCACCAGAACGTGCGCTTCCTCGTCTTCCTCGCAGCGGTCCTGCGCGGGGTGCACAAGCACAGCGGTCTGCTTCGCGCCGGCATCGGGACATCGGGCAACGAGCATCGCCTCGGCGCGAATGAAGCCCCGCCCGCGATCATCTCCGTGTTCATGGGCGACATGTTGACGACGCTCATCGACAACATCATTGCCGGCAAGGAAGCGAGCCGTGGCGCCGAGCAGCAACTCATCAAGCTCGGCGTGGCCAAGCTGCCCGACATCGAGAAGGACAACACCGACCGCAACCGGACGTCGCCCTTCGCGTTCACCGGAAACAAGTTCGAGTTCCGCGCCGTGGGCTCGTCGCAGTCGATCGCGTTCCCGGTCACCCTGCTCAACGCCGCCGTCGCGGACGGGCTGGGGGAGATCACCGAGGCGCTCAAGGCGGAGCTGAAGAAGACCAAGTCCGTGGACGACGCCGTGCTGAAGGTCGTGCGCGAGTCGTTCAAGGAATCGACGCCGGTGCGCTTCGAAGGGAACAACTACTCCGAGGAGTGGGTGAAGGAAGCCGGGAAGCGCGGGCTGCCGAACTACCGCCGCACGCCGGAAGCGCTCGCCCAGCTGGTGACGCGGCAGTCACGGTCGCTGCTGACCAAGCTCGGGGTGCTGACGAAGGAGGAGCTCGAGTCGCGCTATCATGTCCGCATGGAGCGGTACATCAAGGACATACTGATCGAGATGCACACGCTCCTGGAGATGGTCGATACGCTCGTGCTGCCGGCCGCGTTCACCTACTCCGGTCAACTGGCGACGAGCGCCGCACAGGCGAAGGCCGCGGGGATTCGCATTATTCCGCAGGTCGACGCCGCGAACGAGGTTGGCGCGCTCATCGAGGAGCTCCGCGCGGACCGTCAGAAGCTGGCCGAGACGATCGAGGCGGCCGAGCATATGCACGACGATCTCGAGCAGTGCGCGAAGATGTTGACCTCGTCAGGCGCCGACGCGATGGCCGGCGTTCGCGCGACGTGCGACAAGCTCGAGCTCGTGGTCGCGGACGAGGTTTGGCCGCTGCCGAAGTACCGGGAGATGCTGTTCCCCGTCTGAGCCTCACGGGGCGAGAGCGAGAGGGCCGGGGGTCGTTCTTCGACGCCCGGCCCTTTGTCCCCTGTCCCTAGCGCGCCCCCGCGCGCACTACCTCGGTGGCCTCCCCTTCCTGCACGACCGCCCCGTCCTGATTCATCAGAGTGAGCGAGAGTCGCACGACATCCCGGCCGGCCTTCGAGCTCGCCCGCCGCTCCTCGACCCGAACCCGTAGCCGAATCGCATCACCGGGGTAGATCGGCGCCACGAAGCGCCAGGTCACTCCCGCGAGCGCGATCAGGATCCCTCGCGTGAGCCCCGTGCGCGCGAGCATCCCGCTCGCCACCGCCACTCCGAGCATCCCGTGCGCGATCCGCGAGCGGAACCCCGCCGCCCGCGCAACCTCATCGTCGGTGTGGAGCGCATTGTCATCCCCCGAAAGCGCGGCGAACGCACGCACGTCGGCGTCGGTGATGACGCGCGGCTCCGTCACAACCTCGAGCCCCGGCTCCAGCTCACCAGCCATCGCGCCTCCTGTCGGCGACTCCCTCGCACCTGGTGTAGTCGATTCCCTTATTGACCGCAAGAATGTGACACTCAACTTACGATCGTTTCTTTAGTGTTATATCGCCTCGGCCACCGTGCGAGCATGGCACACCTCGAAGACCACAGCCTGCGCTCCCAGGACCTCGTCTTCACCCTCTACGGCGACTACCTCCTGAATCGCGAGGCGCCGGTGCGGGTCGGCAGCCTGATCACCTTGCTCGGCCACCTCGGGATGTCCCCGATGGCCGTGCGAACAACGCTGTCGCGGATGACGCACAAGGGATGGCTTGCCGTGGACCGACGTGGCACCCGGTCGTACTATGGCCTCACCCGCCGCGGCCGACGTCTCCTCGAGGAAGGGCGCCAACGGATCTACCATCCGCCGCGCGACGAGCCCTGGGACGGCTCCTGGCACCTCGTCGCCTACTCGATCCCCGAACGGCGACGCCACCTTCGCGACTCGCTGCGCGTCAAGCTGCTCTCACTCGGCTGCGGCGCCGTTACCAACGGGCTCTGGATCTCGCCGCACGACGTGCGAGCCGAGGTCGAGCAGATCGCGCAAACGCTCCGCATCGAGCGCCACGTCGAGATCTTCCGCGGCGAGCACCTCGGCTTCTCGAGCGTGGCCCAGCTCGTCGACCAATGCTGGGATCTTCCGCAGCTCAATCGTCGGTACGACGCGTTCATCACGCGGTGGACGGCGAACCGCGAGCGCTGCCGCGAGTGCGGCATTCCTCACGCGCGCGGCCGCGCGCTGCCCCCGTGCGCGACACCCGCTGATTGCTTCGTACGCCGGTTTCTTCTCGTGCACGAGTACCGGGGATTTGCCCTGGAAGATCCGTATCTGCCGCGACAGCTGCTCCCCGATGACTGGAAGGGCAACGAGGCGGCACGGCTCTTCGCGGAATATCACGCGCTCCTCACCGAGCCGGCCGAGCGATACGTGGACTCGGTATGTGCCGCCGGCGACCAGATAGAGACCGCGGAGCCGAGCGCGGCAGCCGCCGCGATGTAGATGCGTCACGCGACCCGAATCGGTGCGATCCGCACCTAACGCGAGGGTATTGCCATGCGGGACCCCGACTCGAAACGACTCTTTGGTTCGACGCCTCCATCCGCCTTTGGATTCCAGGAAGTCGGCTACGAAAAGGCAGACTGGGTGGCGACGATCACGATCAATCGCCCGCAGCGCTACAACGCCTACAGCACGACCGCGCTCCGTGAGCTGGCGACCGCGTTCCAGGACGCGTCGTTCGACGACGCGGTCGGTGTCATCGTGCTCACTGGCGCCGGACACCGCGCGTTTTGCACCGGCGGCGACGTCAAGGAATACCAGGCGGAATACACCGCCCGTCCACGCGATTACTGGAAGTACATGGGCCTCTTCAAGGCCTACATCGAGAGCATTGTCAACAGCGGCAAGCCGGTGATCGCGCGCATCAACGGCATGGCGGCCGGGGGCGGCAACGAGTCGCAGCTGGCGTGCGACCTCGGCGTGATGGCCGAGCACGCGTGGCTCGGTCAGGTCGGCACGCGCATCGGCAGCGTCGCCGCCGGCGGCGCGACGCAGTGGCTGCCGATCCATGTCGGCGACCGGCGCGCTCGCGAGATGCTGATGCTCAACGAGCGCATCCCGGCCGCGAAGGCACTCGAGTGGGGACTCGTCAACCGCGTCGTCCCGTCGGTGAAGAAGGATGGCGAGTTCATCCACGGCGCGACCGAAGCGCAGATCGACCTCGCGCTTCAGGGACGTGACGGATACTCGATCAGTCTGGAGATGCTCGACGCGACCGTCGCGGAGCTCGCCCGCAGGCTCCTCGAGCAGTTCCCGGAGTGCACCCGCTACACGAAGCAGCAGGTCAACTTCTGGAAGGACCTCGCCTGGCACCAGACCATCGGTCATGGCCGCGACTGGCTGGCGCTCCATTACGCGAGCCATGAGCCGTGGGAGGGCATGCGCGCCTTCGTGGAGAAGCGGCCGGCTCGCTACATGGCGCTCCGCGAGAGCGCGGCGAACGGTGAATCGAGCGAGTTCGTCTGGGGCGCGTACGAGCGCGAATGTGCGCAGTGCGGCGCGCTGGGCCTGCCTACGAAGTTTACCTTCTGCGGCGCGTGCGGCGCGACGCTGAACGGTGCGACTCCTCATGTCGAGCTCGCGCGCGCCGGTGGGCGCGAGGATGTCGCCCCATGAGCTATCGCTTCCTGCGCCTCGAGCGTTCCGACGACGGCATCGCGCGGATAGTGCTGAACCGGCCCCCGCTCAACGTGTTGCACATCCCGATGCTCGAGGAGATGGCCGACGCGTTCGACGTCATTGGCGCCGACTCCACGCTCAAGGCGCTGGAGATCTCCGGTGCTGGCCGGGCGTTTTGCGCCGGCGTCGATGTCGGTGACCACACAGCGGATCGCGTCGAGAGCATGCTCACGCTTTTCCATCGCGTGATCGTGCGGTTGATGGGGCTCGACATTCCGGTTGTCGCGGCCGTACACGGCGCCACGCTTGGCGGAGGCTGCGAGCTGATGGTGGCCTGCGATCTCGCGGTCGCTCGCGACGACGCACGAATCGGGCAGCCGGAGATTCAGCTCGCCGTCTTTCCCCCGGTGGCCGCCGCGCTCCTGCCCAGGCTCATCGGCTGTCAGCACGCGATGGAGTTGATCCTCACCGGCCGCGTCCTGTCCGCCGCCGAGGCCCGTGAGCGCGGGCTGGTGAGTGAGGTCTGGCCGGCCGAGTGCTGGGAGGAGCGTGTGCGCGAATACATGGCGCGGTTCGCCGCGCTCAGTGGTCCCGTGCTGCGCCTGACGAAGCGCGCGGTCGTCGATGGTATTTCGCTCGACCCGAACGAGGCCATGCGGCACGCCGAGTCCGTCTATCTGAACGAGCTGATGCGCCTGCGCGACCCCCATGAAGGACTCGCCGCCTTCATCGACAAGCGACGCCCGGTGTGGCAGGAGGCGTAGCATGACGGAGACGCTCACGACCTCACGCGACGTGGCCGATGATCTCCTCGAAGGATGGCGCGGCCGCCCACTCGCCGAAGTGCTCCGGCTCTGTCGCGATCTGCTGGAGGACACCGACTTCCCGACCGTGCGCCGCTGGCGCGAGCGCGGGGGAAAAGTGCTCGGCCATTTCCAGGTGTATTTCCCGGAGGAGATCGCGCACGCAGCGGGAATGCTGCCGGTGAAGGTGCGCGGCGGACCCGTGGAGATGCGGCTCGCCGACTCGCACTTCGGCTCGTACCTCTGCTCGATCCTCCGCAGCTCGCTCGAGCTGGCGCTCTCCGGCAAGCTCCAGCTCGACATGTTCGTCAGTCATCCGATCTGCGACGCGGCGCGCAACCTCACCGGCGTCTGGTCGCGCAACTTCGAATACCCCGCGCAGATCCTCTACCTGCCCCAGAACGCCAACTCGACGTATGCCGCCGGCTATCTCCGCGACGAGTACGCCCGAGTGCGACACGACGTGGAGGGAGTGACGGGACGCTGGGTGAGCGACGACGATGTGCGCCACTCGATCGGTGTCTTCAACGAAAATCGCCGCCTCATGCGCGAGCTCTATGCCATCAAGCGGGAGACACCCTGGCTGCTGGGCGTGGACGAAGCCTACACGCTCGTCGCCGTCGGTCCGCTCCTTCCGCGCGAAGAGCATAACGAGCTGCTCACCGAGGTGATCCCGCTGATTCGCGCGCGCAACGCGCGAAAGCAGGACAAGATCCGCGTCGTGTTCGAGGGCGGATTCTGCGAGCAACCTCCGCTCGACCTCCTGAGCGTCATCGCGCAGCTCTGCTACGTCGTCGATGACGACCTGCTCATCGGGCTGCGCTGGATCGAGTCGGACGTTCAGGATGCCAGGGACCCACTCATCGGGCTCGCCGAGGCGTACCTCGAGCGCTCCTCCTATAGCCCGGTACAGCACGACGTCAGAAAGCCCAAGGAGCGGATGCTTCTCCAGCGCATTCGCGCATCCGGTGCGGAGGCCGCGATCATCGCCGCCGCGAAGATGTGTGAGCCGGGGCTCGACGAGCAGGTCGCCTACTCGAAGGCGCTCGACGAAGCGCACGTGCCCTACTTCGTCACCGAGTTCGAGGAGCGCATGTCCGGCTTCGATCAGCTCCAGATTCAGCTCGAGACGTTCGTCGAGAACATCCTTTTCGACTGAGGCGACCGCCCCGCGGGGGCAGAGGCGCGTAATGATGCCAACGGATACGGAAACGACGCTGATCGGCCGCGGCACGCGTGAGGCAGGGCGCCTCATTCGCGACTGGTTCGGCTCACTCGACGTCGCGGCCGCGCGCGGTGAGCAGGCCGCCTACGTCTTCGTCATGGGCAGCATGGCGGAGGTCCTGCGAGCGTTCGATCTCCACGTCGTCTTCCCGGAGATCAACTCCCTCCAGACCGCCGTGCGCCGTGTGGCGCACGAGTACCTCGGCGCCGCCGAAGACTACGGCTACTCGCCCGACATCTGCGGGTACGTGAAGGCGGACGTCGCCGTGCAGCTCCGCGGCGGCGAGCACCCCATGGGACACATCCCCAGACCCGCGCTCGCCGTGCTCACCAACGCCTGCAACACCTACATCAAGTGGGCGGAATTCTGGGAGCGCATGTACCACACGCCCGTCGTCACCATCGACGTTCCGGGCTCCCGCACCGCCCATGGGGGCGCGCTCCCCGGCTCGCCGCAGTTCGAGTCCGATCGCCGGTACGTCGAAGGGCAGATTCGTGAGCTGATCGCGAAGTGCGAGGAGGTCACCGGCAAGCGTCTCGACATCGATCGCCTCGTCGACGTGATGCGCCTGACGAACGAGATGAGCGCCGCCTGGAAGCGCGTGCTCGAGCTCAACCGCGCGACTCCCGCCCCCTTCGGGGCAGTCGTGGACGGCACCGGCTACCTCGGTGTCCTGAACGCACTGCGCGGGACGGAGGCCGGCGCGGCCTACTTCCGCGACCTGGTCGAGGAGCTCGAATACAAGGTGGCGCACGGCATCGGTGCGCTGGCCGATGAGCGTCATCGCCTCGTGTTCGTCGGCGTTCCCTGCTACCCGATCTTCCGGCGGTTTCACGAGCTGTTCGCCGATCGCGGCGGCGCGTTCGTCACGTCGAGCTATCTCTGGTTCGCAGCCGGCGGTCTGGATCTCGGTATCGAATACGACCTGACTCGGCCCATCGAGAGCCTCGCCGAAGGGGTGCTGCTCGGCGTGCGTCACGCCATCGACAGCATGCTCTTTCAGGACGGCGCGCTCATTCGCGCCATCGACAGCTTCGGCGCCGACGGCGTGGTCTATCATCCCGTGAAGAGCTGCCGCACGGTCTCGACGGGGCTCGCCGACAGCCGGCGGGTCGTTATGCAGGAGCGGGATGTCGCCTGCCTGTACCTCGAATCCGACATGATGGACCGTCGCGTGGTGTCGGAGGCGCAGCTCAAGAACCGCATCGACGCGTTCTTCGAAGGACTCGAATCACGGCGGATCAGAACCGCGGGCGCTCCGGCGTCTGCCGCAACCGCGCCGGTGGGCGCGTAACCCGGAGGACACGATGCGCTACGCGGCGGGGGTGGACGTTGGATCGACGCAAACGAAGGCGGTCATCGTCGACAGTGCCGGTCGCCTAACGGGGAGGAGCCTCATTCCGACCGGAGCCAACGTCATCCAGGCGGCCCATCAGTCCTTCCAGGAAGCGCTCGACAACGCGCTGGTTCGCGAGGCCGACGTCGGCTTCGTGATCGGAACCGGCTACGGTCGATACAAGGTCACCTTCGGCAATGCGCAGGTGACCGAGATCAGCTGTCACGCGCGTGGCGCCGCCCGGATGTTCCCCGGCACGCGCACCGTGCTCGACATGGGCGGCCAGGACACGAAGGCCATCCGCATCCGCCCCGACGGCGAGGTCGTGGACTTCTGCATGAACGACAAATGCGCGGCCGGCACCGGACGCTTTCTTCAGGCCGCCGCCTTCGCCCTGGAGATTCCGCTCGACCAGCTCGGCCCCACCGCGCTCGCCGCGCAACGAGCGGTGAAGATCAGCACGACCTGCACCGTGTTCGCCGAGTCGGAGGTGCTGTCGTGGGTCGCGCGCGGCAAGAAGATCGAGGACATCCTGATGGGCGTCCACCGCTCGATCGCCGCCCGCTCGATCGCCCTCCTCACGCGAGTCGGGATCGAGAGCGAGGTCACCTTCACCGGCGGCGTGGCGCGCAACCAGGCGATGGTGGACGTGCTCAACGAGCTGCTCGGGCTCCAGCTCAACGTGAGTGAAGAGTCGCACTTCATGGGCGCGCTCGGTGCGGCCCTGTTCGCGCTCGACCGGATGGCGGGCGCGGCGCACGAGGCGAAGGAGGTCGCGGTATGAGTGGACTCATCTTCACCGCCGGCATCGACGTCGGCTCGACGTACACGAAAGCCGCCATCCTCGGTCCCGACGCTCGGCTCGCCGGCACGGCGATGATCCCGTCCGGCTTCCGGCTCGAGTCGGCCAGCGACGAGGCGCTCGAGGCGGCGCTGGCCACGGCCGGGCTGCGCCGCGATGAAGTGCTCTACGTGGTGAGCACCGGCCACGGTCGATATCAGGTTCCCTTCCGCGACCTTCAGGTCACCGATCTCACGGCGCAAGCGCGCGGCGCTCGCTTCTTCTTCCCGCACACGCGCACCGTGCTCGATGTCGGCGGGCAAACGATGAAGGCGAGCCGCCTCGATGAGCGGGGCCGGGTGACCTCGTTCCGTCTCAACGACAAGTGCGCCGCCGGCACGGGCGCCTTCCTCGAGAAGACCGCGCGCTACCTCGGCTACCGCATCGAGCAGATCGGCCCTCTGGCCGACACGTCGGCCGACGCGGCGCAGATCTCCGGCGTCTGCGCGGTGTTCGCCGAGTCGGAGGTGATCAACCACGTGTCGAGCGGAATCCCCCCAGCCGACATCATGCACGGGGCGATGGTGTCCCTGGTGACGCGATCGGTGCAGCTCATGAAGCGGGTTCGTCCCGAGCCGGAGGTCACGCTCGTCGGCGGCATCATGCGCTTTCCGACGATGCGCCGCGTCATCGAGCAGCAGCTCGGCCAGCAGGTGAACGTGCCGCCCGAGGAAATGGTCCAGCTCACGGCCGCCGTGGGCGCGGCGGTACTGGCTCACCAGCGTCTCGCCAGGATGAGCCTCGTCGCCTGACGAGGACCGAGAGTCAGGCGACGAGCCGGGAGGCGTCATGCCACAGGAGCAGGAGCAGTGGGAGCGCCGCTTCGCCGCCGCGCCGCCGAGGCTTCAGGAGATGGTGACGATGTACGAGTCGCTCGGATACGAGGTGAAGCTCGAGCCGATTACCGCGGCCGAGCTGCCCTCATCCTGCGATAACTGCGCGATGGCGCTGGCGCTGTCGCGGGCGATCTACACGAGGAGGCGGACATGAAGGCCGCGATCTTCCGCGGGGCCGGTCAACCGCTGTGCGTCGGCGAGGTGCCCACGCCCGTGCCGCGCGAGGGCGAGGTCCTCATCCGCGTCGCCGCCTGCGGCGTGTGCCACACCGATCTGCACTACATCGACCACGGTACGCCGACGTTCAAGACGCCGCCGGTCATCCTCGGCCACGAGGTAGCCGGCACGGTCAGCGCGGTCGGTGGGCCGCCTAACGGCCTTCGCGAGGGGGACCGGGTGCTGGTCGCGGCCGTCCTCACCTGCGGCACGTGTCGCATGTGCCGAACCGGACGCGAGAACATCT
Source organism: Gemmatimonadaceae bacterium (assembly GCA_035650335.1). Taxonomy (GTDB): domain Bacteria; phylum Gemmatimonadota; class Gemmatimonadetes; order Gemmatimonadales; family Gemmatimonadaceae; genus JAICNG01. Next base: position 8,959 of record DASRHU010000198.1, on the reverse strand, counting down.
GCGAGCACAGCGTCATGCTCGGCAACAACGTCGATGGCGGCTATGCCGAGTACGTGGTCGCGCCGGCGAAGGATGTGTTCAAGCTGCCTGACGAGCTGCCGCTGGTCGAGAGCGCCGTCATCGCCGACGCGGTCACGACACCGTACCACGCCGTCGTCCGTCGCGCACGGGTGACGGCGGGCGACTGGGTGCTCGTATTCGGCTGCGGAGGCATTGGCCTCAACCTCGTGCAGATCGCGGCGGCCATCGGGGCGCGCGTCATCGCGGTCGACGTCCTCGATGCGAAGCTCGAATCCGCACGGTCCTTTGGCGCCGAGGAGACGTTGAACGCCTCGCGCATCGATCGGATCGACAAGCAGGTGCGGCGCATCACCGACGGCGGAGCGGACGTGGCGCTGGAGGCCATCGGTCGGGCGGCGACCCAGGAACAGGCATTCAACTGCCTTCGCACCGGCGGGCGACTGGTGCTCGTGGGCTACAGCCCGGACGTTCTCCCCCTCAATGCTGGTCGCGTGATGTTCCGTGAAATCGAGGTGCTCGGATCGCTCGGCTGCCGGCCAGCCGACTATCCGCGAGTGATCGACCTCGCGCGCCGCGGGCGCATTCGCGTCGCCGAGCTCGTCACCCATCGCTTTCCCCTTGCCGAGATCAACGACGCGTTCGACGCCCTGCGCGCGGGCGAGCCAATCCGAGCGGTCGTCGTCCCCTGACGGCGCGAATCTTCCGGACGAAGGAGAGACCCATGAGAATCACCGACGCATTTCGTGGCGAGCACGGCGTGTTCTACGCGCAGTTCGATGTGATCGAACGCATCGTCCCTACCGCCGAAAGCGCGGCGGAAGTGCGTGGGCTGGCCGAGATGCTGGCCGCGGCCCTGGTGCCGCACGCCAAGCTCGAGGACGAGCTCCTCTTCAACCCGCTCGAGGAATATGCCGGGCCGGATGCCGACCCGATCGAGGTCATGCGCTTCGAGCACGATGACATCGAGTCGTCTCTGATGCGGGCGACGACGTCACGTGACCTCAGCGAGGCGCGCGAGCTTCTGCTGCAGGCCGTCGACCGCGCACGCGAGCATTTCGGGAAGGAGGAGCTGGTGGTGTTCCCTCTCGCCGACCGGGAAATCGATCGGGAGAAGCTCGATCAGCTCGGCGAGCAGTGGGCGAGCCGGCGGGCGGTTGCCGTCCCCTCGATCTCGGGTGCATGAGTCCTCGCACGATCATCGAGCCGTTCAAGATCAAGTCCGTCGAGCCAATCCGCATGACGTCGGCCGGCGAACGCGAAGCCAACCTTCGCGCCGCCGGCTACAACGTTTTCAGGCTGCATGCGCGCGATGTCCTGATCGACTTGCTCACCGACAGCGGCACCTCCGCGATGAGCGCCGAGCAGTGGGGCGGCGTCATGCGCGGCGACGAGGCGTACGCGGGAAGCGAGTCGTTCTACCGGTTCGAGAAGACCGTGCGCGACCTCTTCGGGTTCAAGCACATCCTCCCGACGCATCAGGGTCGCGCCGCGGAGCACATCCTCTTTTCGCTCACCTGCAAGCCGGGACACGTCGTACCGAACAACGCGCACTTCGACACGACGCGCGCCAACATCGAGTTCGCCGGCGCTCGCGCCGTGGACCTGCCGATTCCCGAGGCCCGGGTTGCCGCCGTTCAGCACCCGTTCAAGGGGAACATGGATGTGCAGGCGCTAAAGGCGCTCATTGCCGAGGTCGGCGCGGAGCGTATTCCGCTCTGCATGCTCACCATCACCAACAACTCCGGCGGCGGGCAGCCGGTCTCGATGCAGAACGTCCGCGACGTCGCCGCCGTCTGCAAGGCACACGGCATCCCGCTCTACATCGACGCCTGCCGCTTCGCCGAGAACGCATACTTCATCAAGCTGCGCGAGCAGGGATACGCTGACCGCACGCCGCGACAGATCGCGCGTGAGCTGTTTTCTTACGCCGATGGATGCACCATGTCGGCGAAAAAGGATGGACTCGCGAACATTGGCGGCTTCCTGGCGGCGAACGACGACCGGCTCGCCGTACGTGAGCGAGATCTGCTGATCCTGACGGAAGGGTTCCCAACGTATGGCGGCCTCGCGGGGCGTGACCTCGAAGCGATCGCGATCGGGCTCGACGAGGTGATGCACGAGGACTATCTCGCGTACCGTCTCACCTCAGTGCGGTACCTTGGCGAGCACATCGCGCGGGAGGGCGTGCCGATCGTGCAGCCGCCCGGCGGGCATGCGGTCTACATCGATGCGGCCGCGTTCTTCCCACACATTGCGCCGCTCGAGCTACCCGGTCAGGCGCTCGTCATCGAGCTCTATCGCGAGGCGGGAATCCGGGCCGTGGAGATCGGCACGGTGATGTTCGGCCGGCGCGATCCGGCGACGGGTCAACAGACGCCAGCGGAGCGCGAGCTGGTCAGGCTCGCGCTCCCGCGGCGGGTATATACCCAGAGCCACGTGGACTACGTCGTCGAGGCGATCCTCGAAGTGTGGCGCCGACGCCAAAGCGTGTGTGGCTTACGCATCGCCGAAGAGGCTCCGTTCCTCCGACATTTCACGGCGCGTTTCGAGCCTCTCGCCGCTACCGGATCTCGCGCGACCGTCCCGCATTGACGCGAAGGCCGACCTCGGCGAAAAACGTCGGGCTACCGTTGAGCAGGAACCGCGTCTCCGCCGGCATCGCCGTGCCCTGAATGAAAGCGGCGATCTTCCCGACCTGTGCCTGAAGTCCCAGGATCAGAAGCGGAGCCGCGCGATCCTGCTGATCCTCGAGGCGTCGTCGCAGGTCTTTCCGCGCGGCGGTGTCCGATGGCAATCCCGCGGTGAGCTCGGCGGTACGCAGGAAGTTGAGCGCGAATCCGACGCCCGCGTACGGCCGGAACGTCGCAATGTCGGCGTCGAGCACCCATGGGAACGCCATCGCCGCCGCGGTGAGGCGCCGCAGATCACGAATCGTTACGGTGTGCGATGTCTCCGCGGTATCCAGGAGCGAGGAGGTTTCATCGAACATCGCCTGATCGACGGCGAGGTACAGCGCTCCCTGCGTTCGCGTGAGCAGCCATTCACCGCCCACGAGCGGCTTCACCTTGTTGTCCACCGTCGCGGTGGAAAAGGAGATCACGCCGCCTTTGACCCCCCAGAACCACGAATCCTTGAAGTCGTGCCGCGGCAACTGCGCTGAGCCTGCCTGGGATGTCATCGCGACGAGCGCGAGGACGGGGGCGACGCGCCGGACAATAGCCATACGAAGCCTCCTCGCGGGAAAGGGGCCCTGAGCCATCGAGAATTCGGCGTCACCGCACTAGGAATGCCAGCCCACTGAGGCGTGGCGAGATCGCCTGGCGTTTCGGTGCGCATGCGGTGTCTACGTCGCACTACGTATGGTCGCGCGTCCTCCCACTCCGGCACCTTTGCTCCCGGTGCTCACCGAGGAGCCGCAATGTCCACGCTCGAGTCTGATCCAGGCGGTGCCGAGCCCGCGGCCCGGTCGCGGCGGAGGCTGGCGGCGGTCCTGTGCGCCGTCACGCTCGCGGCCGCCGGCCTTCACGGTTGCAACGCCGTGCAAACCCAGCGACGATCGATCGTTGAGCCTGGGCGGGCCGCGACCGTCGACCGCCGATCGCCGTTCCTCAAGGCGCACATGCTCGACGGTTCCGTCTACATCCTGTCGGGGTGGGCGATCGACGCGGCGGCCCGTACCGTCTCCGGCCGAGGCGAACGTCTCGATGTCCATCGCAACAATGTTGGAGGCGGCGCGCTGACGCTCGCGTTCGACTCCGTCGCTCTTTTCGAGACCAACGTCGTCGCGCCGCATCCCGCGGTGGGTGGCATGATGCTCGTCACCGGCATCTCGCTCGGCATCACCGCCGCATGCCTCACCAATCCAAAGGCGTGCTTCGGCTCGTGCCCCACGTTCTACGTGTCCGACGGCGCCCGCGAGCTGCTTCAGGCGGAGGGCTTTTCGGCCAGTATCGCACCGGCACTCGAGGCCACCGACATCGACGCGTTGTATCTCGCTCGTCCCACGAGCCGCAGCGTCGAGATACGCATGACCAACGAGGCGATGGAGACCCACGTGGTTCGGTGGGCTCGTCTCCTCGCCATGCCGAGACGTGACGGGGAGCGAATCGTCGCCACGCAGGCGGGAGAGTTCTGGCGCGCCATCTCGCTCGAGGCGCCGCGACGATGCTCGGCCCGCGAAGGCGACTGTCTCGCAACGGTTCGCACCCTCGATGGCCGCGAGCGTTTCAGCACCACCGATTCGACTGATCTGACGACCCGCGAGCTCATTGAGCTCGAGTTCATTGCGAGCGGCGACTCGGTCGGCCTCGTCATCGCCTCCCGCCAGACGTTGCTCAGCACCTTCGTGCTCTATCAGGCACTCGCCTTCATGGGTCGCAAGGCGGGGCAGTTCCTCGCGGCACTCCAGCGAGGCGACTCGACCGTCCGGCGTCACGCAGGCGGCATCGGACGAGCACTCGGGAGCATCGAGGTGCAGGCGATTGATTCCACCGGGCAATGGATCACGGTGGGCCAGACGCAGGAGACCGGACCACTCGCGACCGACGTCCGCGTCGTTCCACTGCCACCGCTGGGACGCGGCCCACAGAAGATTCGCCTGCGCCTAACGCGTGGGCACTGGCGGATCGACTATCTCGCGCTCGCCAGGCTCTCCGGCCCGGTCGCGCCGTTGCGGCTGGATCCGGTGCAGGTTCGGCACAACGGGACGATCGACCATCGCGCACTCGGGAAGCTCGTCGACTCGGCAGCCGCCCTCGTCACGTATCCTGGTGACGAATACACGCTCGTCTACCAGCTCCCGGAGGATTTCGCGCGGTACGAGCTCTTCCTGGAGTCGCGTGGGTATTACCTGGAGTGGATGCGAGAGGAGTGGATGAAGGAGGAAAATCCCACGCGGCTGGCAATGCTCCTGTTCGATCCGGAGGCCGCGCTCCGCGCGATGGCGCCCGAGTTCAAGAAGCACGAAGCCACCATGGAGGCCTCGTTCTGGGGGAGCCGCTATGTTCACCAGTAGACGACGCTCAGCCGCGCTGCTCGGACTGTTGTTCGTCGGCACCGCCTGCTTTCGCACCACCGCACCCAGAGGCTGGCTTTCGACGGCAGACGCCGCCCAACGAGAGGCGTACGGGGGGTGGATCCGGGTGGAGACCGCGCACGGAGCCTTCGCGGAAGGCGAGCTGATCGCCGTCACGCCGGAAACCCTGTTCGTGCTCTCCCTCGACAGCCTCGCGTCGGTTCCCATCTCGGCGGTGACGTTGGCCACGCTGACGGCGTACGACGCGCAACACGGCGTCCTCAGGACATGGACGCTGCTCGGCTCACTCGCGACCGTCTCGCACGGAGTGCTACTCATCCTCACGCTGCCTGTCTGGATCACGACCGGGGCATTGTCTACCGCATCGGCCTCGAAGGCTCCGCGCATTCAGTCGCTGGATCCCACCACGCTACGCCCGTTCGCGCGATTCCCCCAGGGGATCCCGCCGGGGCTCGATCGTCACGCCATCCGACAGAAGCGGGCGCCGCCTGCTGCCAGCCCTTGATGATTGCCGGACGGAACCTAACGTCCCTCTTGACAAACTTTCCGCCGCCCTTATACTGACCCGCCCTGGGAGTCGCGTCCCGATGCAGTCGCCGTCCTCCGCCCCACGTTACGTGGAGCTCGAAGACCACGACCATCGGTGACGCGACTCTCGTTTTAGAGGTCCAGAAGGTAGGGCACGACAACTCGAGCGAGTTTTCTGACACGACCAATGACCGCGCATTCGACCTTCCGACTCGGCACGTACCGCCTGGCTGCCAAGAATCAGCCAGCGGGGCCGTCGGCGTGCGCGCGAATTCCCTTCCCGAGGGAAGACCGTCGCGGTGACGCGGGCGTGCCGGGAACGATCGGCGCAGGATTCGGAGACTGGAGGTGCTCGGCCTAACGGGCATCCGACACTCCGACAGGGGTTGGCACCACCGCCCCACCTGCGCATGCACCGCGGGTGGGGCGATTTCTTTGTGGCCGGCGGGGACGTGGCGCCTGACGCAATGGCGAACGCGACTCCCAGCGCCGAGGGCGATTCTGTCTTCCGCCGTGCCACGCTGTCGGGGTGAGAGGCTATGACCAACCGGATCTGGAAGTACCTCGCGAACGAGGAGAAGCCTGACGAGACACAGCCCGTGGCGCGCGACTACTGGGTGGTTCGCTGCTACGGAAACTCGTGGCACGTGCGGACGCCGCAGGCCATGCGCATCCGGCGCGTGCTCGAGCGTCGGTGGAAGCCGACGTGGCTGGAGTTCCGCGACGTCGCCGGTTCGCGCATTCGAATCAAGACATCGCACGTGTTCGGCATGTACGAATGCACGGAGCAGCAGCGCGCGAAGGACCGCCGTCACAGCCGCTACCTCGAGAAGGAGTGGGAAGCGGACGAAAAACGGTGGGATGACTGTTGACGCAGGACGCGGCGGCGGGGAGAGGCGCGCGGTGACCGCTCACTCACCTCCTCTCCCCGCCCATGCCCCGAGGACAGCACCATGTATACGCGATTGGCCGAGCTGTACGACGTGATCTACGCCAAAAAGAATTACGCCGCCGAGGCGAGCATGCTCCACCGCGTGATCGATCGGTGCGCTCGCACGCCCCGTGTGGCGCGGCGCAGGCTGCTCGACGTGGCGTGCGGCACCGGCGTCCATCTCTCGCATCTGCGGACCTGGTACGATGTCGAGGGGATCGAGCTCTCGCCGTGGATGCTCGAGGTGGCGCGGCGCCGACTTCCCGACGTGCCGCTGCACCAGTACGACATGCGGCACTTCGATCTCGGCCGCCGGTTCGACGCGGTCACATGTCTCTTCAGCGCGATCGGCTACATGCGGACCGTTGGCGAGCTGCGTCGCGCCATCACGACGATGGCACGGCACGTCCTGCCCGACGGCCTCGTCATCGTCGAGCCGTGGCTCGCGCCCGAGCGCTTCATCGACGGTCACCTGCACGCCGATGTCGCGGAAGGCGATGGCGTGAAGGTCGCGCGCGTGATCACGGCTCGTCGCGTGGAGAACGTGTCGGTGCTCGAGATGCATCACGTCGTCTCATCGGCGAAGGGCATCGAGCGCTTCGTGGAGCGACACGAGATCCGGCTGTTCACGCACGAGCAGTACATGTCGGCGTTCACCGCCGCCGGTCTCGTGGTGGTCTTCGACGCCGAGGGTCTCGATGGGCGCGGTCTGTACGTGGGACTCGCCAGCACGCGCGCTAACGCGTCGCTGGCGATCCCGCGGCACACCTCTCGCGCGGAAGCTCTCCCCGCCTGAGGGATGGCGATGTACTTCCTCATTCCTGGTTTTCCTCGGTCCTCACTGCCGTCATGAGAATCTTCGGCCAGCACGACGAGCAGACGATCATCCAGCTGCAGAAGGTCGCTGAGACGGCCGAGCGTGTCGCCCTCATGGCGGATGGACACGTCGGGTACGTCATGCCCATCGGAGGCGTCGCTGCCTATCGAGACAAGGTCTCGGTGGTCGGCGTCGGCTTCGACATCGCCTGCGGCAACGCCGCCATTCGCACCAACCTGTCGCTGGCGGACTTCGGCGACACGCCGGGGGCGCAGCGCGGCGCGCTCCAGGCCATCGCCGACGAGATCGCCGACACGGTGAGTTTCGGCATCGGCCGGAAGAACCGCGCTGACGATGCGCCCGTCGATCACGCGCTCTTCGAGGATGATGACTGGGAGGCCGCACCGCCGAAGCAGCGGAAGGCGCTGGTCGACAAGGCACGCGCTCAGCTCGGCACGGTCGGCAGCGGGAATCACTACGTGGATGTCTTTGCCGATGAGACGGGAACGCTCTGGGTCGGCGTGCACTTCGGCAGCCGTGGCTTCGGTCACACCGTCGCGTCGGGCTTTCTCGCGTTAGGCCAGGGGAAGAGCTGGGGTGAGCGTGTGCCCGAGCGTGAGGTGCTGCTCGACATCAAGGAGCCGATCGGGCACGACTACTGGCATCTGATGAATCTGGCGGGGCGCTACGCGTACGCCGGTCGCGAGTGGGTTGCACGGAAAGTCGTGTCGATACTCGGCGGCCGGGAGATCGAGCTCGTGCACAACCATCACAACTTCGCCTGGAAGGAGACGCACGACGGCGAGGAGCTCGTCGTGGTGCGCAAGGGAGCAACACCCGCGTTCCCGGGACAGAAGGGGTTCATCGGCGGCTCGATGGGTGACGACGCGGTGATCGTTCAGGGCCGTCAGGGAGAAGATGTCGCCGACCTGCAGCGCGATGCGCTCTTCTCGACCGTGCACGGCGCGGGACGGGTGATGTCGCGCTCGCAGGCCGCAGGGAAAAAGAAGGGGTGGGGTCCCAAGGCACGCATCATTGCGCCGGGTCGCGTTACCCCGGAGATGATGAAGGAGTGGATCGATGCGAAGGGCGTCATCCTGCGCGGCGGTGGCCTCGACGAGAGTCCCCACGTCTACCGCCGCCTGCCCGATGTCCTCGAGGCACAACAGGGGACCGTCGAGGTGTTGCACACGCTGCGGCCGCTGATCGTGGTCATGGCCGGCGCCAACGAGTTCGATCCTTACAAGGATTGACGCGCTGGCGCCGCGACCTCGAGGTCTTTCGCGTACACCCCCTTGTATCGACTCACCTCACTCCGCTCGCGATCCAGCTCGGGGATGTGGCGCACCTCGTACCCGCGGGCGCGAAAGAACTCATCGTTACTGCTGACGGCGAAGACGGTCGCGTACTCTCGTGACCGGGCCAGCTCCTCCCCCGCTTTCACGAGCGCCGTGCCAATGCCACGCGCCTGATGCTCCGGATCCACCGCCAGCGATCGAATCTCCACCAGGCTGGGCGAGTATTCATCGAGGTGCACGCACCCGACCACACGCCCCTCGGCCTCCACCACCAGGAAATCGATCACACGCTCCGCGATGAACTCCGGCGTGCGCGGCAGGAGCGTTCC
>DASRHU010000197.1:0-2483 GCA_035650335.1 Gemmatimonadaceae bacterium | reverse complement strand
AACGGTACGACTCTATCGGGAGTGACCCGGCGCACGGACGCATGCATCGAGCCCGACGTTCAATCGCCGGGCCACTTTCGATAGAGCCGTTTGGACCAAGCCGCTGGCGTGTGCGGCGGACGCGGCCCGTCAGCTATGTCCATTCAATCGTGAGGGTCCCTGTTGTCGGGCCGACGAGTAGCCGAGCGAGGTGTGATCAAGATCGTCGGGGTGCCGCGGCGGTGTACCGCGGCGATACGCGCGATGGCCGATCGCGTTGGTTGGAAGAGACCTCCGGCGCCCGCGCGTACGAGCGCGCCTGCGAGCGGATGGCAGACGCGGGGGCGGTTTACGAGGTGTCATGGCAGACGGTGGCGAGGAGCGCGTCGAGTGCGAGTTGCCGCGCGGTCAGACGTTCGACGATGCGCATGGGCGCGCCACAACGAGGGCACGGCCACGACGGCCGTGGCGTCACGAGCGGTTCGTCCGGCGGTGTCGGGGCGACGGCGAGGGCCTGCCGACACTGAGCGAGTTCGCGGGTACGACAGCGCGACGCGAGGAAGCCGAAGTAGCGGATGCGGACGAAGCGTTTCGGGAGGATGTGGAGGAGAAACCGTCGCAGGAATTCGTCGGCCGCGAGCGCGAGCGTGCGAATCTGACTCCCGTGTCGATAGTCCTTCCACCGAAAGGCGACGGTGTCGTCGGTCACGGCGACGAGCCGGTGATTCGAGATGGCGACGCGGTGGGTGTAGCGCGCGAGGTAGTGCACGACATGGCTCGGGCTGCCAAAGGGTGGCTTGGCGTACACCACCCATGCGTGGCGATAGAGGGATCGGAGCCACGCGCCAAAGGTCGCCTCCGTGGCGAGCGCCGCGAGCGCGCCGGGAAAGTGCACGCGGCCCTGCGCATAGGCGTCCCGCAGACCCGCAACGAGTTTGCCGCGAAAGACGTGCCGCAGCACCTTGACCGGGAGAAAGAAGGTCGGCCGCGCGTGGATCCACCGCGCCCCATCCCGGGACAGCCCACCGGCGGGCACGACACAGTGGACGTGCGGGTGATGCTGGAGGCGTTGCCCCCAGGTGTGGAGGACGATGAGTCCGCCAACCGCCGCGCCCAAGCGTTTCGGGTTGGCCGCGACCTGCAGCAGCGTCGCGGCTGCCGCGCGAAACAGCAGGTCGTATACGACGCGCTTGTTGGCCAGCGCCAGGCGCGCCAGCGGCTCGGGCATCGTGAAGACGAGATGCACGTAGCCGACCGGCAGGAGCTCCTGCTCCCGCGCCGCCACCCAGGCGTTGCGAGCCGCCGTGAGGCACTTTGGGCAATGGCGATCCCGACAGCTGTTGTAGGAGAGGGCCGGCTGCGCGCACTGGTCACAGCGATCGCGGTGGCCGCCCAGTGCCGCCGTTCGACACTGGGCAATAGCCCGGAGGACGCGCCGATGCTGCCCGGTCACCCAAGCGCGGTGCGTCTCCAGAAAACGATCGCCGTGTTGGCGCACGATGTCGGCCACCTCGAAGGGTGGCCGCGTCACCGCTTGTGCTTCAACCGGGTCCGACGTGCGGTGTCGGGCCCCGAGATCGTGAGCGCATCGAGCGGATTCGCGACGGCCTGCAGATGCTTCTGCGAGAGATGGAGATACAGCACCGTGTGCCGGACCTCCACGTGACCGAGCAGCAGCTGAATCGTCCGCAGGTCCGCGCCACTCTCAAGTAAGTGCGTGGCATACGAATGGCGCACGAGGTGCGGCGAGCACCGCTTGCGAAGCCCGGCGCGACGGGCCGCGACGACACAGGCATCCCAGAGGACCTTGGGCGTGATGGGCTTGTCGGCGCGCCAGCCGTTGACGGTCCCGGGAAACAGCCACGTCGTCGGCCGCATCCACCGGTAGTACACGCGCAGCGTCGTGAGCAGCGTGGGACTGAGCGGCACGTAGCGGTCGCGTCCCCCTTTGCCCCGTTGGATGTGAATCAGCATCCGCCGGCTGTCGATGTCGGCGACGTGCAGATGACGCAGCTCTGCGTTCCGCATCCCGGTCGAATACAGGACCATCAGCATCGTGCGATGCGACAGACTGTCGGCGGCATCGATCACGCGCGCCATTTCCTCGACGCTCAGGATTTGGGGCAGTCGACGCGGCGCTTTCGGATACGGCGTGTCGTCGAGCAGATAGCGCCGCTTCAGCGTCTTCACGAAGAAGAAGCGCAAGGCCGCGACGTGGAGGCGCACGGTCATCGGCCGCATCTTCCGCTCGCGGAGCAGATACGCCTGATAGGACCGGAAGTGCGTCTGATTGAGCCGGTCAGGCCGACACTTGAAGTGTCGAGCGAACTGCTCGACTGCGTGGAGATACGTTGAGATCGTGGTGGGAGCGAAGTTACGGCGCTGGAGTTCCTCCAGCATGACCTGCCGACAATGGGTCACAAGACACCTCCTGTGACCCCCACGCTACCCGGCTGATCGGGCGCGCCTCACGCGTAGCGTCCGCCGCGCCAGCGGCTTGGTCC
>DASRHU010000196.1:0-6402 GCA_035650335.1 Gemmatimonadaceae bacterium | reverse complement strand
GGTGGCACGATCTGGGGCGCGGGCAGCCCGCGCCGCATCATCGCCGCGATCTCCGCATCCCAGCGCGCGACAGTGCGCCCGGTTGCCCACTGAATCATGACAATCTCACGGTGCGCAAACGGAAGTGCACCGATGCGACGGCCAAGCCGCTCGCCATCGCTCAGGTACACCACCAGTGAATCGGAGACCCTGGCGACGACGAGATCGCCACTCGGCGACGACAGCGCATCCCGCAGTCCATCCATCTGCCTGGCGAGCACGCTCCATCGAGGGCGAAGCGAATCGACACCGGTGAGCGAGCTCGCCAGCGCCATGTCCGCGACCGCATCCAGGCGGCAGTCGGATGTGCCAATCTGGGTGAATAGCACCGGCACCCATCGTCCACTCGCGCGGGCCGGATACCACTCGCCTCCCACCTCCAGCACTCGAGTCGAGTCGAAGCTCGCGACCGCGTGCGTGCACCCCTCACCACGCCGACGCTCGGCCTCGGCGCGCACGTGCGCGACGCGGCCGGCCGAATCGACGCGCGGTCCCGCAACCTCGGTCAGCGTCAGTGACGAGTCGCCGTTGAAGCGTGAGACGTAGTACGTCTGATACCACCGACCGCCTCGAGGCTCGCACTCCTCCGTTTGCCCGCTTCGCTCGCCGACCGCGACGTATTCGGGGGAAACGAACTTGATTTCGGTACGGCTCCAGCTACACCGAACCATCATTTTCCCGAGCGAATCTGCCGCGGCTTCCGATGCGACGCTCGCCGCGTTCGGCAGCTCGCTCGCCGGAACCTCGTGGCAGATCTCGGCGATCAGCGGCGCGGAATCGGCGCGAACGCGCCACAGCACTTCCATCGCCTGTGCCTCCGGTCCTCCGGTGGGGCAGATCGGCAGCGTGCCGACACGCCACCACCCATCGGGACGCGGAACCAGGAGATCGTGAAGCGCGGCGTGCACCGGACGCGTCGCGTCGCGAACGATCCAGAGGGTCTCGTAGTCATCGGGAGTGGCGACGCCGATGAGAACGCCGGATTGTGCCGCTGCGTTCGGCGCGGCATTGGCGATGAAGGCCAGAGAGAATAGCGGGAGGATGTAGCGTCGCATGAGCATCTCATCAGGGGGCTCCTGTATGAGACGATCGAGAGGCTATTCCCGTCGCCGCCGCTGACGCCTCACTACGAGCGGAGTGCCAATCAACGCGATCGCCGCAAAGGAGAACCACTGCACGGCGTAGTTGAGGTGCGGACCCTCATCCCGAAAGGCGGGCGGAGGAAGGCGCGCCGGGCGCGACGGCTCCACGGCCGGCGCCGGTACCGTGTCAGCGAGCGCGACGACGTACGGTGTCGTTACGGTCGCCCGAATGGACGGCGGAACCTCGTCGATGTATCCAACGACATCGCCCGCGTCGCCTTCACGCCAACCGGTGAGATCGACGGTGCGTGCGTCGGGAGAATACACCCATCCGCGGTTGACGAAGACGGTCGTTCCGTCGGCGAGCCGCATCGGCGTGACGATGTGCACCCCTGGGGACCCGCTGCGCGTGCGCCCCGCGATCGTCGTCTCGCGCGCGTAGTCCCATTGCCCGCGCGCTATCACCCGGCGGAAACGTCGCAGCGAGTCTCCGCGCACCTGGCCGAGCGGCACTGGAGGATCTCGAAACGCCGTCTCGATCGCGGCGTTGCGCTCTCGGCGCTGGGCGAGCCGATCGAGCTGCCAGAAGCCGAGCCGGACGCACACGGCGGCAACGACGACCGCGGCCACGAGAGGAATCCACGATCGCGCTCGCATGCGCGCCGGCTCGGGCGATCCGCTCGTCAGAAGAGTGACAGCTGCTCGCCGAGCTCGGATGGCTCGACCGCCTTCTGTCCCAGAAGACGTTGAAGCTCGCGGGCCGATTGCGGGCTGTGTCCCGCAAAGTGGTTGTTCACGTAGCCGAAGACCTCGGAGACCTGCTGCGCGAGCGGCTGGATGAGCGCAGCCCATTGCTCGAGCTCTCGAGAGCGGTCCACCTGGATACGCGAGTAATCGACGAGCTCACGATTCGGCCCCATCCATCGAATGTACGAGAAGCGCCCCGTAGGACGCTCGGCGAGCGAGAGCATCGTGCGACGCGGAATCCAGCGCGCGTCGGTGAGCGTCAGCGCAACCTCGTGTTCGGCGAGCAGGGCGAGGATTCCCTCGTGAATCCACCCGCGGTCGCGAAACTCGATGGCGACGCGCACGTCGGCTGGCAGCAGTGGCAGGAATGCGGCGAGCGCCGGCAATTCGGCCGGTCCGAAATCCGGACCAAGTTGCACGAGCACCGGTCCGAGCTTGGGGCCGAGCAATCGCGCGCGCTCGAAGAACTGCGCCAGCAGGTCGCGGCTCTCCCGCAAGCGCCGTTCGTGCGTGATCTCCTGTGGCAGCTTCAGCGCGAAAACGAAGTCATCGGGCGTTCGCTCCGCCCATCCCATGACGGTTTTCTCGGCCGGAATCGCGTAGAATGTCGAATCGACCTCGACCGTGTTGAACGCGCGCGCGTACAGAGCGAGAAAGTCGGCGGCGCGTGAGCCCTCGGGGTAGAACGGGCCGACCCAGGCGTCGTAGTTCCATCCCTGCGTTCCGATGCGCACGTTCGAGGGCATGGTGCAAAGGGGCGGCGATGATGCCGGGGTGTCAAGATGTCGCGTCGGCCCAATGGAGCACTGTTCGCCGGAACTCGATCTGCGTCATCTGCGTTGATCTGCGGCCGACCAAAGCCGGAGCGCACGGTCATGAACTTCGATCTGAACCTGGCATTCGACGTCCTTCGGCGCACCCCGGCCACCGTGCGCGCCCTGCTCGACGGCATCGACGATTCATGGGCCCGAGCCAACGAAGGACCGGAGACCTTCAGTCCCTTCGACGTCGTCGGCCACTTCATCGATGGCGAGGAAACCGACTGGATTCCCCGCGCGCGCATCATCCTCGCGCGCGGGAAAGATCTCCGGTTCGAGCCGTACGATCGATTCAGGCACTATCGCCTCACACCGGGGCGATCGCTGGACTCACTGCTCGACGACTTCGCCCGGCTCCGCGCCGCGAACCTGAAGGAGCTGGAGTCGTGGAATTTGACCGAGCGCGAGCTCGACCTGCCCGGGGAGCATCCGGAGCTCGGACGCGTGACGCTTCGACAGATGCTGTCGGCGTGGGTGGTGCACGACCTCGGACACATCGCGCAGATCGCGCGGGTCATGGCGAAGCAGTACAAGGAGGCGATCGGTCCGTGGGTCGTGTATCTCCCGGTCGTCACGGACCGCGAACGCCCGCGCTCCTGACTACTGCTTCGCCATCTCGTCCACCTGGTCCTTCAGGTGGGCCATGACGGCGCCGAACTCGTCGACCGTTTCGGTGGGTACCCAGTTCGGCGAGATCGGTTTGACCACGCCGGAGAATGTCGGAACGTCGCTGAACGTCTCTTCTTCGGCGACGGTCGCCAGGGCGGCGATCACGAGCGCGGTCCCGGCGACGATGCCTCCGGCCCGCCACCGGCGTCTCCGCGGCATGGCGGACGCCAGCGCGAGATGGCCGGCCACCAGCGCCACGAGAAGGCACAGACCGACCGCGAACGACAGAAGCTCGGGGAGACTCGCGTCGGGGAAGAAGAACGACAACCACTCCGCGACGACCATCCACAAAAGCCCGCCGAGTGCGACGGCCGAGGCGGTCGCCACGTGGCCGATGAACTGAAAGCGGTGAATACTGACGCGGCTCGCCACCGCCCAGATGCCTGACCACACGGCGACGGTGAGCGCGAAAACCACCGCCTTGTAAAGCGCCTCGCTCGCACTCGCGCGGTCCATGCTTCCCAGCCACGTGTACACCGCCACCGCCGCCATCGCCGCCGCCGCGATCGTCAGTCTTCCGCCGGTCGTCGTCGACCATCTCCTGACGCGCGCGAGCCGGCGCAGTCGCTTGATCGACGCGGCCCGCGTTTCGGACGGCACCGCGGGGACGGGGAAGTCATCGACGAGCGCCGGCGGTACCGGCTCGTCGGTATCCCGGAAGCGAAGGATCGTGCGGCCGACGCGAATCTCCGCGCCAGCACCAAGGAACATGCGGCCGCGGAATCTCCCGTCCTTCCCGACGAGACCGTTCACGCTGCCGAGGTCCTCGATGAGCGGCGTTCCGGCCTCATCGCAGGTGATGCGTGCGTGGCGCGCGTCGACGAACGGATCGTCGAGGACGAGGTCATTGGTGAGAGAACGCCCCACCAGGAGGGGCTGCTCACCGAGGCGATGCCAGGTGCGCGCGCCGGTCGGATGCAGAACCTCGAGGATCAGCGCCACGAGATCTTCTCCAGGTATCGGCGCGCGAGCCGGTCCACATTTTCGAAGGTCACGCCCGACAGCGTGAGCGTGGACACGAGCCCCGTATCTCCTCGTCCGAGCAGGGCCACCTTCAGCACGCCATCGTACAGCTCACCGAGCTTTCGATAGCGGCGGAGGCACAGCACCGCGCGCATCGGCACGGAGGCGTTCCGTACGTTGCGCGTTCCGCACCGCCAGCTCGTCACGTGTTCCTGCTGTCCGCCCGGCGTGTTGTCGCCGGCGAACACATAGGTGTACAACGAAAAGAACTGCGACGCGTTCATCGTGCGCGTGGAGAGCATCTCGTGCTCGAGCTTCACCACGCCGGCACTCTGGTCGCCGGCAATGAACAGCTGGTCATCGGTGGAGCACCGGTGCTGCACGGACTCGTAAGGCAGCTCGTGCGCGCGCAACGCGTCGGCCCAGCATCGGAAGAACGGCGCCGGCTCGGTGATGACGCGGTACGGCCCCAGCTCGACCATCTTCGTCTCGCCAGCGAACATCCCGCTCAGGTAGGCCTCCTGATGGTCGCGGAGCTGGCGTCCAATGTCCTCGAGCGTGCGCGCCGGCGGTTCGCCGCCCCGCGCGAGCACTCGGTCGAGCAACGCCGAGGCACGCTCCACGGGCACGAGGAAGCTCAGCTGGTTGCCGGCCGTCGCGACGTTGATCCCGATGACGCGGCCGTCCTCGGTGATCGTCGGCCCGCCGCTCATCCCGGGGTTGATCGACCCGGTGAAGTGGATGCGCGCGTGCCGCGTATGCGGCAGATGCCCGTTGTACGTGCCTTCGACGATGCTCAGTCCCAGATCTTCGGGATGGCCCAGGGAGTAGAGGCGGTTCCCTTGCGCGACGCTGGCTCGGCCAAGCGTGAAGTGAGCACGCGGGCGCATCTCCGTCATCACGATGGCGACGTCGTGCACGACGTCTACCCCCAGCACCGTGATCGGGCGAACCGCGCCGGTCACATCGACCAGCTCCGCGCGATACCGACCGGGATCGTGGATGAGCGCGGAGATGACGTGATAGTTGGTGACGACCTCTCCGGTGGGGGTGACGAAGAATCCCGAGCCGATCGTCGCTTTCGCCGCCGAGCTCGTTTCGACCACCTGAATCTTGACGACGCGATCGGCGTAGCGGCTGAAGACGTCGGACGTCGTGATGCTCCGCTGCGCGACGAGAGGACTCGCCCACACGAGCAGCGCGGTCAGCAGGGACACACGACGGAGAAACATCGAAACGCGAGGCTCGGGGACGAGGATGGGCGCGCGTCCAAGGTGCGAAGAACAGGCGTGCTCGCGCAAGAGCGGCGATGGATGAGGGCGCCGGGCATAACGAGCGGAGAGCCGATCATCACCCGAAGCGGGCGGTGTGACCGGTCGCACAGGGAAAACGACCGTTCGAGGTGACGGCGGTTCGTCCCGAACGTCGCCTATTGGATGAGGTGCGTCGCACGTTGCGCGCATCGTTCCCTCAACCCCGACACCAATGTCGACCTATCCTACCCCCGCGGCGGTTCGATCCACGGCGCACGCGCCGATACGGATGCCGAACCTGTCCGCGCTGATCGCCGGCGCCTCGCTCGCCAAGGTCGTCGAAGCCATTTGGGTTCCGGCCGTCGCCGCGACGCTGATCGTCACCGCCGGCGCGATCGGCTACTGGCTCAAGCAGCCGTGGCTGTTCGCCGGTCTTGGCCCGACGGCCCTGATGCTCGCGACGCACCCCGGCCACGAGACGACGCGTTTCCGCGCCGTCGTCATCAGCCACCTCGCCGCGATCGGTGTGGCGTATCTCGCACTGCTGCTTCTGAACGCGCAGGTGGCGACGTCAGTGGTGACCAGAGCGACGGTCGCCATGCCGCGCGTGTGGGCAAGCGCGGCGTCGCTGGCGATGCTCGCGATCCTGCTCCCGCAGCTCAAGGCGTATCATCCGCCGGCCGCTGCAACCGCGCTACTCGTCACGCTCGGAGCCTACCGCATGACCGGCAAGACACCGCTCGCGTTGATGGCGGGCGTGGTCGCGGTGGCCGTGGTCGCCGAGGTGGCCCAGAGGATTCGTCCCACCCGCTCCCGGTAGTCGAGGGTGTC
>DASRHU010000195.1:0-2608 GCA_035650335.1 Gemmatimonadaceae bacterium | reverse complement strand
CAGGTTACGCGCGGCGGCAAGGCCGTGGAGATGCCTGCGCGGCTGAACGATAACGTCGTGGCGCGAATCGGCCGCTGTTCGCACAACCCCTACCTGCCCGTGGCAACGGAATAACCGCGCCGCTATAGTGCCCGCAATCGTTTGGCGGACTCCCCCAATCGCACTAGCGGAGCAACACGTGGCTTTGAACGTCAAGGTGCTCTCATCCCCCCGCCCGCAGGACGTGCAGACGCTTTCGACCGATGCGCTGCGCAGCGACTTCCTCGTTGACGGCATCTTTCCCGGCGACGGCTCGATCGCGATCACCTTTACCGACCTCGATCGCATGGCCGTTGGCGGCGTGAGCCCTTCGGGCGGCCCAGTGACTCTTGAGAACCACAAGGAAACGGGCGCGTCGTTCTTCCTCGAGCGCCGCGAGCTCGGCGTGATCAACGTCGGCGGGCCCGGCGTGATCAAGGTCGATAGCAAGGCATACGAGCTCGGCAACACCGATTGCCTCTACATCGCCACCGGCAGTAAGTCGGTCACGTTCGAGAGCAGCGACAAGGGCAACCGCGCGAAGTTCTACCTGCTGAGCTGCCCATCCCACGCCGTGTTCCCCACGACGCTCGTGAAGCGCAGCGACGCGACACCGATCGCCCTGGGCAGCCAGGCGACGGCCAACCAGCGGACCATCTTTCAGTACATCCATCAGAAGGGCGTGAAGAGCTCTCAGCTCGTGATGGGCTTCACCGAGCTGGCCGAGGGCAGCGTGTGGAACACCTTCCCGCCGCACACGCACCTGCGGCGGACGGAGATCTACTTCTACTTCGACATGGGCCAGAGCGTCGTCTCGCACTTCCTCGGCCCGCCCAATGCCTCGCGCCACGTGTGGATCAAGAACGAGCAAGCGGTGCTCTCGCCGAGCTGGTCCATCCACTGCGGCTGCGGCACTGGAGCGTATAAATTCATCTGGGCGATGGCGGGTGAGAACCAGACGTTCGATGACATGGATAAGGTGGCGCCGGGCGAGTTGCGGTAGCCTCTTACCCCCTCTCCCGGTACTCCGGGAGAGGGTTGGGGTGAGGGTGATTTCGAGCGTCGAGAGCTATTAGGCAGGTCGAAGTCACCCTCATCCTAGGCACTGTCTGACGGATCAGGTTAATGCACGCAGGTACAGCACGGCCGTCCCGAGGGTCAGCATCGCCAGGTAGCTGGACGCCAGCTTCTCGTAACGCGTGCCGATGCGGCGCATCTCCTTCAGCCGGCCGACGCACCGTTCGACGACGTTCCGGCCCCGGTACGCCGTCCGGTCGTACGGGATCGGCCGGTCGCTCGACCGGGGCGGGATCACCGCCTCGACGCCCAGCGCCGCCAGTCGCGTGCGGATCGCCCCGGCGTTGTACGCCCGGTCGGCCGCCAGCCGGGTCGGGGCCGTGCCGCCCGCGTTCGCCAGCGCCGCGTCGAGCAACGCGTCGAACACCGGGCACTCGTTGCGGTTGCCCTGGGTCAGCATGCACGCGATCGGCAGCCCGTTGGCGTCGGTCATCAGGTGGACCTTGGAGCCGAACCCGCCGCGGGTCATGCCCAGCGCCTGCGGGCCGCTTTTTTTCGAGCCCCGCCGGCCGCCCGCGTGGCGCGGACGCTGGTGGAGTCGGCGTTGTACTGCGCGTAATCCAGCAGGCCGCGCGCGTCGGCGGTGAGCCGCAACGCCGCCAGCACGCGGTCCCACGTCCCGTCGCGTTGCCAGCGGCACAAGCGGTCGTGGGCCGTCTTGCACGACCCGTAGCGTTCGGGCATGTCGCGCCAGGCGGCGCCGCTGAAGAGGATCCAGAAGATGCCGTTCACCACCGTCCGGTGATCGCGCCACACGCCGCCGCGCGTCGTGCGACGCTGCGGCGGAAGGAGCGGCTCGACCAACGCCCAGTGCTCGTCCGTGAGCTCGTAGCGTTGCATGGCGTAGTAGCATAGCGCCATCCGTCAGACAGTGCCTAACCTCTCCCTGTGTACAGGGAGAGGGGACAAGACACGCATGCCGGCGTCCTCGTTCAACCTCTCCGCGCTGCGTGCGCACATCAAGCCCTTTCGTCTACATTGGTTCCCGCGCCTCCGCAGCACGAACGACCACGCTGCGATCCTCCGCAAGCGCGGCCAGCTCTTCGCCCCCGCGATGGTGCTGACCGGCCACCAGCTCGCTGGCCGCGGCCGCGGGTCGCACACGTGGTGGTCGGGGCCGGGATGCCTCACCGTTACGTTCGTCCTGCCGGTGGAGGAACACCTCTCGCCGCACCAGATCCCGCTGCTGGCCGGGCTGGCCGTGCGCAACGCCGCGGCCGAGATCGCCAGCGAGCAGCGGATCGCGCTGAAGTGGCCAAACGACGTGCTGTACGGCGGCCGCAAGCTCGCCGGGCTGCTGTGCGAGCGCGTGCACAAGGCTGACCTGGTCGGCCTCGGGCTGAACGTCAACCTCGACCCGCGCCGCGCGCTCGCGGCGCTGCGCGAGCGCATCACGTCGCTCTCCGCCATCGCCGGACGACATTTCGACATGACCGAATCCCTCGCCACCGTCGCCCGCCACCTTCGCGCCACGCTTCTGCACCGCGACGAGCGTCTCTTCTCCCACTTCCTC
>DASRHU010000194.1:0-3005 GCA_035650335.1 Gemmatimonadaceae bacterium | reverse complement strand
TAGCCGTAGCGATTCTCGGCGCCGAACCGCGAGGAGCCGTCGGCGCGAATGCTGCCCGAAAAGAGATAGCGATCGGCGAAGGTGGCGTTCACGCGTCCGAAGAACGAGACGAGGTTGTGTCCCGTTCTATCGCCGTCGTACGTCGTGACGCGCCCGGCGTTGCCGGGGTACTGGAAGGCGGTGTGCGCGAAGCCTTCGCCACGCAGGAAGTCGTTCTCGGCGTTGTTCCACTCGACCGATGCGCCACCGGTGAGGTTCAGTGAGAAACCGCCGGTGTAGTCGTAGCCGAGGTAGCTCTCGAGCATGTACCTGGTGGCGGTGTTGTTCGCCTGTACCGCTCGCCCCCGCACGCTCTCACCGAGCGACCCGATCACGTTCGGCGATTCCCAGGTGAGATCGCGGAGATTCAGGACATCAAAGCCGGCGCGACTGTTGAGCCGGAAGCTATCGTTGATGCGGAACGACCCTTCGATCGTGCCATAGGACCGCAGCGAGCGTGACTCGTTGAAGCTGAGATCGGCGACGGCCACCGGATTGATGTAGGTCAGCGGCACATCATCGTACTGTCCGACGACGTCGTTCGTGTTGGTGTAGCGGCCATCGGGCTGTCGCACCGGGAACATCGGCAGGTTCGCGATCGCGTTCGCGTACACTCCTTCGATCGTGTTGTCGTTCTCGATGCGCTCGTGCAGCTCGCGCGACAGCGCGAGCGACGACCGGAAGGACAGCCGGTTGGTGGGATCGAAGTCCAGGTTCGCGCGGATCGTCTGACGGTCATATCCCGAGCCGATGACGATTCCTCTCTGGTCGAAGTACGACCCGCCGACGAGATACCGGATGCGCTCGTTCCCGCCATCCACCGACAGCGACACATCGTTCACCGGCGCCGTCCGCAGGACTGCGTCCTGCCAGTCCGTGTTGATGACGTCATCCTCTCCCGCGATGAACGGCAGATCCTCGGGCGCGTAGCCGTCGTTGCTGAACGCTTCGTTGGCGAACTCGACGAACTCCCTCGAGTTGAGCAGCTCGAGCTTCTTCGCCGTCTCCTGAATCCCCGTGTAGAGGTTGAAGGAGAAGCGCGGCGCACCAGCGCGGCCCCGCTTCGTTCGGATCATCACGACGCCGTTCGCCGCGCGAGAGCCATAGATGGCGGCCGACGCGGCGTCCTTCAGGATGTCGATCGACTCGATCTCATCGGGGCTGATACCGGTGACCGCGGTGATGTCCTGCCCGCCGACGGCGATCTGCGAGAAGTCCTCGCGAATCATCGGTACGCCATCGATCACCCACAGCGGCTGATTGCTCGCCGAGATCGACGATGCGCCGCGGACGCGGACGGTGATGCCGACTCCGGGGTTTCCGGAGTTCTGGATGACCTGGACGCCCGGCGCCTTCCCTTGAAGCGCCGCGTCGACGCCGGCAACGGCCGCGTTCTGAACCTCAGCGGCTTGCAGCGAGGACACCGAGCTGCTCAGCTCGCGACGAATGCTCGTGCCGTACCCGGTCGCCACCACCTCGGTGAGCACCCGGGCGACCGGCGTGAGCACGAAGTCGACGTCAGCCGTCTGCCCGGCGCTGACGGCGACACTGCGCTCGACCGGAGCATATCCGAGTCGCTGAACGCGCAGCGAGACCGTGCCGGCCGGTACGCCGCGAAGCGCATAACGGCCACCATCATCGGTCAGTGTGCCGCGCGCCGTTCCAGCGATCGTGATCTGCACGCCGGGAACGGGCGTACGTGTCGACGAATCGGTGACGGTGCCGGCGATGGTTGCCTCACCCTGCGCGGCGACGCGAGCCGGCGCGAGCAACGCGACCACGAAACCCAGCGCGGTGAGGAGATGACGTGCGCAGACATTTACGTTCATGGGTGGGCCTCCATGGAGGGCGGGCGGCTGCCGACAGCGGCAGCAAACCGGCACGACGGGGCGAGCTGTCGCTTCGCGATGCCGTCATGCGGGGACACGGGATCGTCAAGGATGTGATGATGAGCGGATGCTGACAAGTGGCGAAGTGATTGTCGGCGACCGCACATCGCGCGTGCCTTTACATTCCTCGAACGGATCGCGTTCGACGGCGACGAAAGCGGACGCGGATGTAAGCGATCTGCCTGTGGCGACGGCACCGTGATGCCAAACGGGGCGACGCGATCTGCGCCGCCCCGTTTTATTCCCATTCGCTCGCCAGCCCCTGGTGCGACCGGCTCACGCTCCCTGGTTGTCGCAGGATCCCGGGTACCGCGGGTTATTTCGCTCGTCGACCGGCACGAGGAAGCTTCCCTCGGGACCGTAGGGTGCTCCCCCCTTGTGGTATGCGCCCGTCGGGAAGACCGAATCGTAAGCGCGTCCGTACCCGCCGTCCGCCGTCGGTCGCGCGAGGCGTCGCAGGTCGCCGAGACGATGGCCCGTCGAGAACATCCAGAACGCACGCTCGCGGAACAGGAGATTCTCGAGCTGTGTCGACGTCTCGGTGCCGGTGAGGACGATCGGCGCGAGCGTCCCCGGACAGGTGTAGTTAGGCGGCGGATTTACCGGGCATCGGTACAACGCCGTGTTGGCGCGCAGCGCGTTGAGCGTGCCGATGAACGTCGCGACGTCGCCGGCAGCGAGGGCCGCTTCCGCCTCGATCAGATCCGCTTCCACGCCGGTGGCGAGCGGAATGCTCGCCGACCGGCTCTCGTACTTGAACTGCGCGAAGAGCGGCGTCCGGTTGTCGAGCCCGATCCGGGGCGCGCCGCTCGCGCTGAGCAGCCGCGCGACCGGCACACGAGGATCGTTGGCCGAGCGGAAGTTCAGACCGGTGCCCCCCTCGGTCTCGGCCACGCTCCACCGGCGGTTGATGTTGTTCAGGAAGAACACCCCGTTGTTCTGCGCGGTCGTGTTCTCCGAGTGCTCGATGTTGTACACGAACGTCGTCGGCACGGCGGCGACCAGCGCGGCGGCCGCGGCCGCGTTGTCGCGATCGAGATCGAGCAGGGCTCGCGCTTTCCCGATCGACGCGAGGTG
>DASRHU010000193.1:0-7277 GCA_035650335.1 Gemmatimonadaceae bacterium | reverse complement strand
CATGAGATCCTGCTCGATCTTCACCGCGTCCGTCTCGCGCGTGAGGCCGAGCCGGAAAGCCACGCGCGTGACGTGCGTGTCGACGACGACACCTTCGTTCATGCCGAACGCGTTGCCGAGGATGACGTTCGCCGTCTTGCGTCCGACGCCGGGGAGCTTCGTCAGCTCGTCCATCGTGCTCGGGATCGCACCGCGATGCTTGTCCACCACCGCACGCGCCATCCCGAGGAGGCTCTTCGTCTTGTTCCTGAAGAATCCCGTGCTCTTGATGCGGTTCTCGAGATCCTCCTGCTCGGCCTCGGCCAACGACGCCGCGTCGGGGAATCGCGCGAACAGGTCGGGCGTCACCATGTTGACGCGGGCATCGGTGCACTGCGCGCTCAGGATCGTCGCGACGAGCAGCTCGTAGGGATTGCGGTGGTCGAGCGAGCACTTCGCGTCGGGATACGTCTCCTCGAGCCGCCGGATGTACTCCAGCGCGACGTCGCGGCCGACCTTTTTCGGCTTCTTCGGGAGTGCCTTACGAGTGACGAACGGCGGCCTGGGAGGAGCCGCGGCCGTGCGAGGGGTCATGCGCGCGCTCGCCTCGCCCGTGCGCGCTCGATGATGGCGCCAGCGTCCCAGGTGTTGAGGACGTCCGACGCCTCGAGCCACCCCTTCCGCGCGATGCCGACGCCGAGCTCGGTGTAGTCGAGCCCGGCGGTCGAATGCGCGTCGGGACCGATGGCGATGGCGACGCCACGCTCCTTCGCCGCCTGACACACCTGCCAGTCGATGTCGAGCCGATGTGGATCGGCGTTCAGCTCCATCGCCACGCCCAGCTCGGCAGCCTTGTCGAGCACCGCATCCATGTCGAGCGCGTACGGCTCGCGCGTCAGCAGCAATCGACCGGTCGGGTGACCGAGGATCGTGACGTGCGGATTGTCGAGCGCCTTGAGCACGCGCTCCGTCATTGCCGCTCGATCCATTCCGAACCGCGAATGCACGGACGCGATGACGAAATCGAATCGCTCGAGGATCTCATCATCGTAGTCCACCCGCCCATCGGCGAGAATGTCCGCCTCGATCCCCTTGAGCACCTTGATGCCGTCGAGCGTTTCGTTGACACGGTCGATCTCATCATGCTGCGCCATCAGCGCATCACGCGAGACGCCGCTCGCGTAGAACGCCGACTCCGAGTGATCGGAAATCCCAATGTAGCTCCACCCACGTGCCTTCGCC
This sequence comes from Gemmatimonadaceae bacterium, assembly GCA_035650335.1. Classification (GTDB taxonomy): domain Bacteria; phylum Gemmatimonadota; class Gemmatimonadetes; order Gemmatimonadales; family Gemmatimonadaceae; genus JAICNG01. The sequence continues at coordinate 6,056 of DASRHU010000193.1, read as the reverse complement.
GCCGCCGCCATCTCGGCGATCGTCGCCTTCCCGTCGGAATACTGCGAGTGGCAGTGCAGGACTCCCTTGAGGTCGGCGTAGGCGACGAGGGACGGCAGCGCGCGTCGTGAGGCAGCGTCGATCTCGCCTCGTCCTTCGCGCAGCTCTGGCTCGATGTATGGAAGATCGAGCGCATCGTAGAGCGCGACTTCGTCCGCGATCGGGAGCACGTGTCCGCCCGCGTCGTGAAGCTCGTCCTCCACTATCGTAAGCCCCCGTTGCTCGGCGCGCGCGCACACCTCGTTCGTGTGCGACTCGCTGCCGGTCGCCCGCCAGAGCGCGACGCCGAAGCGCTCGGGCTCCACGCAGTGCAGATCGAGGAGCGTCCCGTCCACGTAGCGAATCGAGATCGAGCGCCCGCCCGCTCCATTCACATCGCGCACGCCACCAGCACGGGCGAACGAGCTGGCGACCGTGGCCGGGGTGGCGCGGCAGGCGGCGACGATGTCGATGTCGCGCACTGTCTCGCGCCGGCGGCGGATGGCGCCCGCGATCAGCGCGCGCGCGACATCCGGATGCCCCTCGACCATCGCCAGCAGGCGGCGCGCTTCGTTGAGCGCGTGCGGATACAGGACGTACGCCGTCGTCGACCGCAGGTACGCGATGCCCTTGAGGATCTTGTCGGCGGTCTTGGGGCCAAAACCTTTGAGCTTCGCGAGCCGTCCCTCGCGTGCGGCCGCCTCGAGCTCCTCGACCGACGAGATGCCGAGGCCCTCGTGGAGCGCGTGGATCTTCCCGATGCCGAGCCCGGGGACGCGGAGCATCTCGAGCAGCCCCTCAGGCGTTTGCTCGCGAAGCTGCTCGAAGTAGCGCGACTCGCCGGTCTCACAGAGGTCGCCGAGCACGCCGAGTGTGGCGGGGCCGAGCCCCTTGAGCTTGGCGAGAGAGCCGTCGCGCCACATGGGGCAGAGGTCGTCGGTGACGACCTCCAGAACCGCGGCGGCGGCCGACCGGTACGCGCGCGACTTGAACGGGTTCTCCCCCGACAGCTCGAGGAGCTCGCTGATCTGCGTGAGGACGTGGGCGGCGGTCCGTGGGTCCATGGCCGCAATATAGCCGGGGTTGACTTCGGTGTTTCTTCGGGTTACTCTCGGAGCCCGGCTAGAGGAGGCGAGCATGCCCAAGTCAGACCTGCCGATTGGCGGCGAGTACGCTCCGGTCGCCGATCGCATTGTCCTGTTCTACGAGCGGTATCCCGAGGGGCGCATCGTCACGCAGCTGACGATGCATAACGAGCGCGAGATCGTGTTCTGCGCGAGTGTCTATCGTGACCAGCAATCGCGCGTGCCGGCGGCGACGGGGTGGGCGAGTGAGCGCGTCGGGGATGGGGACATCAACACGGTCGCCTGTCTCGAGAATACGGAGACGTCGGCCATCGGGCGCGCGCTGGCCAATCTCGGGTTCACGGCGTCGCGCTTTCGTCCGAGCCTCGAGGAGATGGAGAAGGCGGATCGTGCGCGGCAGCGTCTTGTCGCGCGACCACTCGATGCCGATATGCAGCGTGTGGCCGATGCGCGCAGCGACCTGCTCTCGATGCTTCGGACGGCTCGTCGATACGGCATTCGGCCCGCCCGGGCACGTGTGTGGCAGGAGCGCTTCCTCGATCCATCACTCGACCGCCGCACCGCCGCTCGCTTCGCGCAGCTCCTCCGCCGATTCATTGCTCGCCATCTCACCGATTCGGTCGCGTCCGGACGAGGAGAGAGCCCCTACGCGTGGTGATTCCGGCGCTGTCACCACTGTGCAACTCCTCATTGGGGAGAGCGTGTGAGCCACGCATCGCCGGCGCCGATGACGACGCCGGGATCGGCGGCTAGCAAGGCTGGCGTGCGGAGGCGGCGTGGAAGCTCGATTTCGGGAGGTTGGCGATGCGGCGCTCCTCGCCGCGATTCAGCGGGGTGAGACGGAGGCGATCGACGAATTTCTGGAGCGGTTCCAGGAGGTCGTGATGTCTCAAGCGAAGCTGCTGCGTGTGCCTCGAGCAGAGTGGCGCGCCTGGACGTCCGATCTCCTCTGTGACGTCGTCGTCGGCCTGATGCGGAAGACGCGGCCCGCGCCGCGGTCGATGGTCGCCTACCTGATTACCGCCGCTCGCAACAAGGACCGCGCTACACGGCGCGAGTGGACGATTCATCAGGCCCGAATCGCCGAGCGCGCGATTGATCTGGCCGGTACGGAGCGGGTGCTGACGACGGCATGCTCCGAGTCGAGCGTGCAGGCGACGTACGGTCCCGACTGGGAGCCGGCACCGCTTCCTCCAGTTCTCGACCGACTCGTATCCGCGATGGAGAGCGCGCTCGGTCCCGAGGAGCGCCGTCTTCTTTCCTGGGTGGCGCAGCGTACGTCGTACTCGACGATAGCGCGCATGCTCGGCGAGCAGCGCTCGACGATCGTGAAGCGCGTGACGCGCCTTCGTGCGCGTCTCATCACGACCGCGTTGCGTTTTGGCGAATCACTCGGCGCCGCGGAGCGCGGTGCGCTGGTGCGCTTTTTCCGCCGAACCGGCGCGTACGATCCGGCGGCGCTCGAGGCGCTCGCACGGGGTGATCGCGACGTGCGGATGTACCCGATGCGGCCGCGGCCACGACGTCGCGGCGAGGAGGCAGTCGAATGACACGGCCCGTTGACCCCACGCCCGATGAGCTGCTCGAGGCACGCAGCGATCCGCTGATCGATCTCATTGGGTACGCCGAGCGGTATCGTCCGTCGTCGCCGGCGTACGATGATCCGCGTTTTCTCCGATGGGTAGCGCGCGACCGTCGAGAGTGGGCGCGCGATCCGGAGCTGTTGCGGCGCGAGGAGATCGTGGCGCTGCGCAATCGTATCGTCGAGACGGTGCATGCCGAGCGACTTGGTGTTCGCGCGGTCGCGGCGGCGCCCGAGCGCGAGCCCTTCGTCGCCGGCGCGCCGCTTAGCGCGGTTGTCGGCGAGATGGAGCGGCAGCATCGGGCGACGGTGTGCGATCTCGCGATTGCGGCAGGTCCGGGGCGCCATCTGTGGGACGTCGAGGTCGATTCGTGCATTCCGCTGCCTGACGATGTTCCGCGTGGGAAATACGTGGCGCTCACCGTTCGCGGGGACAGCATGGAGCCGTTCATTCACACCGGTGATGTCGTGCTCGTTCGTCTGGGCGATGAGCTCGCGCGCGACAGCGTGGTGGTCGCCCGGGACATCGACGGCGGCTACGTCGTGAAGAAGCTTGCGCGACTGCGGGCGAAGTCGATCGAGCTGGAGTCGTTGAATCCCGCGTATCCGCCGATGCGCATCGCGCGAGCGCCCGGGTCCGTGTTGGGCACGGTGCTGCTGCGCTGGTGCGATCACGGAGACAGAGCGTAGCTCGACGTCACCACCGTGCACCTACTCCATACCAACGGGAGGAGGTGGGGCGGTGAACATGATTGTCGTCTGTCGGGCAGCGCGGGTGGCGGGATTGGCGTCGCTCGTCGCCCATCACGTGACTCCAGGATCCGAGGTAGCGCCGCGGATCGTCCTCGCTCATCCGGGGGCGGGCATGAGCGTACCGAGAAGCAGCGCGACGGTGATGTTTCGTTATGCGGCCGGAGAGGCAAGCGATCCGATCGACCTGCGAACGTTCACCGTGTTCGTCGATGACGTCGATCGCACGTCGCACTTTCGCGTGACGGCCGATGCTGCATGGGGAACGATCGTCGACGCCGGCGGGAACGGCCTGAAGGCGCACGGTGTTCGAGCGCGGATCTGTTCTATCCGCGGTCTGTGTGCCGAGGTGAGCGCGAACGTCATCGTCGTCGGCGAGTCAGCGCCGCAAGGCACGAAACCGCGTCCGACGCGTCGAGAGAGGTTCATCGACCTGTTCCTCGAGGCGGCGCGAAGGCTGCTGCGACCGTAACGGCCGTCACCCGTGTTCGACGACCACGTGGGCCAGGTGCGTCTGCCCCTCCGCGCTCGACCCGTCCGCAGCGCGTAACGCGTCGTGATGCACATCGAGATGATGCAGCGCGCGGATGACCAGCGCCTCGAGCTCGCTCGTCGTCGCCATCGTCTGGTACCCGCGCTTCTCCCCACCGGGAATCGCCGTGGCGAACGGATGCCCCTCGTCCCGCCACGGGCGATGCGCCAGCTCGCGCACCTCGGTCGGAGTCAGATCCGTGCGATACGACACGAGCGACACACCCGGCCGATCCGCTCGCAAGCCTAACACCAGCAGAATTCTGAGGTGCGCACCGGCGCCTGGGGCGGGCTCCGTGTCATCGACGACCACGAAGCACCCGTCCACCGGCTCGTAAGGCGCCTCGGCCGCCACGCGCGCCCACAGACGCTGATACGGAAACTGGAGATAGCACGCGGGGGGACCGGCGAACACCCAGTTGCCGACATCGTATTCCTCGTCGGTCAGCTCACGCGTCACATCCTCGGAGAACGCGTACAGCCGACACCCGTACTCCCAGAACTGGTAGCCCTGGTAGACGAACTCGGCGTACTCTTCCATCGCGTCGGGATCGGCGTCGTCGCTCACGAACTGCGCGAGCGCCGCGCCGACGTGGCCGAGGAGGACGAACCGATCGCGGCGCCGGGTGTCGGTGCCGCGTTGCGCCGCCTCTTCGCGCATCGCGGGGAACGCGACCGCCTCGAGGGGCTCGAGGAACATTTCGTATGGAGTGATGCGCGCGCTCACGCTGCCCGGGCGGGCAGGGATCATGCCTGCGTCGACTCGACTCCGGCGGCGGCGCGCAGACGACGCACCAGCTGGTGCAGCTGCTGCTCGGTATAGTCGATCTCCTGCGCCGCGCCCTCGAGGTCGATCAGCCCCGCACGCATCGATACGGAGAGCTGGTTGAGGTAGCGGACCTTCGCCAGGATCTCCTCGGTGACCTTCCGCAACATCGGGAAGCGCCGCTTGTTCGAGAGCGCCCGGCGGCAGCGCGCGGCGAGCTCATGCTGCGAGTAGCCGCGCGCCATGGTGATGACGTCTTCCTTGGTGCGTCCGGTCAGGTATCCACGGTCGGGCGTTCCGGCGTCATCCCAGTCCTCCTCGGCGAACCAGAGGCGACCGACGAACTCGAGGCCGTCGTACGCGACGCGTACGGTGACGTTGTACCGCTTGCCGTTCACCTCGCTGGTGCCGACGTGCGGCTGAATGGCCTCGTTCATCGTTCGCATCTCACCTCGCCGGAACCGGCGCCGTCTCGCCCAGGAAGCGCTCAATCGCGCCGAACAGCGCGTCTGGCTCCTCCACATACGGAACGTGGCCGCTCTGCTCGAGGATCACCAGGCGCGCATCGGGGAGCGCGCGGGCGAGCGCCTCGGATGCCTCGAGCGGAATGGGGTCGTGCCGCCCGTGCAAAATTAGCACGGGACAATCTACCTGTTCGACGCGCCGCAGGAGGTCGAAGTCACCAAGACTTTCCCAGACTTGCTGTTGGATGCGCCCGATCACCCGGAACGGGGTGAGATCACGAGCGCGCCGAGGATCGGCGAAATACCCCGCGACCGACAGCTCGAAGGCGTGCTGGCGGTAGACGTCGGGATCACGCTCACGAAGGCCGGAGTCCGCCAACTCCTGCCTCATCCGCTGAATGGAAGCACTCGCCTGGCGCTCGGCGAAGCTCGACTCGAAGCGCGCGCGAAGCGGGCGAGTGACAGGCGCGGGGTCGATGAGAACGAGCCGTGTCGGCACGGGACCGGCCTCGCCTCTTCGCTCGAACGCTTCGACCGCGTAGAGCACCGCGAGCAACCCGCCCCACGAATAGCCGATGATCGACAGCGGCTCGCCGACGAGCTCGCGAGCCACGAGCGCGAGATCGGAGGCGTGAGTCTGCCATCCGATGGGCGAGCGATCCTCCGTCTTCGACCGCCCGCCGCCGCGCTGATCGTAGAAGATGAGCTCGTGCTTCTCCGCGAGCGCGAGCATCTGCGGGAGCAGATAATCGTGATGTGCCCCCGGCCCGCCATGCAGCACGAGCAGCCGCGGCGCGCCTTCGCGGCCGTACTTCGCCCAGTAGAGTGGAACAGGCGTGGTCTTCGTGTAGCCGGAGGCG
>DASRHU010000192.1:0-12968 GCA_035650335.1 Gemmatimonadaceae bacterium | reverse complement strand
GGGACGGCGGTGTTCGTCTATGGCGGATGGGTCTTCATCCAGGGCGCTCTTCGAGAATTGAAGGACAGGCTCCCGGGGATGATGACGCTGATCTCCCTCGCCATCACCGTCGCGTTCGTCTTCAGCGCCGCCGTGACCCTCGGCTTTCCGGGGATGCCCCTCTGGGAAGAATTGGCGACGCTGGTGACGATCATGCTGCTCGGCCACTGGATCGAGATGCGATCGATCTCGCAGGCGCAGGGCGCGCTCAAGGAGCTGGTCAAGCTCTTGCCGAGCACGGCGACGCGGCTCGTCGGCGAACAGAGCGAGGAAGTGCCGATCGATCAGCTGCGCGACGGCGATCTCGTGCTGGTGCGACCGGGCGGGAGCATCCCCGCCGATGGACTCGTGAGGCAGGGGAAGAGCGCCGTGAACGAGTCGATGATCACGGGCGAGTCCACGCCGGTCGAGAAGAGCGAGGGCGCGAAGGTGATCGCCGGAACGGTGAATGGCTCTGGATCGCTGCGGGTCGAGGTCACCGGCACCGGTGAGCGCACGGCGCTCGCGGGTATTATGCGGCTGGTCGAACAGGCACAGAGCTCCCGATCGCGCGCCCAGGCGCTGGCCGACCGTGCGGCGTTCTTCCTCACGATCGCCGCTCTCGTCGCGGGTGTTCTGACGCTCGTCGCGTGGCTCATTCTTCGCCGGGATGATGTCTCGTTCGCGGTGGAGCGAGTCGTCACCGTCCTCGTGATCGCCTGTCCGCACGCGTTAGGCCTGGCGATTCCCCTCGTCATCGCCATCTCGACGACGCTCGGCGCCCGGGGCGGGCTGCTCGTGCGCGATCGGCGTGGTCTCGAGGAAGCGCGGAACATCACGTCCGTGGTCTTCGACAAGACGGGAACGCTGACGAAGGGCGAATTCGGCGTGGTGGAGGTGGTTACCGGCGGTGCGCTCACGGAGGACGAGGCGCTGCGCCTGGCCGCCGCGATCGAGGCGGACTCCGAGCACACGATCGCGCAGGGGATCGTACGGAGCGCGAAAGAGCGTGGCATCGCGGTGCGTGGGGCATCAGCGTTTCAGGCGCTGCCGGGCAAGGGAGTGCAGGCGCGCGTCGATGGGCGCGAGCTGTACATCGGTGGGCCGGCGCTCCTGAAGTCGTTGTCGCTCGAGATCCCGCGGGCGCTTCGTGAGGCGACCGACCGCGCGGCAGGGCGCGGACAAGCGTCCATCTACCTGACCGACACTCGACAGGTGCTTGCCGTGTTCGCGCTCGCCGATGTCATTCGGCCCGAGTCGAAGGAGGCGATCGCCGCGCTCCACGCGCGTGGGATCGAGGTCGTGATGATGACGGGCGATGCACGCGCCGTGGCGGACGCGGTCGCCAGCGACCTTGGGATCGACACGGTATTCGCCGAGGTGCTCCCGGAGCAGAAGGCGTCGAAGATCGAGGAACTGAAGCGCGCGGGGAAGCGGGTCGCCATGGTGGGCGACGGCGTCAATGACGCTCCTGCCCTGGTGACGGCCGACGTCGGCATCGCGATCGGAGCCGGCACCGACGTGGCGGTGGAAGCGGGTGACATCGTGCTCGTCCGGAGCGACCCGCGCGACGTTCCACGCATCATCGCGCTCAGCCGGGCGAGCTATCGCAAGATGGTGCAGAACCTCTGGTGGGCCGCCGGCTACAACATCGTCGCGATCCCGCTCGCCGCCGGCGTGCTCGCGAAGTACGGGATCCTCTTGTCCCCGGCCGTCGGCGCCGTTCTCATGTCGGCGAGCACGGTGATCGTGGCGATCAACGCGCAGCTGCTGCGGCGCGAGCGACTCTGACCGCGAGCCCCGCCGCGGCCCCTCTGGCCTCACGAGAGCGCGCAATCCTGAGAAGGATCTCATGTATCACTTCGCGCTGTGAAATGAGCCAGTCGGAAACGTGACGCAGGGCACCGTGACCTCGTCATGTGATTGTCCCCCATAGCGATGGAAGCTCGACGGAGGATCCGCCTTGTCACGACGCGTCCTGGTCGCGGTCGCCTGCATCACGACGCTCGCCTGTCAGCGGACGTCGACGGGTTACGTCATTGGAGCCGCCGGTCCGTGGAAAGAAGGCTACGGCCGAATGAACCGGTTAGGCATCGAGCTCGCCGTGGAGGAGATCAACGCGAAGGGCGGGCTCGATGGGCATCGCCTCGAGGTCGTCTTCCGCGATGACGAAGGTGATGGCGAGACGGCCGCCCGGGTCGCACAGGAGTTCGTCGCCAACCAGAGCATCTCCGCGGTGGTCGGGCATGTGAACTCGGGCGCGATGGTCGCCGCTGCGAGGATCTACGACGGGAAGCTCGCGGCGCTCGCGACCACGGCCACCTCTCCCGACCTCACCGGCGTGTCGCCGTGGGTCTTCCGCGTCATCTCCTCCGATTCGGCGAATGGTATCGACCTCGCGCGTTTCGCTGTCCGCCTTGGCGCGCAGCGCGCCGCCATCCTTTACGAGAACAACGCGTACGGCCGCGGTCTCACCGACGCGTTCCGGCGGAGCTTCCCAGGCGAGATCATCAGCATCGATCCCATCACCGCCGGCCCTCAGGACTTCGAGCCCTTCGTCTCATATTACACGCGGAAGGCACCGGATCTCGTGTTCGTCGCCGGCACGGACGGATCCGCCATGGCGCTGCTCCGCGAGGCCAGACGTCAGGCGCTCGAGACCAAATTCCTCGGAGGCGACGGCTGGACAGGGATCGTCGTCGAGCCGGAGGCCGCGGAGGGCGCATTCGTGGGCGCACCGTTCACCGATGCCGACGCACGGCCCGAGGTGCGACGGTTCGTCGCGGCATTCGTCGCCAGGAACAACCGCCCGCCCGACGGCAACGCCGCTCTCGCATACGATGCGACGATGGTCCTCGCCGAGGCATTGGCGAAAGGGGGCGCGAGTCGTTCGCGGGTTCGAGAGTTTCTCGCCGAGTTGAATGGCCGCACCTCGCTCCAGGGCGTGACGGGCATGATCGCATTCCTCCCCAACGGAGATCCGGTCGGTAAGCGGTTCGTGATGACGCGCGTCCGACAGGGTGCGCTCGTCCCGGAGATACAGAAGTGAAGTGGCGCGACCCGTTCCAGACGATCCGCGGGCTCCTGCTCGCGGGCTTCGCCGTGCTCTCGCTGATGATCGTCGTCGCCGGTGTGCTCGGGGGATGGTCGATGCTGTCCACGTCCCGGGTGATCCGTTCCACACTGGATGGTGTTCAGGAGGAAGCGCGCCTGTCATCGCAGTTCGCGTCGAGCATCGCGCAGGAGGTGGCCGCCGCGAGACGCTATCTCGACCGGCGCGACACCGCGGCGGCACACGAGTTCACGCGGCTCGGATGGGAGGCTCATCGCATTCAACGGGCAATGAACGACCTTCGCTCGCAGAGCGTCCCCGAAATCGCCCTGCTCGCGGGAATCGACGCGACGCTGTCGCGGCTCGAAGTGCGCTATGCGAGAGCGCACCGCCTCGCCGATCTCGGCCGGACGGATGCCGCCTTGCGCGAAGCGGAGGCGACGGGCCCACTCGTCACGCGACTGCTGGGCGACGTCGAGCGTCTCGGGCAAATGAAGGCGCGAAAGGTGGCGGATGTCGCCGACGGGCTGCAGGGGGCGACGATCAAGCGAGGCGTCTCGCTCGCACTCATCATCCTGTCGGCGCTCGCGATCGCGCTCCTCGTGGTGATCGCGACGGTTCGGCGGGTGGCAGATCCGCTCGGGAGGCTCGTGACGCATGCGCGCCACCTCAGCGAAGGCGATTTCACGGCGCGCACAACGGGTGACATGCCGGGCGAGTTCCGCATCCTGGCGACCACCCTGAACCAGACCGCCGATTCGCTTTCGCGCATCGTGTCGGTGGTCGTGCAGACGGCAAAGGACGTCGCGACGTCGGCGCGCGACCTGTCATCGGTCTCGGAGCAGATCTCGGGCGCGGTCGCCGAGACGGCGACGGCGATGAACGAAGTGTCGGCTGGCGCCGAGAAGCAGGTGAAGCAGCTGCGGTGGATCGACACGTCGCTCCAGTCGATGCGCGACTCCGCTCACAGCGTTCTCGATGGCGCCGAGCAGGTGAACGCGCTATCGAACGAGATCGCCCACTCGGCGGCCTCGAAGCGTGCCGAAGTCGCGCGCACGCTCGGTATCCTCACCGACGTGCGCGACACCGTGCAGTCCGCGTCCGCCGAGGTTCGAGCGTTGAATGCCACCGCCGCCGACATCAACCGGTTCGTCGAAGCGGTGAGCCGGATCGCCGAGCAGACGAACCTGCTCGCGTTGAACGCCGCGATCGAGGCGGCGCGCGCGGGTAAGGCCGGGAAAGGATTCGCGGTCGTGGCGGACGAAGTGAGAGCGCTCGCCGAGCAGACGCAAACGGCGGCCAACGACATCGTGCAGATGACGGTGGTCGTCACGAACCGCGTCGTGAGCACGACCGAGGCGATGAAGCTGGGTGTCGCACGCGTGGCGGAGATCGAGTCGGTATCGCGCGAGATCGACGAGGCACTGAACGCGATCGCCGAGGCCGCGGAGCGCACGCGCAGCGCCGCACACACCGTGGCCGAGGCGGCGCAGGGCAACGCGGATGCCGTCGAAGGCGCGGCAGCGAGCGTCATGTCGATCGCCAAGACGGCGGAGCATCACGCGAGCTCGGCGCAGCAGGTCAGCGCCTCGACGCAGGAGCAGAGCGCGGCGTGCGAGCAAATGAGCTCGGCGTCATCGCAGCTGCTCGAAACATCGACTCAGCTCAAGAGCCTGGTGGACAATCTGAAGACGGTCGCGGTGTGATCGTCGACTGTCACGTCCATCTCAGCGCGTTCACACCGGGGCACGGGTTCATGTCGCGCACGTTGCTGGACAGCGTGCCGTTCCGCTTCATGCGCTGGAAGTTCGGCCTCGTCGGAGAGGACGCGAGCACCGAGTCCACACTCGAGCAGCTCCTCGCGAACACCATCTCGGACGCCGCCCCGGTGGATGCCGCAGTCGTCCTTGCGTTCGATGCAGTCTACGACGCGCAGGGCACACGCGACCCGCGGACGCATTTCGAGGTGGCGAACGACTACGTCCGTGATGTCACGCGGAGAAACCCTCGTCTGCTCTATGGCGCCTCGATCCATCCGTATCGGCGCGACGCGGTCGCCGAGCTGGAGCGCGTCGCCAAAGACGGGGCGGTGCTCATCAAGTGGCTGCCGATCACGCAGGACATCGATCCCTCGGATGCGCGTTGCTTCCCATTCTACGAAGCGCTCGCGCACCTGAAGATGCCGCTGCTCAGCCACACGGGATGGGAGCGCACGTTGCCGACGGCGAACGACCGGGTGGCGGACCCGGCCCTGCTCGCCCCGGCGCTCCAGCGCGGTGTCACGGTCATCATGGCGCACTGCGGTACGCGCTCGTTCTACGGCGAGAGCTGTCATGTCGCGTCGTTCATGCGCATGGCGCACGAATACGAGCGCTGCTACGGAGACACGTCGGCCCTGAATCTCCCGACGCGGTCGTATGGATGGCGGCCGTTGCTCGAGGATGACGTCGTTCGGGCGAAGCTCGTCCATGGAAGCGACTGGCCGATTCTGCCGTTGCCTCCCGTCAGACGCGTGGGCCTGCGTCGCAGTCTCGCGCTCATGAGCGAGCGCAACTGGATGAAGCGCGATGCGCTCGTCAAGCAGGCGCTCGGCCTCGAGGGCGAGTACTGGACTCGCGCTGCCCGGCTGTTGCGGCTACCGGCTGATCACCGACCGGCTTCGTAGGAACCGCAGATGGCCGCGGAGGCCGCAGCGGGTCTTTTTTGGGCCGCAGATGAACGCAGAATACGCAGATTCCACCGTTGGCTGGATGCCTCCCTTGCGAGATGAAGTTCACAAAGCTTTGTGAACGGCTACGCGGAGGGCAGTCTCGTCACCGCAGCCGATCTGCGTATTCTGCGTTCATCTGCGGCCCAAAAAAAATCGCTGCGGCCTCCGCGGCCATCTGCGGTTCCAGAGCCGCTGAAGAACATCACTTCATTCGCACGAAGCCAGCCTCATCGATTGGCCAGGCGGGGTTGTGCGCGACCTCCCAGAGATGGCCGTCCGGGTCCGCGAAATAGCCTGAGTATCCGCCCCACGAGGTCTCTTCGGCGGTCTTGAGGATCACAGCACCGGCCGCGGCCGCTTCGCCCAGGACGGTATCGACCTCCTCGCGCGAGCGGGCGTTGTGCGCGAGCGCCATGCCACCAAACGTCGAATCGTCATCGTCGATTCGTGCATCGGCCGCCAGGTCGCGGCGCTTCCACAGCGCGACGATCGGGCCGGCCGTCTCGTAGAAGACGACGTCATCGTTGGCGAAGCCAGGCTTCCACCCCAGTCCGGTTTCGTAGAATCGGCGCGCGCGCCGAAGATCGGCTACTCCGAGCGTGACCAGGCTCAACCGCTGTTCCATAGACGCCTCAATCCTTCTGGGTCGGCACCGGCCGCCGGGCTGGCGAACCGGAAGGCGAGAGGGATAAGCTAGCGCCTTTGGACCGAGGGGTCACCATGTCCACCGCGAGTAATCCGCGCTGGGTGTCGCGCGGAACCGGCGTGTTGAGCGCGCTCCTTCTTGTCGCGTTATGCACTCCCGCCGAGGCGCAACGCGCGGCGAGTCGCGGCGAGCGCTTCGTCGACTCGCTGCTCGCGCGAATGACCGTCGAGGAAAAGCTCGGGCAGCTCACGCAGCTGCCCGGCCAATGGGGAAACACCGGTCCGACGGTCTCGCAGGGGGGTGAGAACGAGATTCGCAGTGGACACGTCGGGTCCTTCCTCGGCGTGCACGGCGCGGCGGCCACGCGGCGGTTTCAGGAGATCGCGATGCAGTCGCGCCTCAAGATCCCGCTTCTGTTCGCGCACGACGTGATCCACGGATTCCGCACGATTTTCCCCGTCTCGCTCGCCGAAGCAGCCTCCTGGGATCCGGACGCGGTAGAGCGCTCGGCGCGCATTGCGGCGATCGAAGCGACATCGGCGGGTCTTCATTGGACGTTCGCGCCAATGGTGGACATCGCGCGCGATGCCCGCTGGGGTCGCATCGTCGAAGGGGCGGGGGAGGATCCGTACCTGGGATCCATCATGGCCGCCGCGCGCGTGCGTGGGTTCCAGGGGACGGATCTCGGCGCGCCCAACACCATGATGGCGACGGCCAAGCACTTCGTCGCCTATGGGGCGGCAGAAGGTGGTCGCGATTACAACGTCGCCGACCTCTCGGAGATCACGCTGCGCGACATCTATCTCCCACCATTCCATGCAGCGGTGGAAGCCGGCGCCCGGTCGGTGATGGCATCGTTCAACGAGATTGCCGGTGTTCCGGTGCACGCCAGCGAGCGGCTGATCGACGGGCTCCTGCGCACCGAGTGGCGGTGGAACGGGCTGCTGGTGAGCGACTGGACCGGAGTCCTGGAGCTCATTCCTCACGGCGTTGCCGCGGATTCGGTGCGCGCCGGCGAGCTCGCGCTGCGCGCCGGCGTCGACGTGGACATGGTGAGCCGGATCTACTTCACCAGGCTCGCCCCGCTGGTACGCGCGGGGCGCGTGCCGATGCGCGATGTCAATGCGGCGGTGCGGCGCGTTCTCATCGCGAAATACGAGCTCGGGCTCTTCGACGATCCGTTCCGTTACAGCGACACGGCTCGCGAGCGGCGGACGTTGCTCGCGGCCGAGCATCGGGCGGCGGCCCGGGACCTGGCGCGCAAGGCGATCGTTCTGCTCAAGAACGAGAATCGAACGCTTCCACTGTCGAAGTCGTTAGGTACGGTGGCCGTGATCGGCTCGCTCGCGACGGATGCGCGCTCCACGATCGGCAACTGGGCGGCCGCCGGGCGTCCGGAGGAGGGCGTCACCGTGCTCGACGGCATCCGCCGCGCGATGCCATCGACGGCGCGCGTGTTGTATGCTCGCGGTGCCGACTCCGCCACCACCGACACGAGTGGATTCGCTGAGGCTGTGCGTATCGCGCGCGAAGCGGACGCGGTCGTTCTGGTGGTCGGCGAGCATCAGGAGCAGAGTGCCGAGGCCAACAACCGTGCGTTTCTGGGACTTCCCGGTGCGCAGATCGGACTGGCTCGGGCAGTGTTGGCGACCGGGAAGCCGGTGGTCATCGTGTTGATGGGGGGTCGCCCGCTCGCGATCCCGGTGCTCGCGGAGCAGGCGCCCGCGATCATGCATGGCTGGTATCTCGGCACGGAGATGGGGAACGCGGTTGCCGATGTTGTGTTCGGCGACGCAAACCCATCAGGGAAGCTGCCGGTGAGTGTTCCGCGCACCGTCGGTCAGGTGCCACTGTACTACAACCACAAGAACACCGGGCGACCCCCCGTCGCCGACCAGAAGTACACGTCCAAGTACATCGATGTGCCGTGGACGCCGCTGTATCCCTTCGGTCACGGGCTGAGCTACACGACGTTCGCGTATCGGAATCTCCGGCTCAGCCGAACGACGATGCGGCCGTCGGACACGCTGGTCGTGACCGTCGAGGTGACGAATACGGGCGACCGGGCTGGTGACGAGATCGTGCAGCTCTACGTTCGCGACGAGGTCGGAAGCATCACCCGGCCCGTGAAGGAGCTGCGCGGATTCCGGCGCATCTCGCTGCGGCCGGGAGAGTCTCAGACGGTCTCCTTCACGCTCGGCGCAAAGGATCTCGCCTTCCACGACGCCGACCTCGATCTGGTGGTCGAGCGCGGATTCTACCGCGTGTTCGTGGGAACGAGCTCCGAGCGCGTGGAGGAGGCGCGCTTCGAGCTCGTCGATCCGCGGCGGTGCGCGAAGCTCGTGTTGCGGCGTGAAGTGCCGAGGTTCACCTGGCCGATGAAGAGTCGGGCGACGGTGGTGCAATGCGGCGCGTAGTCGGCGTCGCGCTGTGCGCCGTCGCACTCGTCGTTCCGGCGGCAGCGCAACAGCGCACGGCTCAACCGCGGCGCAACGTCATCTTCATCCTCAGCGACGATCACCGGCACGACTTCATGAGCGGATCGTGCGTTGTTCGCAACGAGCTTTTGAATTTGCCGTTCGAGTACCTGCGTTCATTCGGACCAGGGAAACGAGCTTCACCCGCGGCAGGATGATCGTCCTTCTGCGGCCATCTGCGTTTCGCCGTTCGAGTTCAGCCATCCGGGATCAAGAACCCTAGAATCGGAGCGACCCCGTGGATCGTCTCGCCACGCTCGACTGGATCGTCATCGCCGCCTACTTCGCCCTGACGTTCATCATCGCGGTGTGGGTCACGGTTCGAGAGAAATCGCGAGACACGTCGACGGATTACTTCCTGGCGGGACGGAACATCGGGTGGTTCATCGTCGGCGCCTCGCTGTTCGCGTCGAACATCGGCTCCGAGCATCTCGTTGGCCTGGCCGGCACTGGGGCCGCGAGCGGAATGGCGGTGGGGCAGTTCGAGGTCCTTGCCTCGCTGATTCTCCTCATCCTCGGCTGGGTGTTCGTGCCGTTCTACCTGAAGAGCGGCGTGTTCACCATGCCGGAGTTTCTCGAGCGGCGGTACTCGTCAGGCGCCCGATGGTACCTGGCGATCGTGTCGATCATCGCCTACGTGCTGACGAAGATCTCCGTGACGATCGCGGCCGGCGCCATCGTGTTCGAGGCGCTGATGGGCATCGACTTCTGGACGGGCGCGATGATCGTCGTCGTCGCGACGGGCATCTATACGGTATTCGGCGGGCTCCGTGCGGTGCTCTATACCGACATGATCCAGATGTTCGTGCTCATCGGCGGGGCGGTCGTCGTCACGCTCGTCGGATTGAACGCGCTCGGCGGCTGGGGGGAGATGGTGAGCACCGCCGGGCCAGGCTTTCTCGAGATGTGGAAGCCTATGAGCGATCCGAATTTTCCGTGGACCGGAATCCTGTTCGGCGCGCCGATCCTCGGTGTGTGGTACTGGTGTACCGACCAGTTCATCGTGCAGCGTGTGCTGTCGGCGAAGAACCAGGACGATGCGCGCCGCGGGACCATCTTCGCCGGCTACCTGAAGCTGCTTCCGCTGTTCATCTTCGTCGTCCCGGGCGTCGTCGCGTACTCGCTCGCCCAGCGAGGGCTGATCACCCTCGAGCGGCCGGATCAGGCGCTGCCTACGCTCGTCGGGGCGCTCATGCCTGCCGGACTCCGCGGCATCGTCGTCGCCGGACTGCTCGCCGCGCTCATGAGCTCGCTCTCGGCGGTGTTCAACTCGTGCTCGACGTTGATCACCTGGGACGTCTACAAGAAGCTCCATCCCGCCGCCTCCGAGCGAAGGCTGGTGCTCATCGGGCAGGCGTCGACGGCGATTCTCGTCGGCCTCGGTCTGTTATGGATCCCGCTGATGAGGCTCATCTCCGGCCAGCTCTATCAGTACCTCCAGAGCGTGCAAGCGTACATCTCGCCCCCGATCGCGGCGGTTTTCCTGTTAGGCGTGCTGTGGCGGCGCGTGAACTCACAGGGAGCCATGGCGGCCCTCATCACCGGCTTCCTCCTCGGCGTCGGCCGGCTGATCGCCGAGCTGAACAGAGATGGGCTCACCGGGTGGCTGCACACCTATGCAACGATCAACTTTCTGCACTTCGCGATCCTGCTGTTCGTGATCTGCACGGTGATCCTGATCGCCGTCAGCCTGGTCACCGCGCCACCGGCTCCCGAGAAGGTCGCGGGGATAACGTTCGCGACCGCGGACCGGTCGATCGAGGAAGGATCGCGTGGTCCCCGCTGGAGGCGCACGGATCTGATCCTGAGCGTCCTCCTCGTGCTGTGCGTGGGGGCTGTCTGGCTGTATTTCTCCTGAGGCCGTGATGCCCGGTCGAGCGGCCGAGATGGCGTGGCGATTGCAAACTATCGCTGGCGATGCGGACCCTCATTGTCGGCCTATTCGCCCTCGCGTTGAGCGCCTCAGCGGCCGCGCAACAGCCGGATTCCACCGCGGTGCGGGATTCGGCCATGTTCAGCGCGGCCGAGCTGTACGGCGCGTTCAGCCTGACCATGTCGGAGGACGACGCCTATCGCATGACGAAGGCGATGACGCCGTTCGCGTACGGAGACTCGGGCGTGAAGATCCGCAAGGTGAAGGGCAGCGGGCTGTCGGAGGACGTCCTGCTGCTCCTCTCGCTGCTCTCCGACACGACGGCAGCCAAAGTCCAGGTCGTGCGGCGTGCCGGGCGTCCCTCCATTCCGCCGGACGAAGAGAAGCGCTGGATGGAGAAGCTCGAGGGCATGGCGCAGCTCGCCGGAGGCCGGAAGAGTCCCTGATACAACCGTGGGACCATGCGTGAGCACGGCCACGCCGCGTCCTTCCTCGGCGCCGTGCTGCTCGCGTGCGCGTCGTCGTGCGTCGACGCCGCTCTCGCGCAGCAATCCCCGCTCTACACGATCACCGACACATCGGTCGTCCAGGGAAAATTCACCGCGGTGGCGGTGACGCGCGATCGCATCGAGACGAATTATCCGCGCGCGCCGCGCGAGGTGATGTTCAAGTTCAGCATCAACGGAGCGGACAACGAGTTCCCGGCGGGCACCGATCACATGATCTACGTGCGCCCGAAGGCGGGGAAGATCACCACGCCGATCTATGTGTTCGGCCGCGTGGACGCGCCGCGCACGCCGTCGCCGGAAGATGCGCCGCCGAGCGAGGACGGCACGGCGGAGGTGACGTTCCGACTCGACATGCGCCATGTGCTCGCCAGCCTCCGTGCACGCGGCGTGTACGATCCGCCGAACGGCCCGTCGATTCGCGCGAGAGACTTCAAGGGTGTGTACGTTGTCGGCAACGCCGAGCCGCTGACGTGGGACTTCTCGGTGCTCCAGCCGGGATCGCGATTCGAGCTCACCGATCCCAACCGTGACGGCATCTACACGGTCACGCTTCCGTTCGAGACGATGTACACGCGCCCCGCCGACGACAGCGGCCGCGCCGTGTGGGTGCGCAAGCGCACCATCGCGCGCTTCCCCGATCTGGTGTCGTCACAGCGGCTCGTCGATGCGCTGTACCGCATGTCGCTCGAGGAGCTGGTCGCTCTCCGTCGCGACGACGGCGCCCTCATGGGCGGCGCAAAGTGGGAAGGCGTCTGGACGCGCGACGTTTCCTGGGGTGCGATGCTCGGCATCGCGGCCATCGCGCCTGACGAGATCCGGCGCAGCCTGATGGTGAAGGTCGATTCGAGCGGTCGCATCATTCAGGATACGGGGACCGGCGGCTCGTGGCCCGTGTCGACCGATCGAATGGCGTGGGCGCTCGCGGCCTGGGAGCTCTACTGCGTGACCGGTGACAAGACGTGGCTGCGACAGGCGTACGATATCATCCGCCGATCGGCGGAAGCCGATCACGCGATCGCCTTCGATGAGGAGACGGGGCTCTTCCGCGGCGAGTCGTCGTTCCTGGACTGGCGGGAGCAGAGCTACCCGTCGTGGATGGATGCCAGGGACATCTACCAGTCGCACAGCCTCGGCACCAACGCGCTGCACTACGGCGCCTATCGCGTCCTCGCGCGCATGGCCAGCGCGTTAGGCGATTCCTCGACGCGATGGGACGCGATGGCGGCGCGCATCCGCGAGGGGATGAACACGCACCTCTGGCTGGCCGATCGCGGGTATTACGCGCAATTCCGCTACGGCCGGTCGCACCTGGCGCTGTCGCCGCGCGCCGAAGGACTCGGCGAAGCACTGTCGATTATCTACGGCATTGCCGACCGCGAGCAGCGCGAAACGGTCACCGAAGCGATGCCTGTCGTCCCTTTCGGCGTGCCGAGCTTCTGGCCGTACATCGACGATCAGCCGCCGTATCATAACGCAGCCATCTGGCCGCAAGTCGTGGGATTCTGGGCGTGGGCGGCCGCCGAGGCGGGGAATGGGGCCGCCGTCGAGCATGGGCTCGGGTCGATCTATCGCGCGGCTGCCCTCTTCCTCACGAACAAGGAAAACATGGTTGCCTCGACGGGTCATTTCGAGGGGACCGAGCTGAACTCCGATCGGCTCATCGGCAGCGTGGGCGCCAATCTG
>DASRHU010000191.1:0-2948 GCA_035650335.1 Gemmatimonadaceae bacterium | reverse complement strand
CCGACGGCGGTGACGACCCCCGACTCATTCACGCGCGCGATCGACGCGTCTCCGCTTTCCCAGAAGGGCGTGACGCCATCCACCGGTGCGCCAGTGTTGTCGACCGCGGTGGCCGTGATCGTCACCTGGTCGTCGAGGCTGGTGAGCGTCACCGCCTCCGGCGTCAAGACGAAGCGAGCCAACCGTTGCTCCACGGAGACCGTGGCGCGCGCCGTATCGGGTCCGACGACGGCCGTCACGGTCGTGACGCCGGTCCCGCGGGCCGTTAGGCGCCCGTCGGCCACCACCACCTTGTTCGTGTCCTCCGATTGCCACTGTACCGGAACATCGATGACGCGGTCATCCGCCCCGAGAGGGATCGCGTGGATGGTGGCCGTGTCCCCGACGCTCGTCAGGTTCACCGCCGAGCGGTCGAGCTGAAGATCCTTCAGCACCACCCGCACCGACCGCTGCCAGGATTCTCCCTCTTCCGGGAAAAGCGACCCGAGAACCCGGATGGTCAGGTCGGCGGTGCCGAGGCGCTTCGCGTGGAGCGAGTCCCCGCCTGACGAGACGGCGACGATGTCCGGATTACTGGTGGAGTACGCGACCCGGGCGCCCGTGACGACTGCCCCGTCCTTGACGATGCGCACGACAGGTTGGACCCGACCTTCCACGAGCAGCAACGTGTCGCTCAGCCACTCCAATTGGAGTGGGTCCACCCCCACGGGGCCGAGCACGTTGGCACCATCGCACGTCGCCGTCGCCACGATCGTGGTGACGGCGACGGCGATGCGGGCGAACGCAGCGCCGAGTCGATGCAAAGCGGTTGACCGAGCTTGCGACGGCATGACTCGACGCGGATCTGGCGGTGGCGAGGAAGGCGTATGTCCCACGCCCGTCAATCGATAGGTGGGTTGGTGACTCCTTTGTTTAGACGATTCTCAGGGGGGCGGGAAACTCCTGTGCACTTCGCGCCCGTCCTATCCGGCCTCTCACACCCCAACCACCGCTATGCCCTTGCGATTGCTCGGCTTGTGTGGCGTTGTGCACCGACGCGCCCGCCAAGAAGTGTGGCAGGTATGACGAGCGCGAGGAACACGACGTGATACCAGACAGGCGCCATGTTCCACGCCGTCGCCTCGGCGATAATCCCAAGGATCAGCTGGAGAACGGCCAGCCCCCAGACAATCGGCACTGGATTAGCGCGCGCGACCGAGGCCGTCACGTATCCGGCGAGTACGGACAACGGCAGACTGTAGAGAATCAAGCCGAGCAGAGCGGCCGTGCTCGTGACCGGCTGGCCCTCGGCCAGCACCGTCGGAAACGCCGTCTGCGCCGCCTTCGTGCCGCCTATCCACAGCACCGCCCACACAGCGGCACCCGCCGCGATGGCGAGGATCGCCCGCCCTAACCTGGCCATTGTCCACCTCCCGAAAGGAATTCTGAGCGCGACTTGACGGGGACATTATGTGATATTATTATCACATATGCAAGCAAGCGTATCGATGCCTCGGCCACGCGATGACCTGGAGCCGGTGTGGAAGGCGTTGGCCAGCCCCATCCGTCGCGCCATCCTCGACGTGCTTCGCGACGGCCCCCAGACGACCGGGGCCATCGCGGAGCGTTTCCCTGCGCTCACACGATTCGCCGTGATGCAGCATCTGCGCGTGCTCGAGGAGGCGGAGCTGGTGGTACCGCGGCGCAACGGGCGCCAGCGCTACAACTACCTCAATCCGGTCCCGATCCAGCGCGTGTTCGATCGCTGGGTCTCGCGGTACATGAAGCCGTGGACCGAGGCACTGGTGAGCCTTCGGGAGCAGCTGGAAACCGATTCACGCAAGGAGCACGCATGACGACGCCCCTGCCGGATCATGTCGTCTCCATTCACATCGACGTCCCGGTGCAACGTGTCTGGGATGAGATCACCAGGACAGGGAAAATCCAGCGCGCCCTCTACAACACCGTGCTCGAAAGCGATCTCAAGCCGGGAAGCCGCCTGCGCTACTACAGCCCGGACCGGAAGCGAGTTTTCATCGTTGGCGAGGTCGTCGCGGTCGAGCCGCCGAGGAAGTTCTCGCATACGTACATGTTCACGACGAGCGTGGAGCCCTACACCCTCGTCACCTGGGAGCTGGTCCCGGAAGGCAACGGATGCCGGGTGACGATCACGCACTCCGGCTGGACGACCGCGCACAAGAAGCCGGAGAAAGTCGCTGCCGGGTGGAGAGAGATTCTCGGTCTTCTCAAGCACGAGCTGGAGACCGGCGACATCCCGCTGAAGACGAAGGTCATGTACGCGATGTTCGGCGCCTTCATGTTCATGATGCCGAAGACGACGACGAAGGAATACGCCGACAAGCAGGGGTGGTGACGTCCGCCTACCGAACCCACCCTACCTTGCGTCGCCACTCCAGCTCGGCCGCGTCGTACGCCGCGATCTCCTCGGCGGACGGGGGTGGCGTCTCGCGCAATCCCGAGAGCAGCGTCCCAAGCGGCGGAAGCCCGACCTCCTGTCGCCACTGCTCCACTCGCGTGACGTCTTCGAGGGGATACGGGGCCAGGCCGGTGACGGTCTCGCGCAACTGCGAGCCGTAGCGCTGCGGAACGCCCTCGAACGTGCGGATCCGGTCATCCATCATCGCGAACTGCCAGCGGGGAACATCACCGCGTCGCGAGGCTTCATCGAGGAGCCGGCGACACTCGCGCATGAAGTCCGGCTCCGCTATCGAGTGCTGTGCGATGCGCCACGCAGCGTGCGCGCCGTCCTTCCCGACGAGGTTCTCACCCGGCCAGCCCGCACGCTTGATGATCGCCCGCAGACGCGCTGCGTTTTGGCGGTGAACTGCCTCCATGCGCGCGTCATACGCGGGAAAATAGGAGCCGTTGCTCGCGACGACCTCGGCCCGAACGGCCTGATCGCGCGCATCCATACGGAGGAGCTGGTCCCGGACGGCGGCATCCATGGC
>DASRHU010000190.1:0-12554 GCA_035650335.1 Gemmatimonadaceae bacterium | reverse complement strand
CTGGGTTCTTGATGCCGGACTGGGGGAGTTGCAGTCGCGCCGCCGGCGTGCATACTAGGCACACGCTGGTCACCCACGAGGAGGGGCTGTGAATACGAGGAACGTCTCGCGCCGCCAGTTTCTGGAGATCGGCGCCGTCACCGCAGGGGCCACGCTGGCCGGGGGCAAGGACATACTGCTCACGCAGGAGCTTCCGACGCGCGGCCGACGCGTGGCGCCGAGCGATACCGTCCAGTTCGGGATCGTCGGCGTCGGCATGCAAGGGTCGGGGCTGCTCGAGGACTCGATCGCGCTCGACGGTGTCGAGTGCCTCGGCGCGTGCGATCTCTATGACGGACGACACACGCTGGCGCGCGAGATCGCCGGCGCGAGCCTGCCGGTCACGCGGCGCTATCAAGCGCTCCTCGACAACAAGGACATCGACGCGATCATCGTCGCCGTGCCCGATCACTGGCACCGGAAGATCGTCATCGATGCCGTGAGCGCGGGGAAGGACGTCTACGTCGAGAAGCCAATGTCGCACAAGCCCGCCGAAGGCGTCGAGATGGCGGACGCGGCGAAGAAGAGCGGACGCATCGTGCAGGTGGGCTCGCAGCGCGTCAGCTCGCAGCTCCTCGCCAAGGCGAAAGAGATGATCGCGCAGGGGACGCTCGGCGACATCATGCTCGTGGAAGCGCGCCTCGGGCGCAACGAACCATCCGGCGCGTGGCAATATCCCCCGCCGCCGGATCTGTCACCGCAGAATCTCGACTGGGACACCTGGTTAGGCACCGCGCCCAAGCGCCCCTTCGATCCGATCGTCTTCGCGCGGTGGCGCGCCTGGAAGGAGTACGGCACGGGCGTCGCCGGCGACCTGCTCGTTCACCTCATGAGCGGGATGATGCACATGTTAGGCATCAACGAGCCGCCGACACAGGCCCTGTCGGTCGGCGGGATCCGCCGGTGGAAGGATGGTCGCAACACGCCCGACGTGCACGCCGTGAGCTTCTCCTACAACGGCCTGCCTGTGTCGATGCGCCTCAACCTCGGCACATCGATTCAGGAGGCGTACTTCATTCACGGCTCGAAGGGGCTCATGGAGGTGACCTCTTCGTCCATCACCTTCAATCCGCAGACGGGAAAGGACGGGGGCCCGAGCTACTACTCGGGAAGCTTCCCGCGCGCGCTACGCGAGGCGTATCAGAAGAAGTGGCACGAGGAGAACGATCCCAAGCTCACGCAGCAGCCGATGTTCGAGGGGATCACCATCCGCGGGCCGCATTACGACGACACGCGCCCGCATCTCTTCAACTTCTTCGAGGCGGTGCGGTCGCGAAAGCCGGTTGTCGAGGACGCTGTCTTCGGGCACCACGCAGCGCTCGCGTGCCACATGGCGAACGAGTCGTATTACCGCCAGGCGGCCGTGGCGTGGGACGCCGGGGCGAAGGCGCTGAAGGCCTGAGAGGAGCGAGGACGACCGAGGACGACTGAGGACGATCAAAGGGGATCGAGGACGATCGAGGACGATCGACGGGCGGGGGAGCCATCACATGCGCCCGTCGACCGCCTTCGATCGTCCTCGATCCCCTTCGATCGTCTTCGTCTTATCGTCCGATGTCCACCGCGATCCCCCTCCACCGACCTTGCCGGAACCTCGCCACGCTCAACGTGCATCGCGTCGCGTGGCCGATCAGGATCGCCACCCAGATGTGGATCGCCTGGAGCGTCCCGAGCTGTTGGATGACAAAGCAGATCCCGAGCGGGACGATGATCTGTGATACGACGGAGATGTAGAGTGGGCTCTTCGTGTCGCCGGTGCCCTGCAGTCCGCCCGTGTACGTGAGGGCGACCGCGATGAAGATGCCCGAGACGCTCAGCACGCGGAGGAGCTGCGTGCCGATTCTGACGACGACCGGCTCCTCCATGCCGAAGACCGCCAGCAGCTGCCCCGGAAAGAAAAAGAAGACGGCGCCGATGAGTGCCGCTCCAGTGACAGCGATGTGGGCCGCGACGTGCACCGCACGATCGGCGCGTTCCGGCTTGTTGGCGCCGAGGTTCTGCCCGGCGACGGCGGCGGCGGCGCCCATCAGGCCGATCGAGGTCCAGGTGATCAGCGAGAAGAGCTGGGAGTACCCCACCGCATACGCCGCCTGCGCGGCCGCGCTCTCGGCCAACGATCCCATGAACGCCAGCATCAGGACGCCGCCCACGTTCATCGCGATTCCCTGAATGCCGGTAGGGAGGCCGAAGCGGAACAGGGAGCGGATGATCGCCCAGTCGGGAGCGAACCCGTGGTGCCGCGGGAACGACACCACCCACCCTCCTTTCCAAAGCTTTACAAAGGCGTACATGGCAACCAGCCCGCTGGCGATCGAAGTTCCCATCGCCGAGCCTGCCGTGCCGAACGCCGGGATTGGCCCGAGTCCCCGGATGAGCACGATGTTCAGCACCAGGTTCAGCACCGTCATGACGACGCCGAGTACCATTGGAGTGCGCGCGTCCCCGGCCGATCGAAGCGCGCCGCTCAGCATGTAGAACACGAGCATGCCGCTGCTGAACAGGAACATGATGCGAAGGAACGGCAGCGCTTCCGCCTTCACGCCCGGCGTGGCGTTCACCAGGTCGAGCAGCGACGGCGCCAGCACGTACCCGAGCGGTGCCATGACCAGCACCGCGAGCCCGATCGCCGTGAGAAATGCCTGGTAGACGGTGCGGTCGACCTTGTCTTCGTCACCGGCGCCGGCAAACCGCGCCACCAGGACGCTCATCCCGGTGAAGAGCGAGTTGATGAAGACGATGACGATGATGAAGATTTGCAGGGCGACGCCGATCGCGGCGTTTCCGTTGTAGCCGACCAGGTGGCCGACGAGCGCGTGATCGACGATCCCCTGAAGCCCGCCGATCATGTTGGTCAACATGGTGGGCCAGGCCAGCTTCCAGACGACGGGGCGCAGGTCCCCCTCGACGATCGATCGGTCGTATCGTCGCGCGGCGGGCGCTGGAGCTGGCAGGGGTAACGCTGCCGGAGGTGCCGGTGTCGTAGCTTTGCTCAAGGGAACCCAATGGCGTGCACGGTTGTCCAACGCGGGAGCGATGCCAGCTCTGCGGAAACCTACCGATGTTCAGGACGGGTAACGAGTCGCCGGCCACTGGTAAAAGCGCGCGCGGGAGGAGAAGTTCAGTGTCCCCAGTAAAAAGTTGGCAATGAAAACCTCACTTGGCCGCACGATCGCCGCGCTGCTGCTCACCGCCGCGGTGTCGACTGCCTGCAGCACCGCCTCTCAGGGCACGCTTCCACGTTCTCCCGCTCCTGGCGACCAGAACACCGCAGCCGCCGGCGCGGAGAACACGCGGCCGCGCTACAACGAGGCCGACGTCCACTTCATGACCGGGATGATCGCCCACCACGCGCAGGCGATCGAAATCGCTCGCTGGGCACCTACGCACGGAGCCAGCGCTTCGCTGCAAATCATGGCCGAACGAGTGATCAACGCGCAGCAGGACGAGATCCTGTTGATGCAGATGTGGCTTCGCGACCGCGGCCTTCCGGCGCCGGATCCCGCGGCCGGACATACCGCGCACGTGCACATGCCCGGCATGCTCACCGGCGACCAGCTGAAACAGCTGGATGCGGCCCGCGAGAAGGAGTTCGAGCGGCTGTTCCTCACTTTCATGATCCAGCATCATCGCGGCGCCGTCACCATGGTCGAGGAGCTCTTCGCCTCGCAGGGCGCCGCACTCGATGACACCGTGTTCAAGCTCGCCTCCGACATCAGCGCCGATCAGACGTCCGAGATCGAGCGGATGCAGCGCATGCTTTTCACCCTGACGACAGGAATTCCGACGAAGTGATCCATTACCCGAGGACCTCAACCATGAAACTGTCGAAGTTGCCGTTCGCCGCCGGTCTGGTGACGTTGGCGGCGTGCGCCCCCTCAACGATGCCGTCGCGCGCGAACGTGCCCACGCCGACGTCCGATGCGCGCATCGGACTTCGCGCTGGCCTTCACGACGCCGGCGAGGCCACGTGGAACCTCAAAGTCGTCTCTGAGTCGCCGTCTCCTGAGCAGTTCGCGAAAAGCACGAACTCCGACCTCGCGTTTACCGGCAACTACGCGATCCAGGGCAACTACAACGGGTTCCAGGTATGGGATGTCACCGACCCGAGCAAGCCGGTCCTGAAGACCGCGTTCTTCTGCCCGGCCTCGCAGAGCGACGTCTCCATCTACAAGAACCTGCTCTTCGTCTCCGGTGAAGGTCTGGGCGGACGTCTCGACTGCGGCGGACAGGGCGTGCAGGACACGGTGAGCAAGGATCGCCTGCGCGGCATCCGCATCTTCGACATCACCGACATCATGAACCCGAAGTACGTCGCGAACGTGCAGACGTGCCGCGGGTCGCACACGCACACGGTGCTGGTCGATCCGAAGGACAGCGAGAACGTCTACGTCTACGTCTCGGGCTCCGCGCCGGTGCGCTCGCCGAGCGAGCTCCCGGGCTGCGTCCGCGAGGCGCCGGACAAGGACCCCAACTCGGCGCTCTTCCGCATCGAGGTGATCAGGGTCCCGCTCGCCGATCCGACGAAGGCGGCGATCGTCAGCTCGCCGCGCATCTTCAAGGACCTCGTCGCTCCGCCGCGCCACGGCGAGGCGCCGGAGGACATTGCCGAAGCCGAGAAGCGGGCCGCCGAAGCGCGCGCGCAGGGTCGGCTCACGGCGAGGGTGCAGGGAATCGAGTACGTGCTTCCGCCGCCGTTCATTCGAGAGCAGC
Organism: Gemmatimonadaceae bacterium; assembly: GCA_035650335.1. Classification (GTDB taxonomy): domain Bacteria; phylum Gemmatimonadota; class Gemmatimonadetes; order Gemmatimonadales; family Gemmatimonadaceae; genus JAICNG01. Next base: position 7,805 of record DASRHU010000190.1, on the reverse strand, counting down.
TCGACAGCATCGTCAAGGCTCGCGGCGGAACCGGTACGCCGACGGCCGCGGACAGCGCGACGCTGCGAACGAACATCCAGGCGATCGTCGACCGAATGGTCGGAGCGCAGGAGTCGGCCGGTCCGCGTCCCGGTCCGTCGCAGTGCCACGACATCACCGTCTATCCTTCGATCGGTCTCGCCGGTGGCGCGTGCGGCGGATACGGGCTGTTGCTCGACATTAGCGATCCGACGAACCCCGTCCGCATCGACGCTGTCGCCGATTCCAACTTCGCGTACTGGCACTCGGCGACCTTCAACAACGACGGGACGAAGATTCTCTTCTCCGACGAGTGGGGCGGCGGTGGAGCCCCGAAGTGCCGGGTGACGGACAAGAAGGAGTGGGGCGCGAACGCGATCTTCACGATCGAGAACCGGAAGATGGTGTTCAAGAGCTACTACAAGATTCCGGCGCCGCAGACGCCGCTCGAGAATTGCGTCGCGCACAACGGGTCGCTGATCCCGGTTCCGGGGCGTGACATCATGGTGCAGGCGTGGTACCAGGGGGGCATCTCGATCTTTGACTGGACGGATCCGGCAAACCCGAAGGAGATCGCCTACTTCGATCGCGGTCCGGTCGATTCGACGCGGATGATGGGCGCCGGCTCGTGGTCGGCGTACTGGTACAACGGCGCGATCGTGAGCTCCGAGATTTCCCGTGGCCTGGACGTCGCCGAGCTGACGCCGAGCGAGTACCTCACGCAGAACGAGATCGACGCGGCGAAGACGGTGCACATGGACTACTTCAACGCGCAGGGTCAGCCGAAGTTCAACTGGCCGCCGAGCTTCGCGTTGGCGCGTGCCTACGTCGATCAGCTCGAGCGGTCGCGGTGCGTGGGCGCCGACCGGATTTCCGCGATCCGTCAGGGCCTAACGAGCGCCGAGCGGGCGTCGGGTGCGCAGCGTCGTGAGGCGCTGACGCAGGTCGCGGGGCAGCTGAGCGGTGCGAGTGGCTGTGATGCGAGCAAGGTGGAGAAGCTGCGGGCGGCGGTGCGGGATTTGGCGCCGTTGCCGTAGGGCCGAGGACGATCGAAGACGATCGAAGACGATCGAGGACGATCGAGGACGACCGAAGACGATCGAGGACGATCGAAGACGATCGAGGGCGGTCGACGGGCGTATGTGCAGGTCGCTGCGCGCCCGTCGATCGCCTTCGATCGTCCTCGATCGTCCTCGGTCAATGCCCTTGGCCCGCCTCACTACAAGTAGCTGAGCCAAGGGCTCGCCGTCCTCGCCTTGACCCCCGCATACCAGCGGCACACCGGATAACTCGCCGCGACGATTGCTGCCCAGACCAGGTACACCACCGGCAGCCCGAACGCCCATCCCTCAGGCTGCGTGATCGGGTATTGGCCGAGCGTCGGGGACTCGAACATCCAGTGCGCGCTGCCGAAGCGGATGTAGCAGACGATCACCGCCAGCAGGTGGATGAGGAAGAAGTGCAGCAGGTAGTAGAAGAGCGGCACCTTCCCGATGGTGAGCGCTGGCTCGAGCAGCGACGGCGTTTTCGAGTCGACGGCGCGCAACAACAGCATCGCGGGGCCGAGCGTCATCAGGAGGAAGAGCAGCGACGGCGGGTACTTGTTCGTGTTCAGGAACGAGAGCAGGGTGAACACCGGTGAGCGCTGCGACGTCCACGGTACCGGGTCGCCGTAGACGTTCATCAGGCGGAAGACGATGAACGCGGCGGTGAGTCCGGCGCCGAGGCGTACGAGAAACGATCTGCGACGCTCCGGCTCCCACTGGTAGATTGCCCCGAGCCCGAAGCCGACGGCGGTGACGCCGATCCAGGGAATGAGCGGATACGCAACGAAGACGACGTGCTCCGGCCCCGGCAGCACGAATCCGGGCGCGTGCAGGATCGACCAGATCGGGGCGAACGCGCCGAAGGTCTGCGCGCTGATCGGATCGAGCAGGTTGTGCAGGGCGACGAGCGCGATCCCGAAGCCGACGATGACGCGGGTGGGAAGCCACACCAGCGCCGACAGGGCGATCATCGACCAGCCTAACGCCCAGAGCACGAGGAGCATCGTGACCTGGTAGTCCACGTTGAACTGGGCGATGAGGCGGAAGACGGTGGCCTCGAGGACGATGAGCCAGAGCCCGCGCGTGAGCAGGAAGCGCGACAGGTCGGCCTTCCCGCGCCGTTGCAGGGAGAACCAGGAGCCCGTTCCCGTGAGCAGGAAGAAGACGGGGGCGCAAATGTGCGTGATCCACCGCGTCATGAAGAGTCCGGGCGTCGTCGTCTCGAGGTTGGTCGGGCTGACGGCGAGCGACCCGAAGAAGTCGCGGGTGTGATCGAGCGCCATCAGGATCATGATGATGCCGCGCACGACGTCGACGGACTCGATGCGGAGCCGGGTGGCGCGCGCGGTTACTTGCTCGAACGCGGAATGCGGACTGCGGAACGAGGTAGGCGATTCGAGGGCTTTCATATGCGAATGAGGAACGCGGGCGAAGGGCTGAGGAACCTGATTGCTGTATGCGTTTTTGTATGCAATCATACTACGACGAGCCGGTCATTTCGTCAAATTCCTCGGTCCTCGGTCCGCATTCTCGCAGTCTGCTGCCCGCTTCAGCAAAAGCGTCCTCTCCCGCTCGTTTCGTGTCATCTTCGCCGCCCGCTCGAACTCGCGACGCGCCTCCTCGAGACGTCCGAGCTTCTTCAGCAGGTCGCCACGCACGCTCGGGAGCAGGTGATAACCCTTGAGCGCGGGCTCCGACGTCAACCGATCGATGATCATCAGCCCGGCGGCCGGCCCCGACGCCATCGATACCGCCACCGCCCGGTTCAGCTCGACGATCGGCGAGGGGACCTTCCGCAGCAGCGCATCGTAGAGCCGGACAATCCTCCCCCAGTCCGTCTGCTCGTTGGTGCGCGCTCGCGCGTGGCACGCGGCGATCGCCGCCTGCAGCACGTACGAACCCGGATCACTCGTCAGGCGCTCGGCCCGCTCGAGCGCCGCAAGCCCGCGCCGGATGAGCAGCTGGTCCCACTTCGCCCGATTCTGGTCGAGCAGCAGCACCGGCGCTCCGTCAGGACCCACCCGGGCACGCAGGCGCGACGCCTGGATCTCCATCAAAGCCACGAGACCGTGGACCTCCGGCTCGTCAGGCGCCAGCTCGGCGAGGATGCGGCCGAGTCGGAGCGCGTCGTCGCAGAGCGCGGGGCGGAGCCAGTCTTCGCCCGCCGTTGCGGTGTACCCCTCGTTGAAGATGAGATAGATGACGTTGAGCACCGAGGCGAGCCGCTCCTCGAGCGCCTCGCCGCGCGGGACCTCGAACGGGACGCGTGCCTCGGAGAGCGTTCGCTTTGCCCGCACGATGCGCTGAGCGACGGTCGCCTCCGGAACGAGGAATGCGCGCGCGATCTCATCGGTCGTCAATCCTCCGAGCAGGCGAAGGGTGAGCGCCACCTGCGCCTCGGTCGAGAGCAGCGGGTGACACGAGATGAACATCAGCCGAAGCAGGTCGTCGCCAACGTGATCGTCGATGGCGGCGTCCAGGTCCGCCACGGCGCGCTCCTGCTGCGCCTCGAGCTCGTGCCCGAGCTCCTGGTGCTTCCGCTCGAGCATGCTCTTGCGGCGCAGCTGGTCGATCGCGCGGTGCTTGGCCGTGGCCATGAGCCACGCGCCAGGGTTGTCGGGGACGCCGCTCTCCGGCCACCGCTCCAGGGCCGCGACGAGCGCGTCCGACGCGAGATCCTCAGCGAGGCCGACGTCGCCGGTGATGCGCGTCAGCCCCGCGATCAGCTTCGCGGACTCGATTCTCCATACGGCATCGATGGTGCGATGGATGTCGGTAGCCGTCACGGCTACCAATCAGTCCATCAACCTTCCGCCGTGCAAGGCGTGCCGCGTCATCCTTGGCGCGGGAGGTGAACCGTGAAGGTGGTCCCGCGCTCCTCCGACGAGTCCACGTCGATTCTGCCGTTGTGCGCGTTCACGATCCGCTCGGCGATGTAAAGGCCCAGACCGAGGTTTCCGGACTGTCCGCGACCCGCCGCGCTTCCGGTCCCCTCCGGGCGCTTCATTGGGTTGAAGATCCCGTTCAACTGGTCGGCCGGAATTGCGGGACCGCGGTTGTGTACCGCGATCGTGACTTCCTTGTCATCGCCGTGGACGTCGACCGTGACGACTGATCGATCGGATCCATGCTCCAGAGCGTTGCCGATCAGATTGGTCAAGACCTGGCTCATTCGCGCACAATCCCATTTACCGTGGAGTGATCCGCGTGCGTCGACCTGGAGCGTTCGTTGCGGATGCGCCGCCTTGGCCTCGTCGACGACATCGTGCACGACCTTTCCCATGTTCATGTCGGCGCGCACGATCGGGATGCCTCCGCCGAGACGGCTTCGCGTGAAGTCGAGCAGATCGCCGATCAAATGATTCATGCGGTTGGCGCTTCGGGCGATTCGCGTCATCAGCGTCAAGTGGGGCTCTTGCAGCTCGTGAGTCTCGAGCATGAAGCTCGCCGACATGCTGATCGCCCCGAGTGGATTCCGGAGATCATGTCCCAGGATCGCGAGGAACGTCTCCTTCGATTGATCGAGGTCCTCTGTGTAGCGCGTGATCGACTCGGCGAGCGACTGGTCGATGGCTTCGTTGAATCGCGTCAGATCCTCGAGATCGGCCGGCACAATCTCTCCCTGCGCTCTCGTCCAGAGTCGGATCACGCTGGCGCGCAGGGCGCGATACTCCGACACCATCTGCTCGGTGGTGAATCCGCTTTCAGCGCGACCGGCCCCGTGTTTTTCGGCGGCGGTCTTCCCATGGGGTTCGCGGGACGGTGCGCTCCCCTTCGATTTCTCGGACTGCTCGCGCCCGGTTTGCAGGGTCCTGAGGTCGGCGGCAATCACCGTGAGCATCTCATTGGCATGGTCGCGGAGTGCCGCGACATCCATCGAGCCGCTGGCTGGCGCGCATGTCCGAGCGAATGCTTCCCACTCGGCCATGATGGGCTCGCGGTTGCGAACGATGAAATCGGCTAGTCGCATCGGCCTCCGGCTCGACGAACGTCCCGACGGCGGTCATGAGCATTTCCATGGCCACCGCCGTTCGGGACATCGAAACCGTTCACGTCGGCAAGCTTGTGTTCCTTCAGACCTCTCGGTGTTTGCTCCCGCCCGGAAGTGTGAGGGTGAACCGCGTCCCCTGACCCTCGAGGCTTTCCACCGTGAGATCGCCGTGCATTGCCCGCGCGAGATCCCGGCTGATGGCCAGTCCCAGCCCGACGCCGCTGGTCCGGTCCGCCAACCCTTCCTTCAGCTGAACGAACGGCTCGAAGATGGCCTCGAGCCTGTCCGCGGGGATGCCGATCCCGGTGTCACTTACGCGCAGAATGGCCGCATCCCCTGACGCCGTGCACTCGGCGCCGATGCGGCCACCCGGGCCCGTGAACTTGATCGCGTTGGAGAGGAGGTTGACGAGAATCTGCGTCACTTTCTCTCGATCCGCGCGGGCGACAACGCGGAGGTCGCCCGAGATCCCATCGAAGGCGAGCCCCCTCTGCCCAATGAGCGGCTCGACCAGCTCGATAGCGTGCGTGAGCACGTCACACGCCTTGAACTCGCTGACCGTGTACGACTGCCCCCTGCTTCCGACCCGCACGAAGTTGAGGATCTCGGTGATGAGCAGCGTGAGATGCTTCTGATTGGCTTTCACTCGCGCGAAGTCGGCGTGCTGATTCTCGGTCACGGGCCCCCTCAACCCCATGTCGAGCAGCTCGATGTAGCCGCCTATCGCATTGAGCGGCGTGCGCAGCTCGTGGCTGATCGCGCCGAGAAATGCCGTCTTCGCGCGATTCGCCGCCTCGGCGCTCCGCCTGAGGGCGAGCGCGAGGTCATGGACCTGCGCATTGTCGAGCGCAAGCGCGCCTCGCGCCGCCAGGTCTTCGGCGAGCTGCACGTCCTCCGGACTGAACGCCACGCCGCTCCGGGGGGTGACGAACGTGATGGCACCGAGCAGCCGCTTGTGGGCGACGAGCGGTACGGTCAGGAGGGATCCGATCCCCAACTGACGCAGGATGTTGAGGGTCTTCGTGCTGCCGGCTGCGTTGGCAAGCGTCGCCTCGATGCCATTGGTGACGGCGACCGTTCGCTGCTCGCGCAGCATGGCAGGCGCACCAAAGGGATCGTCGGCCTGGGGAACCCATATCGCTTCCAGCTCGTGCGCGAGCTTCTGCTTTTCCGGATCGGGGTGGTAGATGCCGAGGCGATGGATCGCATTCCCTTCTTCCAGAACGTCCACGATGCACCAGGCACCTAACGTGGGAAGCCCGAGTTTCGTGAGCGCTGTCAGGGTACTGGTCTGATCCACCGATTCGGACAGCATGCGGCCGGCCTCAGCCAGGAACGCCGCACGGCGACGCGCCGCCTCGGCATCCTCGGCGAGACCGCGCTCACGCAGGGCGCCGAGGAGCATCCGCTCGGCAACCTCGCGCTGCAGCTGGAGCGCATCGTCCAGCCGGCTCGATTCGCGAATCTCGATGCCGAGAGCCTCGGGCTGTCCGTCGTCGGCAATGACCGGCCACACGCTGCACTGCCAGTCCTTCTCGTCCTCGCCCGGCGACGCCGGGATGCGCTCATCCAGTATCTCGACGCCATCGCGGAATGCCAGATCCAGAACTCCGCTCAGCGCTCGTCTCCGAGTCTCGGGGAACACGGCCGCGGCTCGCACACCGAGCGCGTCTCCACGGGTGATCCCCGCCAGGTGGCAGAAGGCGGAATTGGCGTACACGAGCGTGTGCCTGTCGCCACGGGTAATGGCGAAAGGCACTGGGGCCTGCTGCACGCAGCGTCGCAGCGCTTCCTGGAGCGAGGGCTCCGGCGCGCCTGCCGTCCCACGTCGATGTCGCGAGCTCACACGGTCTATTTGCGTCGTCTTGCGCGGACTGGCCTCGCGCGCAAAGTGGGCACACCGGTGATGATGCCGTCATACTCGGCGAGCGGGCTGCCGATGACGACTCCCTTCGGCGTGACCTCGTAGGCCCTGAACTCGTGGCTGTGATCGCTTCCTCGCATCTTGATCACGGCGATCACGCGCCGAAGCTCGCCTTCGATTTCAATGTACCGCTGGACGATGATTTCATCGGTGATGAACGACACCTTTTCCGAGGTAAAGCGGGCGTCGGGGAATCCCTCGGAGACCTCCGCGGTCATAAATACCGTGACACCGGTCGCGGTCAAGGTCCCGACCAGACGGTACAGTGACTCGCGGAAATCCTCGCGAAAGGTCGGCGCGAGCGCGACTTCGAATCCCGACAACGAGTCGATGACCACGCGCCTGGCCCGGAGTCGTTCCACCGCTTCGAGAATCGCGGCGAGGGCCTCGTCAACGGAGAGGTCCAGCGGCCGCAGATAGATCAGCTCCAGCTTTCCATCGCGGATCGCCTTCCCAACATCGTGGTCTCGCGTCTCAGCCCGGGCAAGGTACTCTTCCGGATATTCTTCGAAGACCGCGATGACGCCGGTCTCTCCGTTCGCCAATCCCGCCACCATGAACTGCGTAGCGACGGTCGACTTACCGCTGCCGGCGGGCCCCGTGAGCATCACCGCATCCCCGGCAATGACGCCGCCGCCCATCATCTCATCCAGTCCTGACACACCCGTAGACAGTCGCTCGCGCTTCTGCGGCGCGCGTTTCCGCGTCTGCTCCGGGATCCGCGGAAAGACCTGCAGCCCAGCGTCGGTAATTCGAAAGGTGTGCAACCCTGGCATTGGGGCACAGCCGCGGGCTTTCACTACCTGAAGCTTTCGCACGACCGAAT
>DASRHU010000189.1:0-21659 GCA_035650335.1 Gemmatimonadaceae bacterium | reverse complement strand
TCCACGGTGGATGTCGACCGCACGATCGCGCGCGCTGGTGGCTCGGTGCTCATCGCGGGCGTCATTGGAGCGGTGGTCGCCATCGCGCTGGCGTTGCTGTTCGCCCGGGCCGTGTCACGACCCGTGGAGGAGTTGAGCGCTGTCGCGCGTGAGATCGCCGCGGGTGACCTGTCGCAGCGACCGACGCTCGCGGCCCCGGGCGAGGTCGGGGACCTGGCCGAGGCGCTGCAGCGGATGACCGAGCAGCTCTCGAGCCGGCTGGTCGCGCTCGAAGAGGAGGACGTGCTGTTGCGGGCGGTCATCGACTCCCTGAACGAGGCGGTCGTCGTGGTGGATGCTCGGCGACAGGTGGCTCGCGTCAACGATGCGGCACGACGCCTGCTTTCGGTTCGCGCCACACCGCCGTTCTCCACCGACCTGCTGCCGCGCGAGCGCGAGCTGCGCGAGGCGCTGGCGATCGCCATGAACGGTCGCCCCGTCGGCACCGTCGAGGTGACGTTAGGCGGACGTGTCCTGACGCTGACGGCCCGCCCGCTCGCGCGCGGCGGTGCCGTGCTCGCGGCATTCGACCTCACCGAGGTCCGCCGCCTGGAGATGATTCGCCGCGACTTCGTCGCCAACGTCTCGCACGAGCTGAAGACGCCCCTGACCGTCATCGGCGGCTTCGCCGAGACGCTCACCGACGCGACGGTGCCCGCGCCGGAACGTGAGCGCTTCACCAGCATGATCCTGAGCAACGTGCACCGCATGCAGCGCATCGTCGACGACTTGCTCGACCTCTCGCGCATCGAGTCTGGCGGATGGGTGCCCGCACCCAGCCACCTCGATGTCGCCGCCGCGGCCGGGGAGGCGGTCGCGCCATGTCTCCAGGGTGCGCGCGAGAAAGGCATCGCGATCGATGTCAGGGTCGACCCCAACGCCCCCACCGTCTTCGCCGACGCGACCGCGATACGCCAGATCATCGGCAACCTCGTGGACAACGCGCTTCGTTATACGCCGAAATCGGGACGAGTCACGGTGTTTTCCGAGCGCGATGGGAATGGTGTCTGGATCGGCGTCCGCGATACCGGCGTCGGCATTCCCAGCGAGCACTTGGCGCGGATCTTCGAGCGATTCTATCGAGTGGATCCCGCGCGTTCGCGCGAGGCGGGTGGCACCGGCCTCGGGCTGTCGATCGTGCGTCATCTCGCGGAGGCGCATGGTGGGCGCGTGCGCGCCGAGAGCATGGTGTCTCGCGGCACCACCGTCGCGGCCTTCTTCCCCGACGAACAAGGGCCGACGTCACGCGCGTCGTGATCACACCCGCCGGATTCGCGTGGCAGTATTACCCTGAGAATCCCATCTCACGCCCGCCGTACGAGCTGCCCGCCGGCCTCGCGTGGCTCGAGCTTCACACGAACGGTCTCGCTGCGCTTCGGCGTGTGCTCGCGGCGAACGATCTCTGAGCGCGCCACAGGTCGTTGTTACGGTTCCGATACAGTGGGCCCGGTGCGTACCAGCGGCAGACTTGTAGTCTTGAGGCGCAACGCGCTCGCGGCATTCCCGCCGCGAACGTTGGAGCCCACCTCGAGACTCCGGTCATGCCCCACATCCTGCGATCTGTTTCTGTAATCGTGGCCGCGGCGTGTCTGACGCGCGCCATCCACGCCCAGACTCCCGATACCACACAGCGCGCCGAGCCGGCGAAGACGCCGCAGCTGGAATTCTCTGGCGTCTTGTACGCCAATTGGAGCTACCGTACGGATCGCGGAGCCCGCGCCGAGAATCGGTTCGACCTCGAGCGCGCTTACCTGACGTTCCGAATGCCGGCTGGCGATCGCGCGAGCGTGCGCGTGACCGCCGACGTGTTTCAGAATACCTCGACGCCCGGGGATGCGTTCTATCGCGGGTGGGCGTTTCGCGCGAAGTATGCATTTCTACAGTACGACGCCCTCCGCAGCACCAGCGGGCTGAGCGCGACTGCCCGCCTGGGGATGCTTCAGACCGTCGTTATCGAGCACGTTGAATCCTTCTGGCCGCGATGGCTCTCGAAAACCGCTGTCGAGCTCAACGGCTTTTTCCAATCAGCGGACCTTGGCGTCGCCACCCACTTCGGGCTGCCTAACAAGATGGGGGAGATCTACGCGACGGTCACCAACGGTCCTGGGTACACGTCACGCGAGACCGACCGGTTCAAGGACGCGGCCCTGCGCCTGACGCTCACCCCGTTCGCCAACACCCCAGGGTTCGTCCGAAACGCGGCGCTGTCCGTCTGGGGGTACAAGGGAGCGATCGCCTCTCGTTTCGTGGGCGGGGGTGCCGGCCAGGTCGGTCCGGTGGCCGAGGGGCTTCAGCGCGATCGATGGGGCGTCTTCGGGGGACTACGTGACCGGCGCCTCACGCTCGGTGCCGAGTTCGCGCAGCGAATCGAGGAGGGCGAGCTGGGCAGCAACACACCCGCCAGTCCTCGATCCGTGACTGACAGCACGAGCACGCTCATGTCCGCGTTCGCGGTCGTCCGCCCACTCGAGCTCATCGCTCCGGGGACGCGAAGCCCGTTGGCGGCCGTCGCTCGCTACGATCGCGCGCGTCTCAACGATGATGCCGCACCGGCCACGCGCCTCGTCATTGCCGGTCTCATCTGGGACATCAACTCCCGAGTATCGATGTCGGCCGACTTTCAGCAGGCGCTGCCCCGGGATGGAGCACCAGGTTCTGCCACCAAGACCTGGTTCGCGCACTTCGTCGCCAGCTTTTGACCGCGGCTCGTGACAGAGCCGTTACGCAAGGCGCGCGTCGATCGCGGCGCCCAGGCGTAGTTTTCGATACGTAAACCCTCCTCTATGCGAGGTCAACACGTGAAGCGAGATCTCATGTTCGTCGTGGCCCTTGGATTGGTGGCGTGTGCACCATCCGACCGGCAAACGAGCGACACGGCGGCCGGTGGCGTCGCCGCCTCCTCGGGCGTGGCCCTCACCGGCGCCGGGGCGACGTTCCCCTACCCCATCTACTCGAAGTGGTTCAGTGATTACGCCGCGCGCACGGGTGTGAAGATCAACTATCAGTCGATCGGTTCCGGCGGCGGGATCCGCCAGCTCGCCGAAGGCACCGTCGATTTCGGGGCGACCGACAGCCCCATGAAGGACGAAGAGATGGCGAGCGCGAAAGGCGGCCCCATTCTGCACGTGCCTACCGTCATGGGCGCGGTGGTGGCGACGTACAACGTTCCTGGTGTGTCGCAGCCCCTCAAGCTCACCGGTGAGGTGCTCGCTGACATCTTCCTCGGTCGCATCCGCCAATGGGATGACGCGCGTCTCGCCGCGCTCAACCCGGATGTGACCCTGCCTAACCGGGAGATCCTCGTCGTCCACCGATCGGATGGCAGCGGGACCACGTACATCTTCACCGATTATCTCAGCGCGGTGAGCCCCGCGTGGAAGAGCGGCCCGGGCACCGGGAAGGAAGTGCAGTGGCCCGCCGGTCTCGGCGCGAAGGGGAACGAGGGCGTGGCGGGGCAGGTGAAGCAGACGCCTGGGTCGATCGGGTACGTCGAGCTCGCGTACGCGAAGCAAAATCGGCTTCCCTTCGCGAGCATGCGCAACGCCTCCGGTGAATACGTGCAGCCGACGATCGAGTCGGTGACGGCCGCCGCCGCCGGTGTCGCTCAGCAGCTCCCGGAAAACACCGACTACCGGATCTCGATCGTGAATGCCCCGGGCAAGGGAGCGTATCCCATTGCCTCGTTCACCTGGATCATTCTCTACCAGAACCAGGCGGACGCGGAGAAGGGGCAGAAGCTCCTCGACTTTCTCCGGTGGGCGCTTCGTGAAGGTGGTTCCTCCGCGGCGGCGCTCGACTATGCCCCGCTCCCCGCCGAGATGGTGGCGCGCCTCGAGCAGCGGCTCGGCACGGTAACGTTAGGCACACGCGCGTGATCTCGGGTTCCGCTCCCGAACCGGCTGGGCCGGCGGACGGCCTCGCGGCTCGCCTGTCGGGAGCGGGCGTCGGCGATGCCGCGTACCGCATCGCCATCACCTTCTTCGCGGTCGCCGTCCCCATCCTGCTCCTGCTCATCGCGTGGGAGGTCGGGCTCGCCGGTTGGCCCGCCTTTCGCGCGTTCGGACCGGGCTTTCTCGCCTCGAGCACGTGGGACCCGGTGCGTGGAGTGTTCGGGGCGGCGCCCGCGATCTACGGCACCGTCGTCTCGTCGATCCTCGCGCTGGTCATCGCGACGCCCCTCGCACTGGGCGTCGCGCTTTTCCTTTCGGAGTTCGCGCCGCCGTGGCTGCGGCAGCCGGTGGCGTTCCTCGTCGATCTCCTCGCGGCGGTCCCGAGCGTGGTGTACGGGCTGTGGGGGATCTTCGTGCTCCTGCCCGTCCTGCGCGAGCACGTCATTCCCTTCCTGCGCGACACACTGCACCTGGGCGCAACCCCGCTCTTCAGTGGCCCGGCCTATGGGCCGAGCATGTTCGCGGCGGGAGTCATCCTGGCGATCATGGTGCTGCCGTACATCTCGTCGGTGTCTCGTGAGGTCCTGCTTGCGGTGCCCCGGTCGCAGCGCGAGGCGGCGCTCGCCCTGGGGGCCACGCGATGGGAAACGATTCGCGGGGCCGTCCTCCCGTACGCGAGATCCGGCATTCTCGGCGGCGTGATTCTGGGGCTTGGCCGCGCGCTCGGCGAGACGATGGCGGTGACGATGCTCATCGGGAATACGCACCAGATCAGCTCGTCCCTGCTCGCGCCGAGCTACACGATGGCGTCGCTCATCGCCAACGAGTTCGCCGAGGCCACGGGAGATCTGCACGTCTCTGCGCTCATGGCCGTCGGATTCACGTTGTTCTGCCTGACGCTCGTCGTGAACGCGCTCGCGCGGTGGCTGGTGTGGCGGGTGACGCGGGACGCCGGGGCCACACGATGAGCGCAACCGTCGCGCCCCCCGGCAAGCACCGCCCGCGTCCCAGCCAGCGGCAGCGCGTCTTCGCCGAGCGCACGCGACGTCGCGTGCGCCGCCGGCAGTGGACCAATACGGCCATGGTCGCCGTCCTCTCCGGCGCGGCGGTCGTGGCAACGCTGCCGCTGCTGCTGATCCTCTTCCATTTGGTGCGTGAAGGCGCGAGCGCGCTGTCGCTCGACTTCTTCACCCAGATGCCGAAGCCGGTGGGCGAGGCCGGCGGTGGACTCGCGAACGCGATCGTCGGGACGCTCATCCTCATTGGCATCGCGACGGGCATCGGTCTGCCCGTCGGCGTCGGCGCGGGACTCTACCTCGCCGAGTATCGAAGCTCGCCGCTGGCGACGGCCGTGCGGTTTCTCTCCGACGTGCTCAATGGCCTGCCGTCGATCGTGATGGGTATCTTCGCCTGGCAGTTTCTCGTGTGGCCAGTGGGCCACTTTTCGGCACTCGCGGGCGGCGTCGCGCTGGCGGCAATGATGGTCCCGATGGTCACGCGCACTACCGAGGAAATGGTTCGGATCGTCCCCGTCGCCCTGCGCGAGGCGGCGCTGGCGTTAGGCTACCCGCGATGGCGGACGTCGCTGACGATCGTGCTCCGAACCGCCACCGCCGGGATCGTGACCGGGGCGCTGGTCGCGATCGCCCGGATCGCCGGAGAAACCGCTCCCCTGCTCTTCACCGCCTTCGGCAATCAATTCTGGTCGGTGAAGCTGACCGAGCCCGTTGCCGCGCTTCCCCTTCAGATCTTCAACTATGCTGTCAGCCCCTATGACGAATGGCACGCCCTCGCCTGGGCGGGATCGCTCGTCCTCATCTTCATCGTCTTCGTCATCAGTCTCGCCGCCCGCTTCGCGACCCGGTCGCGGTTCGGCGGGATGGGTGACTGATGATGCCCGCGTGTCGGCCGCCGCGGTGACGACGGCCGCTCCGGCAGCGGCCAGCGGACGGGTGCGTGTCGATGCGCGAGAATTGAACGCGTACTTCGGCGAGGTGCACGCCATCAAGAACGTGGCGCTGGCCTTCCAGGATCGCAGCGTCACCGCGATCATCGGCCCGTCGGGGTGCGGCAAATCGACGTTTCTCCGTTGCCTGAACCGCATGCACGAGACCGTCCCCGGCGCCCGGGTCACGGGCACGGTGCTGCTCGATGGAACCGACATCTACGCGAAGGGATCGAATCCCATCCAGGTACGACGACACATCGGCATGGTGTTTCAGCGCCCCACCCCCTTTCCCACCATGTCCATCCGCGACAACGTCGCCGCGGGGCTGCGCACGCTCGGCGATGCACGGCCGTCGCGGTCGGAGACCGATGCGATCGTCGAGCGTGCGCTGCGCCGCGCCGCCCTGTGGGACGAAGTCGCCGATCGCCTGCACACGAGCGCACTCGGCCTGTCGGGTGGGCAGCAGCAACGTCTCTGCATCGCACGAGCGCTGGCGACGGAGCCCGGCGTTTTGCTTCTCGATGAGCCGACGGCGTCGCTCGATCCCCTGAGCGCCCAGCGCGTCGAGGAGCTCATCTACGAGCTGCGCCGGGACATGACGGTGGTCATTGTCACGCACAACATGCAGCAGGCGGCGCGCGTCTCGGAGACGACCGCCTTCTTCCTGAGTGGGGAGCTCATCGAGGCAGCGCCGACGCAGAGAATGTTCACGACGCCGTCCGATCCGCGAACGGAGGCGTATATCACAGGACGGTTTGGATGACGACCACGGAAAGCGGAATGCGGATGGTGGTCGAACAGTCGGCACGGAGTCCGGAGGCGCCGTCGTCGCATCCGGGTCGTGTCGCGGCCCGCGCCTTCTCGTTCTGGTATGGCGAGAAGCAGGCGCTGAACGACATCACGCTCGAGATCGCGCCACGCTCCATCACCGCGCTGATTGGACCGTCCGGCTGCGGCAAATCGACCTTTCTCAGGTCGATCAACCGGCTGAACGAGCTCATCCCTGGCGTGCGTACCGAGGGAGAGATCGCACTCGACGGGGAAAACCTCTACGCCCCCGGGACCGACCTCGTCTCGTTGCGCCAGCGCGTCGGAATGGTCTTTCAGAGGTGGAACCCATTTCCGAAATCGATTTACGACAACGTCGCCTACGGTCCGCGCATCAACGATGCTCCCAGTCGTGCACAACTCGATGAGATCGTCGAAAGCTCGCTCCGGCGTGCCGCGCTCTGGGACGAGGTCAAGGACCGCCTCAGACAGAGCGCGCTCAGCCTTTCGGGCGGGCAGCAGCAGCGGCTCTGCATCGCGCGGGCGCTGGCGAACGAGCCGCAGGTGCTGCTGCTCGACGAGCCGGCGAGCGCGCTCGATCCGATCGCGACGCAGCACATCGAGGAGCTCCTGTACGACCTGAAGAACGACCTCACCGTCGTGATCGTGACGCACAACCTGCAACAGGCCGCTCGTGTTTCCGATTATACTGTCTTCTTCTACCTCGGCGAGCTCATCGAGTCGGACGTGACGAACCGCATCTTCACCAGCCCGCGCGAGGC
Source organism: Gemmatimonadaceae bacterium (assembly GCA_035650335.1). Taxonomy (GTDB): domain Bacteria; phylum Gemmatimonadota; class Gemmatimonadetes; order Gemmatimonadales; family Gemmatimonadaceae; genus JAICNG01. The sequence goes on along the minus strand of DASRHU010000189.1, from coordinate 14,232 downwards.
GCGGACCGAGGCGTATATCACCGGGAGATTTGGATGAGTCGCGACACGGGTTATCGCCACTTCCACGATCAGCTGGACGCCCTCAAGCAACAGTTGATCGACATGTCGCAGCACGCCGAGCAGCTCATTGAGCTGTCGGTCGAGTCGCTCGTTCAGCGCGATGCGGAGAAGGCGCAAGCGGTGATCAAGGGCGATCACGTGGTCGACGCGCTGGAGATCAACGTTGAACAGGCCGCCATCGCGCTGCTCGCGCTGCAGCAGCCGCTGGCACGCGATCTTCGCTACATCATCAGCGCGATCAAGGTCTCGGGTGATTTGGAGCGCGTCGGCGATCACGGCGTCAACATCGCCGAGTCGGCCCTACGGCTTGCCCGGATGACGTCGAGCATCGCACCGAGCCGCGAGATCGAGGAGATGGCCAAGCGCGCCCGGGACATGCTCCGCGATGCGCTCGACGCTTACGTCCGCGCTGATGGATCGCTGGGTCGCGCGGTGTGTCGCGCCGACGACGAGGTCGACACCCTCCACGACTCGGTGTTCGCGATCCTCCTCGCCCAGATGACAGAAAGCCCGGCCACCGTCCAGGAGGCGCTCGAGCTTCTGCTCGTGAGCCGGAATCTGGAGCGGATCGCCGACCTCGCGACCAACATCGGCGAAGATGCCGTCTATCTCGCCGAGGGAAAGCAGATCAAGCATCACTTCGAGGAGAGGAGCTCGACGCCTGCCGCCTGAGACCGCGACGACCCCCCGTGTGGCAACCGTGAAGCGAGGCGCGAACGGCGGGACGCCCGAGCCTCGCGCGGAGCGCGTCGCGGCGATCGACATCGGGTCGAATTCCGTGCGACAGATCGTCGCCGACGTCGCACCCGACGGTGCCATCAAGGTCGTGGATGAGATGCGCGCGCATCCGCGGTTAGGCGCCGGTCTCGATGCGGGTGGCATCCTGACCGACGCCGCGATCCGCGCGGCGGCCGACGCGGTGCAGCACATGGTCACGCTGGCGCGCCAGATCGGTGCGGCCCGCATCGAGGCAGTGGCGACGAGTGCGGTACGCGACGCCTCGAACGCGGACAGCTTTCTGGATCTGGTACGCGAGGAGACGGGGCTTCGCATCCGCGTACTCAGCGGCGAAGAGGAGGCACTCCTCGGCTTCCGCAGCGCGCTGGCGCACTTCGATCTCGCTCACGGCCGCGCAGCCGTCATGGACATCGGCGGCGGGTCGATGGAGCTGGCGTTGTCGGTCGACGGACTGCTCGAGCGCCTCGAGTCATTCCCCTTCGGCGCCTTGCGGCTCACCGAGCGCTACCTCGGCGAGCGCGTCCGCTCCAAAAGAATCCGTGCGCTGCGAAAGGAAGTTCGCGAGGCGCTGCGCACCCGACTGCGCGCGCGGCAGTGGCGCGGTGCCCGCCTCATCGGCTCGGGCGGCACCTTCACCAGCCTCGCCGGGATGGTGCTCGCGCGTCAGGAGATGACGATCGCGCAGACGGTGCACGGAACGGCGGTGCCGCGGAGCGAGATCGAGCACATCCTCGAGGCGCTCGAGGACATGTCACTCGAGGAGCGGCGAGGAGTGCCCGGACTCAGCGCCTCGCGAGCGGACATCATCATCGCCGGGCTCGCCGTGGCCGCGGAGGTGATGGCGCGGCTCGATGCGCCCGAGCTCCTCGTGTCTGCGTACGGGATTCGCGAGGGACTTCTGCTCGAGACAGCCCGCATCACGCCCGCGGCCGCCATCCCCGGCGATGCGCGCGCGCGCTCGGTGCAGCGGCTGGCCGATGCCTGCCACTTCGAGGAGCGGCACTCCCGCCACGTGCAGACGCTCGCGCTGCAACTGTTCGACGCTATCGGCGCGCGACTCGGGGCCACGCCTGACGAGCGGGAGCTCCTGTCGGACGCGGCGCTCCTGCACGACATCGGCTATCACATCAGCTACGACCGGCACCACAAGCACTCGTACTACCTCATCCTGCACGCGGAGCTGCTGGGCATGTCCCCGGCCGATCAGGTAGTGGTCGCGAACATCGCGCGGTATCACCGTGGCAAGCTGCCGCGCAAGAAGCAGCGGAGCTTCGGCGTGCTGGACAAGGAGATTCGCGCCCGTATCAAGCGCCTCGCGGCCATTCTCCGCGTGGCCGATGGCTTCGACCGCGGCCACATCGGCGCCGTCGAGCGCATCAAATCCCGGTGGATGGAGCGCGCCCTGCGCCTCACGCCGGTGGCGGCACCGACCGCGCGCTCGCTGCGGCTCGAGCTGTGGGGGGCGAGCCGGAAGAGCGATCTGCTCGCGAAGGTGGCGGGCGTGCCCGTCGAGATCGTGGCGCCCGACGGATCGATCTCGAACTGGCGCGACGGCGACGAGCCCGACTAGGGCGAGGTCGTCAAGGTTGTCGAGGTCGTCGAGGTGATCGAGGTGACGTCATTGCGCGATGAAGTCGCCTCGATCCCCTCGACGACCTTGACGACCTCGACGACCTTGACGACCTCGACACCCTTTGCCGTCATCAGCCCCCATGCATCGCCCATGAACACGACGTGCGCGCTCACCTCGGGCTCCGCGCCCGCCGCGCGCTTCTCGTACGTACCGTCGTCGCGAAGCCGCCACGTCTGGCGATTGTCGGCGAGGCACGTCTCGAGCATGCGACGCATCCGCACGTGCAACGACGGATCGTCGATCGGCACCACCGCTTCTACCCGCCGATCGAAATTGCGCGGCATCCAGTCGGCCGAGCCGAGGTAGTACTCGGGGCTCCCGCCGTTCTCGAACATCCACGCGCGTGAATGCTCGAGAAAGCGCCCGACGATGCTCGTGACACGAATGCGATCGCTGACGCCGGGGATTCCGGGACGCAGACAGCAGATGCCGCGCACGATGAGATCGATCTCGACGCCGGCACGCGACGCGCGATACAGCGCGCGAATCGTCTCCGGATCGACCAATGCGTTCATCTTCCCGATCAGTCGCGCCGGGCGGCCCGCCCGGGCATGCTCGGCCTCGCGGTCGATGAGCTCGATGAATCGGTCGCGCATGTTCCCCGGGGCGACGAGGAGCTTGCGATACAATCGCTGGCGCGAGAAGCCGGTCAGGTAGTTGAAGAGGTCGCTCACGTCCGCGCCGATCGACGGGCTCGAGGTGAGCAAGCCGAGATCCGTGTAGATGCGCGCCGTCTTCGAGTTGTAATTCCCCGTCCCGAGATGCACGTAGCGGCGAATGCCGTCGGCCTCGCGGCGCACCACCAGCGCAGTCTTGGCGTGCGTTTTCAGGCGCACGAGCCCGTACACCACGTGGACGCCGGCCCGCTCGAGGGTCCGCGACCAGGCGATGTTGTTCGCCTCATCGAACCGCGCCTTCAGCTCCATCACCACGACAACCTGCTTTCCTCGCTGCGCCGCTTCGACGAGCGCGCGCACGATCGCCGTGTCGCCCGACGTGCGATAGAGCGTGAGCTTGATGGCGAGAACATCGGGATCCTCCGCCGCCTCTTCGAGGAACCGCTCGACCGACGTCGCGAACGAGTCGTACGGGTGATGCACGAGCAGGTCGCGCTCTCGCACCGTGTCGAACACGGGGCGGCTGTCGTCACGCAATACCGGCTGCGTCACCGGAGCGAACGGCGTGTCGCGAAGACCGGGAATGTCGAGCTGTGACAGCACCAGCAAGTCGCCAAGGTCGAGCAGCGGGCCACCCTCCTGGACGTCCCGCTCCGAGAGCATGCTGCCCTCCGGCGTGTCATCGCGCAGCTCGTCGAGCAGCAGGGTACGCAGGGCGTCCGGCATCCCCTGCTGCACCTCGAGGCGCACGACTTCCCCCAATCGACGCTGGAAGACCTGCTCTTCGATCGTCGCGAGGAGATCCTCCGGCTCCTCCGCATCGGCGAGATCGATGTCCGAGTAACGCGTGATACGGAACGTGAACCAACGCACGACCTCCATCCCGGGAAAGAGCGCGCCGAGGTTCGCTCCAATGACTTCCTCCAGCGGGATGAAATGTCCGGGACGTCCGAACGACACCCATCGCGGCAGACTCTTCGGCACTTTCACGCGCGCGAAGTGCACGGTATCGCTCGCGGCGTCGCGGATCTCGACGGCGAGCGACAGGGACAGGTTCGAGATGTACGGGAAGGGGTGCGCTGGATCGACGGCGAGTGGCGTCAGCACCGGGAAGACCTGCGCCTCGAAGAACTGATCGACGATCGCCCACTCCGTGGGCGCAAGATCCGTCATCCCCACCAGTCGGACACCCTGCGCCTCGAGCGCGGGAAGTACCACGCCGTGCAGGCACGCGCGCTGTCGCTCGACCAGCGACCTGACCTTGCCGTCGATCGCGTCGAGCTGCTCCTGCGGCGTCATCCCGTCGGGTGTGGTCTGCGCGACGCCCGCCGCGACCTGTCGCCGGAGGCCAGCGACGCGGACCATGTAGAACTCGTCGAGATTCGTGCTGACGATGGAGAGGAACTTCAGCCGCTCGAGTAACGGCGTCCTCGCATCGAGCGCCTCGTTCAACACGCGTTCGTTGAACGCGAGCCAGCTCAGCTCCCGATTGAGGAGCAGGCGAGGGTCGAGGAGGGATTCGTCGAGCATGGGGAGGGACCGCAGCCGCGGGGGTTCTTCAACATATCCCGCGAGGGCACCCTCTGCCTTCCCCGAAACTTCCCCGATGACCGGGGAAGCGACGCGTTGCCCCCGTCAGATCGCGATCAACTGCCGAAGGATGACGAGAGAGACCGCGCCAATCCCGGCCGCCGCCGGAATGGTGAGAATCCAGGCCCACACGATCCGCCCCGCGACCCCCCACCGAACCGCCGACAGCCTATTGGTCGCCCCCACGCCGACGATCGCGCCGGTGATCGTGTGCGTCGTGCTGACGGGGATTCCAAAGCCGGTCGCGAAGAGGATGCTCATGGCGCCCGCCGTCTCGGCGCAGAAACCACCGACGGGCCGCAGCCTGGTGATCCGGCTCCCCATCGTGTGCACGATCCGCCAGCCGCCGAACAGCGTGCCTAACGCGATGGCGGTGTAGGCGCCGATCTCGATCCAGAACGGAATCGTGTCGGTGTTCTGAAGATGGAGATGACGCAGAATCCCGGTCTGCGACGCGAAATACGCCTGCGCCGACACGAGCAGCCCGACGATGATGCCCATGGTCTTCTGCGCATCGTTGGCCCCGTGTGACAGCGAGAAGAACGCCGCCGAGAGGAGCTGCGCGCGACGGAAGAAGCCGTCGACGCGATGCGGCGACACGCGCTGAAAGATCCAGTAGACCGCGACCATCAGCAGGTAGCCGAGCATCATCCCGATGAGCGGCGACAGCACGATGAAGATGAGGGTCTTCGTCCACCCGGAGAGGATGATCGCCTTGAAGCCCGCCTTCGCGACCGCCGCCCCCGCGTACCCCCCGATGAGCGCGTGGGAGGAGCTCGATGGAAGCCCGTAATACCAGGTGATGAGATTCCAGATGATCGCGCCGAGCAGGCCGGCGAGGATGACGTTCGGCTCGACGACAGCGATGTCGATCATCCCGGCGCCGACCGTCTTCGCGACCGCCGTGCCCACCGTGAAGGCCGCGACGAAGTTGAAGAACGCCGCCCAGACGACGGCGGCGAGCGGGCTGAGGACGCGGGTGCCTACGACTGTCGCGATGGAATTCGCGGAGTCGTGGAACCCGTTGATGAAATCGAAAATGAACGCGACCGCGACGATCGCGACGACGTACGTGACCACGCGCTACGCGTTCTTGAGGGAGATGCTCTCGAGCACGTTCCCGACGTCCTCGCACTGGTCGAGCGCGCGCTCGAGCGTGTCGTACAGCTCCTTCCACTTGATGATCTCGAGCGGATCCGGGTTCTCGGCGTCGAACAGCGCGCCCACCGCGAGGTGGTAGATCGCGTCGCCCTCCTCTTCGAGCATTTTGATGTTGCGCGCCTTCTCGATCACGATGCTGCTCTTCTTCATCCCGAGCACCGCCTCTTCGATCGCGCCCGCCGCCCGCACCAGGACCCCGGCCATCATCTGCGCTGGCTCTCGCGTCTCCTTGATGCGGAACATCGCCGCCCGTCGCGCGGTGCCGTCGAGCAGGTCGATGACATCGTCGAGTCGCGAGGCGAGCATGTGGATGTCCTCGCGATCGAACGGCGTGACGAACGTCTTGTCGATCCGCGCGATCACGTCGTGCGTGAGCTCGTCGGCCTCGTGCTCGACATCCTTGATGTCGCTCACGTACTGCTGAAGCTCCGCCGGGTTCTTGAAGATCTGATGGGTGATCTTTGCCGCCGCGGTGAGACGCCGCGCGAGCTCGGCGAACATCGTGAAGAACTCCTGGTCCCGCGGGATCAGTCGCACGAAATACTCCAGTTGCGGGAATGCCGATCAGGGTCAGTAGCGACGGGCGGGAAATAGAGCGCCGCCGGCGGAAGAAGGCAATTCCCTCATAGGGCTAATCAGACCCGTTCGCCGCCAGGCGCGGGCATCGGACCGACGAACATTCCCGCGACGACCAGGAGCAGCCCCGGCACGCCGGCGGCCAGCATGGCCGTGGCATCCACCACCGCGAACGCGAAGAGACCAATCAGCGCGACGACGCCCGCCAGCATGACGATCACCCGCCCGGCACCTCGCGCCCGCTGCGCCACGAAGATGCCGATGACGCCGAGCAACCCGGCGACGATGGTGCTCGCCCGCGCCAGGCCGAGGTTCCCCACCTCGGCCATCGCCTCACTGTCCCCGGCGAGAATCCCGCCCCAAACCGAGTACCCGAAGAGCACCACACTCGCGAGAATGGCCACGACGTCGGCCCACCGGCGACCGCGCTCTGTGCTCACCGCGGCTGTCATGCGCGCTCCGCGAAAATGACCTTCGATGGCCCTGCAACGAGCACGCCGCGGTCAGCGCCAACGCGCTGTGAAGTTGCCGGCCTCGCGCGCCGCGCGATGCTGCTCGACCAGCTGCGGATCGCGGAACATCATGACGAGCAGAACACCGGCAATGAACCCGCCGATGTGCGCCCAGAACGCCGTGCCGCCCGACGCCTCCGGATCGATTGCCAGCAGCTGCGGCAGACCGTTGATGACCTGGAGGACCAGCCACCAGATGAGCACCAGCCAGGCACGCGCCCAGAAGAAAAAGATCGGCGGAAACAGCATTCGCACGTGCGCGCGCGGATAGAGGATGAGGTATCCACCCATCACTCCCGAGATGGCGCCTGACGCTCCGACGGTCGGGATGATGGATCGCGGCTCGATGATCACGTGCGCGGCCGCGGCCGCGAGACCGCACAGCAGGTAATACAGCGCGAAGCGCCCGCGCCCCATGCTGTCCTCGACGTTGTTCCCGAAAACCCAGAAGAACACGAGGTTGCCGAACAGGTGGCCCCACCCTCCGTGGAGGAACATCGAGGTGATCGGCGTGAATCGATTAATCGGCTCGTCGTCGACGACGCAAGCGAGACCTTGCGCGATCGGCACGGCGTCGCCAAGCCGCGCCAGCTTCGTGATCTCTCCCGGCACCATGCCGAGATTGCACACACTGGCGACCAGACTCATGTCGTTGAAGCCAGCTCCCTGGACGAACACCCACGTCGCGATGATCAACCCGACGATCGTGTACGTGACGAGGGGGGTGCGCAGCGTCGGGTTGTCGTCGTCGATTGGAATCACGTCGCGATGTCCCGGGTTCTCGTCTGAATCGGCGGCTCCGCCACTCCACACCGCTTCACGCCGAAGCGGCGAGATCGCTCACCAACGCGCGCTGATACCCTGCCAAACTGGCGCATAAGGGCGGTCCCGCGCTTGCTGCTGCAGCAAGGCAACCTCGTGCGTCGCGCAAAATATACGCTTGCACGGCCACGACGGCGCGACCTTCGCGGTCGGGGACGCCCGCGCCGCGAGTCGCGTCGAACACGAACTGAGGTGACAATGGCAGAGAAAATCATCGGAATCGACCTCGGTACCACCAACTCCGTCGTAGCGGTCATGGAGGGCGGCGATCCCGTCGTCATTCCCAACGCCGAGGGCGGTCGCGTCACGCCCTCCGTCGTGGGCTTCACGAAGGACGGGGAGCGCCTGGTCGGTACCGTGGCGAAGCGGCAGGCGGTCACCAATCCGCAGAACACCGTTTTCTCCATCAAGCGCTTCATGGGTCGCAGGACTCCGGAAGTGCCCGAGGAGATCAAGCGTGTTCCCTACAAGGTGGCGTCGGGCGCGAACGACATGGCGACGGTCGAGGTGATGGGCAAGCGCTACTCGCCCCCCGAGATCTCCGCGATGATCCTCCAGAAGATGCGCCAGACCGCCGAGGACTACCTCGGCCACAAGGTCGAGAAGGCGGTCATCACCGTCCCCGCGTACTTCAACGATGCGCAGCGCCAGGCGACCAAGGACGCCGGCAAGATCGCCGGGCTCGATGTGCTCCGCATCATCAACGAGCCCACCGCCGCGGCGCTCGCGTACGGGCTCGACAAGAAGAAGGATGAGAAGGTCGCCGTGTTCGACTTGGGCGGTGGCACCTACGACATCTCGGTGCTCGAGCTCTACGACGTCGAGGGCTCGCGCCAGTTCGAGGTGAAGGCCACCAACGGTGACACGCACCTCGGTGGTGATGACTTCGACCAGCGCGTGATCGACTGGCTCGTCGCCGAGTTCAAGCGCGATCAGGGGATCGATCTCTCCAAGGATCCGATGGCGCTCCAGCGTCTCAAGGAAGGCGCCGAGAAAGCGAAAATGGAGCTGTCCACGGTGCAGCAGACGGACATCAACCTGCCGTTCATCACCGCCGACCAATCGGGGCCCAAGCACCTGAACTACACGCTGTCGCGCGCGAAATTCGAGCAGCTGGTGGATGATCTCATCCAGCGCACGCTTCCGCCGATGCAGCAGGCGCTGAAGGATGCCGGACTCAAGCCGGAGGAAGTCGACGAGGTGATCCTCGTCGGTGGCTCGACACGCATCCCGAAGGTGCAGCAGATCGTGAAGGACTTCTTCAAGAAAGAGCCGCACAAGGGCGTCAACCCGGACGAAGTCGTGGCGATCGGCGCCGCGATTCAAGGTGCGGTGCTCACGGGTGAGCAGAAGGATGTCCTGCTGCTCGACGTCACGCCCCTGTCGCTCGGTATCGAGACGCTCGGTGGCGTGATGACGACGCTCATCGCGCGCAACACGACGATTCCGACGAAGAAGGCCGAGACGTTCTCGACGGCCGACGACAACCAGACGACGGTCGAGATCCACGTGCTGCAGGGCGAGCGCGAGCTCGCGCGCGACAACCGCACGATCGGCAAATTCCAGCTCACGGGAATTCCGCCTGCTCCGCGCGGCATGCCGCAGATCGAGGTGACGTTCGACATCGACGCCAACGGAATCCTGCACGTGACGGCGAAGGACAAGACCACGGGCAAGGAGCAGAAGATCCGCATCGAGGCCTCGAGTGGGCTGTCCGACACTGAAATCGATCGCATGGTCAAGGATGCGGAGAAGCACGCCGACGAGGATCGGAAGAAGCGCGAGGAGATCGACGCGCGGAACCGCCTCGACACGATGTCGTACGAGGTCGAGAAGAGCTCCAAGGAGTGGGAGGAGCGTCTCTCCGATGCGCACAAGACGCGGCTCAAGGACGCGATCGAGCGCGCCCGCAAGGCGCTCCGCGCTGATGACCTTACCGAGATCCGCGCCGCACAGGAGGAGCTGAGCACGGCGTACAACGAGGCGGGCAAGTCGCTGTACGCGCAGCAGGGGGCCGCGGGCTCGACGGGGCCGGAGGGGTCGGGGGGTGGACCCTCTGGTGCTGCCGCGGAGGGCCAACCCGCAGGCGCCACCGCCGGCAAGCAGGAGGACGTCGTGGAGGCGGACTACGAGATCGTCGACGAGAACAAGAAATAAGCTGGCGATCCGCTGACAACTCCCGAACGCCCGGCGTGTGTCGAACCATGGACACATGCCGGGCGTTTGGTGTCAGAGCGCGAAACTTGCGCGCCGGCGTCCGGGTATCACAGGTTGCACCCACACACACGGTGGACGAATAACCATGTCTCGAACACTCGCGCGCGCCCGTGTCGGCCTCATCGCGGCAGGCGCTTTCGTTGGCGGCCTCATCGTGGCCGGTGCGGTCAACATCACTCCTTTCGGCTATGCGCAGCAGCAGGCGGCCGCGCCCAAGCCGAGCGCCCAGGAGGTGAAGCCCCTCGCTGATGCGAGCCAGGCGTTCGTCTCCATCGCCGATCACGTCACGCCGGCGGTCGTCTCGATCCAGACGGAGCGGCGCCCGACGACTCGCGGCAACCCGCGCCAGCGTGGCCAGGTTCCGCCCGGACTCGAGGATTTCTTCGATCAGTTCGATCCCCGCCGCCAGCAGCAGCCGTCACGCGGCTCGGGATCCGGATTCATCGTCTCACCGGACGGCTACGTGCTCACCAACAACCACGTCGTCGCCGACGCCGATCGCGTCAACGTGACGCTCATGGACAAGCGCGTCTTCAAGGCGCGCGTGGTCGGGCGCGATCCCTCGACGGACGTCGCGGTGCTGAAGATCGACGGAAGCCGCTTCCCCGCCGTCACCTTCGGCGACGACCAGACGACGCGCGTCGGCGAGTGGGTGCTGGCGATCGGCAATCCCCTCGGCCTCGACTTCACGGTGACAGCAGGCATCGTCAGCGCGAAGGGGCGCAGCGGCGAGCTGCGCGGCCTGTACGAGAGCAGCTACGCCATCGTCGACTACATCCAGACGGACGCCGCGATCAACCCGGGCAACTCCGGCGGACCCCTCGTCAACATTCGCGGCGAGGTCGTCGGCATCAACTCGGCGATCGCGAGCCAGACCGGCTTCTACGCCGGATACGGCTTCGCCATTCCGATTACGCTCGCGAAGAGCGTGATGGAGGATCTGATCGCGCACGGTCGCGTGCGTCGCGCGGTGCTCGGCATCGCGATCAACGAGGTGACCCCCGAGGACGCGGAGGCCGCCGGCCTGAAGGAGATCCGCGGTGCGCGCGTCGACGGATTCACCGGATCGCCGAGTCCCGCGGAGCGCGCGGGCGTCGAGGTCGGTGACGTCATCGTCGCGATCAACGGTCAGCCCGTCGAGCGCGTCGCGACGTTGCAGCGGATCGTGCGCGGATTCGAGCCGGGCCAGCGCGTGCAGGTCGAGGTGATGCGCTTCGGCGAGAAGAAGACGATCACCGTGCCACTCACGGAAGCGCCGCAGGAGGCGCAGGTCGCCTCACGCGGCGGCGCGGAGGACGCGAGCCGCGAGTCCGTGTCGAACGTGAAGCTCGGCATCTCCGTGGAGCCCGTGCCCGCGGAGCTCGCTCGTCAGGCAAACCTGAGCTCGGATGCGCGTGGACTGCTGGTGAGCGAGGTGGACATCGATGGGCCGGCGAACCAGCAGCTGTTCCCGCGCACCGATGTCATCGCCGAGGTGCTGCGCCCCGCGCCGCGGCGCGTCGTGAAGACGGTGGCCGACCTCGAGCGCGCGCTTGCGCGGGTGCCCGACGGGGATATCGTATCGCTCTACGTGTACAACATCGGAGGGCGGAGGGATGGGACCGAGCCGCAGGGGCGGGTCGTCAACCTGCGGGTGGGGGGGAGAGATTGAGGAACGGAAAGGAACGGCAAAGACGTCAGAGTTCAGAGTTCAGAATTCAGATTTCAGAATTCAGAAACGACTACGGGCAGCCAATGTATGGCTGCCCGTGGGCGTTCTGACATCTGAACTCTGACATCTGACGTCTGAGTCTTTGCCGTCAGCCCCCAAAGCCCAGCCCGCTAGGCGGCGAGCCGACCCACACTTACTTTTCCCAGCACTGCGAAAGTGGCGGAACTGGTAGACGCGCAGGACTTAGGATCCTGTGGGGCAACCCGTCCGGGTTCGAGTCCCGGCTTTCGCATCCCCCGCTGAGCGCGAATGGCGGCGCAGCGAGAAGCCCGATCTCGCGCGCCGCCATTCGAACAGCTCGACGTTCCGTTACGGCGTGATCGTCAGCCCGCGGCTCAATGCTCCCGTTGAAGTATCGGTATTCGTCACGCGGACGTCCCAGAAGCGGTTCCGCTTCGGACCGTCCTTCTTGGAGGTGAACGTGCCGGTAATGGTCGTCTCGTTCACCACGACGACGTTCGTCATGGTCGGCGTCGGACCGCCGGTTCCGTTCTCGAAAATGACGCGAGCCCCTGGGGCGAAGCCGGAGCCGGTGATCGTCATGGTGACGGAGGTCCCCGCCGCCACGGTGCTCGGTGAGACGCTCGACACGATCACGACCGGCAGTGCCTCCACCGGACCGACCGCCGCGCTCTGCACCGCCGTCCCCGGTGACGTCCCGCTGATCGCGACCGGAGTCACCTCGAACACGATCATCGCTCCCTGGTCGGCCGCGACCAGGGTATGGGTCCGTGCGGTCGCCCCGGCGATCGGCGTGCCGTTACGGAACCACCGATACATCGAGGTCCCCTGCGCATCACCCTCCGTATCGCTGTAGATGTAGGTGCCGGTGAGCACCTGGCCGACCTTCGGCGTGCCGGAGATCGCGACGTTGCTCGCGACCGGGGCGGCGTTAGGCGGCGGCGCCGTGACCGGGCCGACTGCCGCACTCTGCACCGGGGTACCCGGAGACGTGCCGGTGACCGCGACCGGCGTCACCTCGAACACGATCAGCGCGTCCTGATCGGCCGAGACCAGCGTGTACGTCCGAGCTGTCGCGCCGCTGATTGGTGTCCCGTTCCGAAGCCAGCGATAGCCCGAGACTCCCTCGGCATCCCCCTCGGCATCGGTGTACGAATAGTTACCGGTCAACACCCGCCCAACCTCCGTCGTGCCGCTGATCGCCACGTTGCTGGCGGTGGGCGCGGCGTTAGGCGTCGGGGCGGCCACCGGTCCCACGGCCGCACTCTGGACTGCGGTGCCAGGCGATTCACCCGTCGCGGCGACCGGGGTCACCTCGAAGCGGATCATCGCGCCTTCGTCGGCAGTCACCAGCGTGTACGTCAGACCACTCGCTCCGCCGATCGTCGAACCATTGCGCAGCCAGCGGTAGGTCGAGCTTCCCTGCGCATCGCCATCGGCGTCACTGTAGGTGTAGCTCCCGGTGAGGACACGCCCCACCTGCGGCGTCCCCGAAATCGTCACGTTGCTCGCTGTCGGAGCGACGTTCGGACCCGGTGGCTCCGTGCCGAACTCCACTCGAAGCAGTGGCGCGGCACTCGGTAGTCCCTCGTAGGCCTCGGCGACCCGCTCGCCAGTGCCGCTGATGATGAGCACCAGCGAGTTGCCGCTGTTCCACCCCGGTCGATTCACGATCTCCTGCACGATCGATGTGAGGCTCGGGGTCTGCTGATCCGCCCCCGCCGCCCCAACGACCGGCCAGGCCGGCGGCGACCACGCCACCGCGCTGGTCGTCCTCCCCCGCGACGAGATGTTGCCGGAGCTGCCGGCAAAGGTCGGCGCGTTATCGGTCGCCTGCCCCTGGATGGTGAGCGAGGTGGCGATGGAGGTGGTTTCGTCGACCTGGAACTGCACGTACGCGCGCGTGATCGTGGCTCCACGCGGGACCGTGACGCCATTGAACCGCAGGCCCACGGTCTGATCGCTGACGTCGAAGACCATCTCGAGATCGCTGCTCGCGAGGTCCACGCCGCCGGTGGCCGACTCTTCGGCATCGTCGGTTCCCGCGGCCACCCGCACCAGGACGACGTTGCCCGACTGCGGTGCGTTCACCGTCACCGTGATGGCCGACGACGCCTGTGCCCCGTCACTGTCCGTCACCGACGCGGTGATGGTGTGCGTACCTAACGAAAGGGTGCTCGTCGAGACTGACCCGCCGGTGCCGAGTGCGCCGTTGATGCTCGAGGTCCACGTCACCGTCGCCGTCAGGTTCCCGTCCTCGGCGTCGCTCGCGGTTCCGGTGAACGTGACCGGGCTGCCCTGGGTAAACGTCGAGCCGCTCGCCGGGGCCGTGATGGTGACCGTCGGCAGCGTGTTGCCGGAGATCGGGGGAATCGAGAACTCGTACAGCTTGCCGTCGTTCTCGTTGGGATCGTCGTTGTTGTCGACGCCCCGATCGACGATGTAGAGGGACCGCGCGCTCAGGCTCGCGCTGCTCGGCGCGTAGTCCATTCCCGCGGGCTTGTCCGCCTGGGCCGCCGCAATGCTGACGGTGCGGAGTAGCGTCCCGGTCGTGCTGAAATGGAAGACGAGCGTCTCCGGCCGCCCAACCACGTAGAGGTGGCCGAAGTCCGAGTCGTAGGCGATGCCTTCCGG
>DASRHU010000188.1:0-3302 GCA_035650335.1 Gemmatimonadaceae bacterium | reverse complement strand
GCAGGGGCTCACGCTCGAGGAGGTCGAGCGGCGCTACATCACCGCGGCATTGTCGGAAGCCCGAATGGAGCTGGGTGAGCTGGCGCAGCGGCTGGGCATCTCGAGGAAGACGTTGTGGGAGAAACGCCGGCGGTACGGCCTGTGACAGACAGCAATCTGAGCCTCCTCGCCACGTCCCCGGTGGCGGGATACGACCGGCGGCGCCTGGTCGTACTCTGCTACGCGTTGATTGCGGTCATCGTGGTGCTCGACTGGATCACGGCGGCCGGCGTGGTCGTCGGGTTCCTGCTCTCGATTCCGATCGTCGTGATCTCCATGCTCGGACGGCCGAAGCCCGTCCTGGTGGCGACCGCGGTCGCCCTGGCCGGCTTCGCGCTCGCGGCGACGTTAGGGCGCAGCCCGGTCACGCCACGATCGGTCTGGCTGCCCAATCGAATCCTCGAGGTGTTCGCGATCCTCTCCAGCGGGGCGGTCGCGCTCGTGGCGCAGCGTCACCGCCGGAGTGCCGACGATGCGCTTCGCTCCGCGCTTTCGGCGCGCGACACGAACCGATTGCTGATGTCGCTCATGGCGCACGACCTTCGTGCACCGCTGGTGGCCGCGAGCCAGGTGCTCGAGTACGTCGAGCGGGCGGCGGCCACTGGTACCCCACTCGACGCGGAGCTGGTCGGCGACACTCGCCTCCGACTCGGCCGCAACCTCCGCGTGATCGAAGAAGTGCTTCAGATGACACGGGGTGACATGCGTCCCTCGAAATCCACGAGTCTGTCGCCGCCACGCTCGTGGGTACACGTCGCGGAAGAGATCGAGCGCGAAGCCGCGGCGTTCGCCGAAGAAGCCGAAGCGGCGGGAAAGCGGATCGTCGTGCGCGTGGACGGTGTGGGGCGCCTCGAGATGGGACTCGACGCCATGGTGCTGCGTCAGGTGCTCGCGATCCTCCTCGACAACGCCATTCGTTATGCGCGGCCAGGACCTCTTTGGGTCGATGCCGAGCTTGGCGCCGGCGAGGTGCTGGTCTCGGTGACCGACACCGGGCCCGGGCTTTCGGTGCGACCGGGCGCGGAAGCGGGATCGGCCGGGTCTGGCATCGGTCTCGAGCTTTGCCGGGCGCTGGCCGCGCGCGTGGGCGGCAGCCTGCAGCTCGAGCAGGACTCGGAGCACGCGACGCGGTTCTGTTTGCACCTTCCACTCTCGGCGGGAAATGGCCCGACCGAGGTGACACCCTGGCCGTTCGCCAACCGCGACGCTCCTCAGGCGAACATCGCGTAGGGTTGGGTGATCCGGGCGTGCCTCACTCGTGAGGCGCGCTCAGGGCTCGTCCACCAACCCGCTGCTGGGCACCGGCTGCACTCCGGGCTGTGCCAGCAACCGTTCCTGCGCGTCGCCCGCGATCACCGCACGCTCGGGAACGTCTCGCTCCCCGACGTCCTGCACGAACACGACGAGCGTGGCCGCGACCAGCAGAAACACGCCCCCCATCATCACGACGTAGAGTGGCGCGCTGGCGTTGTTCTCTCCGAACACCGCGCGGATCAACGGCCCGAAGGCCAGCGCGGCGACGATCTCCGGGATGACGATGAAGAAGTTGAACACTCCCATGTAGACACCCATCCGCGCCGGCGGGAGTGCCGTCGAGAGAATCGCGTACGGCATCGACAGAATGGATGCCCACGCGATGCCGACGCCGACCATGCTGAGGATGAGCAGCCACCTGCTGTGGATGAGGTAGACGGACAGCAGGCCGACGGCGCCGCAAATGAGCGCCAGGGCGTGTACGGTTTTTCGGGTCGTGAGCGCCGCCAGTTTCGGGAGGGCGAGCGCGACGATGAAGCAGGTGATCGAGTAGAAGGCGAAAACCGCTCCACCCCATTCGATGCCCTGCGTGTACAGCGCGGATTGCGGATCCGTGGCGCCGAACACGTGTCGCGCCGTCGCCGGCACGAAGAAGAGCCACATGGAAAACAGCCCCAGCCACGTGAACACCTGCACGACAGCCAGCTGTCGCATCGTCGGTGGCATGTCACGAATCGACGTGGCGATTTCACGAGCGAGGTTGCCCAGCCCACCGCGTCCACGCCGGGCCCGATCGAGCGCGGCCGGGTCCTCCGGCGGGAACTCGCTCGTCGTGACCACCGTCCACACGACCGCCGCGAGAAAGACCGCCGCTCCGACCTGGAACGAATACTTCACGGAGAGCGGGATGCCGCTCGCCGTGCTCCCTTCCACGCCGAGCCATCTGAACGCGAGTGGGAGCGCGTTGGCGAGGCTCGCTCCGATGCCGATGAAGAACGACTGCATGACGAACCCCGCCGTGCGCTGCTTGTCGTTGAGCTTGTCGGCGACGAACGCGCGGAACGGCTCCATCGAGATGTTGATCGACGCGTCGAGCACCCAGAGCAGGGTCGCCGCCATCCAGAGCGTCGTGGAGGTCGGCATGATGAACAGCGCGATCGAGGCGAGGATTGCCCCAACGAGGAAATACGGCCGACGTCTGCCGAGGCGTCCCCAGGTGCGATCGCTGAGGGCGCCGACGATCGGCTGCACGAGAAGGCCCGTCATCGGTGCCGCGAGCCAGAGCAACGGTACCTCGTCGGGCCGCGCGCCGAGGCGCTCGTAGACCGCCGACATGTTGGCGAGCTGCAGTCCCCAGCCGAACTGAATGCCGAGGAACCCGAAGCTCATGTTGAACATTTGCCAGAAGCTCAGGCGGGGCTTTTCCATGCGGGACGAAGTTGGGGGTAGTTGGGGCCTTTGTGAAGAAGGGGTCAGGAGTCAGGAGTCAGGGGTCAGGGGCGGTAAGGCGCGGCAGCTTCGCTGCCGCGCTCATCTGATGAGGGCCGCACGCGCGAAGCGCGGCGGCCCCTTTCCAGCCCTGACCCCTGACTCCTGACTCCTGACCCCTACTGTTTTCCCACTCCCAAGGCGTCCGCCACCCGATTGATGTAGTTGAACCACGACGCGATCAGCGTGATCTGCAGGATCCCTCGGTCATCGAAGCCCACCGCGCGCAACCGCTTGTGATGCTCCGGCGTGATGCGCGTCGCGTCCTTCGTCAGCTGCACGACGTACTCGAGCATCACGCGCTCGTGCTCGGAGATCGGCGCGGTCGTGTAGTCACGTTGCAGCGCTGCGACCAATGCCTCGTCGAGCGTCACCCTACGCAGAAACTCTGCGTGCGACTCTATTCAATACTTACAGCGATTCGTCTCCGAGACCATCGTCGTGATCATCTCGTGCTCGCGACGCGAGAGCGGGAGATCGGGCGACATCAACGCGCCGAACGTCGCGAACGCGTGGTACAG
>DASRHU010000187.1:0-8405 GCA_035650335.1 Gemmatimonadaceae bacterium | reverse complement strand
CAGGACGCCGCGCGTTATGACAAGGTGACGCTCGCCGATCTCAAGCGCGTGGCCAGCACGTACCTCGGCAAGCCGCGCGTCACGCTCACGGTCGTTCCGGAAGGAAAGCGAGACCTGATGGTGACGGGGGTGATCCAGTGAGCCAGCTCGATAACCGTACGCGCGGCGGCCGAGCCGCGACGGTTGGCGGCGCCGTCGCGATCGCGGTCGCGTTGGGAGCGTGTGCCCAGAGCGCCGCGACGACCTCGTCCCCGGCAGTGACGCCAAGTGCAGCGTCGACGGTCGACCTCACGAAGCCGCCGGTGCTGGGTCCGCCGAAGGCGCTGACGCTGCCCGCAGTGGTAACGCGGGAGCTGCCTAACGGGCTGCGACTCCTGGTCGTCGAGCAGCACGAGCTGCCGATCGCCGATTTCGTGCTCGTGATAAAGAGTGGCGGCGAGACCGACGAGCCGGGAAAGCTCGGGACCGCCACTCTCGCGACGTCGCTTCTCAAGGAAGGAACGGCGACGCGGAGCTCGCTCCAGATCGCCGACCAGGAGGCGTTTCTCGGGGTCGACGTCTTCGCGGGCAGTGGCTGGGATGCGACGACCCTTCAGCTGCACACGCCGACCGCGCAGCTCGATAGCGCGCTCGCCCTGTTCGCGGACATCGCGCTGCGGCCGGCGTTCCCCGTGAACGAGCTGGAGCGACTGCGCAAGAACCGCCTAACGAGCCTGCTCCAGGTGAAGGACCGGGCGCCGGAGATCGCGAACCGCGCGTACGCCGCCATCGTCTATGGATCGGCCGCCTACGGACGGCCACTCACGGGCGACGAGGCCAGCACCAACGCGATCCAGCAGGAGGATGTCCGCCGCTTCTACGAGACGTATTTCCGTCCCAACAATGCGACGCTGCTCGTCGTGGGGGACGTCCAGCCCGACGACATCGAGCGGCGCGTCCGAGCCATGTTCGGCGGGTGGCAGCGGGCTAGCGTTCCTCCCGCTTCGTACGGCCAGCCGACGGCGGCCAAAGGCACGACGATCTACGTGGTCGACAAGCCGGGAGCGGCACAGTCGTCGTTCCGGATCGGCGGCGTCGGTGTCGCGCGAAATACGGCCGACTACTTCCCGCTCACCGTGATGAACACCGCGCTCGGTGGGTCGTTCACGAGCCGGCTCAATCAGAATCTGCGCGAGACGAAGGCGTACACGTACGGCGCCTCGTCGGGCTTCGCGATGCGGCGCGCGCCAGGCCCGTTCCTCGCCAGCGCCGAAGTGGTCGCCGCCAAGACGGATTCCGCGTTGATCGAGTTCATGAAGGAGCTGCGGGCGATTCGCGACACGATCCCGCAGGACGAGCTCGAGAAGACGAAACGCTATCTGCAGCTTCAGCTCCCGGGCCGATTCGAGACGACGGGCGGGATCGCCGGCCAGCTGGCGCAGCTCGTGACCTACGACGTTCCGCTGAGCTTCTACAACAGCTATACGCAGGGGATCGCATCGGTGACCCAGGCGGACGTTCAGCGCGTTGCGCGGCAGTACATCGATCCGGATCGTCTCGCCATCGTCATCGTCGGCGACAGAAAGTCGATCGAGCCGACGCTGCGGGCCACGAAGCTGGGCGACGTGACGATCGTCGACATCACGGGCCGGCCGGCGATGTAACGCCGGAGCGGGCGGCGCGGGTCAGGCGCTGAACCCCGCGGCTCGCAGGTCTTCCATCACGCGGCGGCGCAATGCGTCCGGCGCGCGAGCATCGCTCTCCTTCGCCGCCGCCAGAGCGGCGAGGAATGCGCGACCGTAGTCGTGGTGCGGAAGGCAGCTGCCGCATCGGTCGAGGTGTCGTCGAACGTCGTCCATCCGCTCGGGGGTCAACTCCTGGTCGAGATAGTCCCAGAGCTTCTGGACCGCAGTGCGGCAGTCGATGTCGCGATTGCAGTCAGTCATCCGTCGATTCCCGTTCGCTGCGTTTCGCCGTCGTGAAGCCGGCGTCCTGCGCATAGGTGTGAAGTTTTTCCTGGAGAATGCGCCTCCCGCGGAACAGCCGGGAGCGTACGGTTCCTATGGGCACTCCGAGAATCTGCGAGGCCGCGTCGTACGACTGGTCCTCCAGATCGACGAGCATGACGGCCGACTTGAACGGCTCGTCGAGCTCGTCGAGCGCGCGCCGCAATGCCGGGCCGAGGTCGATGCGCGAGAGGATCTGGTCGCTTCCATCCCGCACCATGTCGGTGTGCGTGGCGAACGAGCCCAGTGCCTCGAGGTCGCCATCTTCGACCTCGACGTGCCGTCGCTCGCGCTCCCTCGTCCGCAGAAAGACGTTGCGCGTAATAGTGAACAGCCACCGTCGCGCATCGCTCCCCGGTTGAAAGGTGTGCCATGAGCGATATGCCCGAAGGAACGTCTCCTGGACCACATCGTCCGCATCGGACGCGTCGCGGGTGAGCGACAGCGCGAAGCGGTATACGTCGTCGATGAACGGAAGCGCTTCGGCTTCGAAGCGCGCATCGCCCTCGCGGGTCGCAGTCGGGGCGGTCATTTCCGGCATTAACCTCCCGGACCCGTCCCCGGTTCCCGGTTCGGCTGGTGGCCGAGCCCGCCGTGGGTCGTCCCCCTCGGACGGTGGCTCTCCGGCCCCTCCCGCTGACATGCTCGACCGCGTATCAATTGCCATCGTCCGTCCTTCGTCCGGAGTGATCGTCTGATCCTGGCTTCTGCCTCTATCGCCGCGTCGGTAGCTGCCCTGACCGCGGTCGGCGCCGTCGTGGCCCTCGTCGTAGAACGCACGCGGAGCCGCCGGGCGACACGAGAGCTGGAGCGGCGCGCCGCGACCATCGACGATCTGACCGGCGATGTCACGTCGCTGCGGTCGGTGTTGCAGGAATACATCCAGCAACGCGAGTCGGCCGAGGAAGTGCTTCGCCGCGGTGAGGAACGCTACCGGGCTCTCGTCGACAATCTGACGACGATCGTGTTCCAGGTCGACCGGGATCTTCGCTGGACCTTTCTGAACGCAGCCTGGGAAACGGTCACCGGGCGGTCGCCGACGGAGAGCGTCGGGCAGGTGGCCACGGCGCTGATG
Organism: Gemmatimonadaceae bacterium; assembly: GCA_035650335.1. Taxonomy (GTDB): domain Bacteria; phylum Gemmatimonadota; class Gemmatimonadetes; order Gemmatimonadales; family Gemmatimonadaceae; genus JAICNG01. The sequence continues at coordinate 5,345 of DASRHU010000187.1, read as the reverse complement.
ATCGGTGAGGACGCCAGCGAGTGCGACACCGCGATGCGGGGGCTCCTCGATGGCTCACTGGCGCGAGGCGAGCAAGTCGTGCGCGTACGCTGCGTCGCCGGGAAGGTCCACTGGCTGGAGCTCCGGGCCATCCCCATGCTCGATCTCGACGGCAACATCGTCGGGATCAGCGGCACGCTCAGCGACGTCACGTCCCGCCTATCGGTCGAGGTGGAGCTGCGGCGCCAGCAGACGCTCTATCGCCTCATCGCCGAGAACTCGAGCGACATCATCGCGCTCGTCGCCCTGCATGGCGGACGGTTCACGTACGTGAGCCCGTCGACCGCACACGTCCTTGGCTATACCGCGGACGACATTCTCGGCGTCGAGTGGTGGACGCTCCTCGACCCGACGGACCGGGAGCGCATCGCGCACTCGGTGCAATCGGTCCGCGAGCGCCAGCCCGTCACCGAGACGGCTCGCGTTCGAAAGAAAGATGGAACTTGGATATGGCTCGAAGCCCGCGCTGACGCGGTGCTCGATGAGGATGGAACTGTCGTCGGTTACCGCATCACCGCGCGCGATTTCACGGAGCATCGCGCCGCGTCGCTCGCGCTGACCGAAAGCGAGGCGAAGTATCGTCTGCTCGCCGAGTCGATCGACGACATCGTCTGCCTGCAGGATCTCGACGGGACGGCGCTGTACTACTCCGCCTCGACGGAAAAGGCGCTCGGATTCACACCCGCGGAGCTCGTGGGCAAGGACGTGTTCGCGCTCACGCATCCCGACGACCTCGCGAAGCTGGCCGGCGACGCATACCTCGCGGTCCTTCGCGGCGAGACCCCGCTCGTCGAGTGGCGCTGCCTGCGAAAGGACGGTACGTACATCTGGGTGGAGACACACACGGCCCTGCTTCGGAATGAAGCAGGCGTGCCGGACCGACTCCTCAGCGTCACTCGAGACATCGAGGGACGAAAGCAGGCGCAGGAAGCGCTGAGGCAATCGGAGGAGCGAATGCGCGCGCTCATCGCACGAGCCGCGTACGGCATCTTCCGATCGACGCGCCAGGGGCGCTTTCTCGACGTGAATCCCGCGCTCGTGGCGATGCTCGGCTACGAGTCGGTGGACGAGCTTCTCGCCATCGACATCATGCGTGATCTCTATGTCGACATCGACGAGCGAGATCGGTGGATGACGGCGATCGATTCGGGTGCGCATCCGGAGTGGTTCGATCTCACGTGGCGCCGCCAGGACGGGACGCCGATTGCCGTGCGACTGTCGGCGCGGGCTGCACGCGATGGGCACGGCGACGTGGTGTGGTACGAGGGTATCGCGGAGAACGTGACCGAACGACTGCGTCGCGAAGCCGTGGTGCGTCGCGCCGAACGCATGGCGAGCCTGGGGCACACGCTGGCTGGCGTGGCGCACGAGCTCAACAATCCGCTCGCGGCGATCTCCGGCTTCGCGCAGATCCTGCTCAAGACGCATCTGCCCAAGGAGGACCGGAGCGCGATCGAAACGATCCACCGCGAGGCGCGGCGCGCCGCGAAGATCGTGAAGGACCTGCTGACGTTCGCCCGGCGACAGGATTCGACGGAGCGACAGCGAGTGGACCTGAACGACATCGTTCGGTACATCGCCGACACGCAACGGTATGCGATGGAGACGCACGGCGTGCTCTGCGAGCTCGTGCTGAGCGACGAGCCGGCCTTCGTGTCGGCGGACCCGGCGCAGCTGGAGCAGGTCATGCTCAATCTGCTGGTGAACGCTCGTCAGGCACTCGAGACGATGGCCGCCCCGGTAGCGGCCGGGCGCGTTGCGGCCGGAGCGACGCGCACGCCGATGATCGTGATCCGCACTGCCGTTCGCGGTACCATGGTATCGCTCGAGATCAGCGACAACGGGCCGGGGATCGCCGCGGGCGAGCTGCCGCGGATCTGGGATCCCTTCTGGACGACGAAGGAAGAAGGCGAAGGCACGGGACTCGGGTTGTCGGTGGTGCACGGTATCGTGACCGAGCATGGTGGAACGATCGACGTCGAGACGCGCGTGGGCGCGGGCACCACGTTCGCCGTATCGCTGCCCGGGTTCGGGCGCGACGCAACCGACGGATTGACATCTGCCGAGATCGTGGCCGTCAGTCCCCCCAGCCAACAGGCAGATCGACCGCTCGACATCCTCGTGATCGACGACGAGGAGGTGATAGTGGGGTTGCTCGTGCGCTATTTCTCTTCGCGCGGACACGCGGTCGTCCCGGCGCACGAGGGGCGGCAGGCACTTCGTGTCGCCGAGCGCTCGAGCTTCGACGTCGTGATCTGCGACCTGCGGATGCCCGGAATGGATGGGGCGGAGGTGATTCGCCGGCTCAAGGAGCTGCCAACCTGCTCCGGTGCGCGTTTCATCCTCTCGACTGGCGATACCGCCACGCCGGCCGTGCGCCAGCGCATCGACGGACTGGCACTCGCGGCGGTGGTCGACAAGCCGTACGAGGTGGAAACACTACGTCGCATCGTCGAGGACGACTGAGTGGCGATCGAGCTCGATCGCGGGACGAAGGCGAGGCTCGCGCGGGCGCGATCGCTGCTCGAGGATGCGCCACGCGTCCTGGCGCTCACGGGCGCCGGGGTGAGCGCGGAGTCGGGGGTGCCGACGTTCCGTGGGGATGGAGGGCTGTGGAAGACGTACCGGGCGGAAGATCTCGCGACGCCCGAAGCATTCGCGCGCGACGCGCGGCTCGTGTGGGAATGGTACGGTTGGCGTCGGCGGGTAGTCGAGCAGTGCACGCCTAACGCAGCACACCTCGCTCTCGCGCAGGCGGCGCGCGACCGGTCCGGAATCCGCATCGTCACCCAGAACGTCGATGGCCTGCACGCCGACGCGGCGCGCGACATCGACTCGACCACGGCGCTTCCTCTCGAGCTCCATGGATCGCTCTTTCGCAACCGGTGCACCCGGTGCGCCGAGCGCTGGAGCGATCGCAAGCCCGTGGATGCCAGCTCGCGCGGGACGCTGCCTTCGTGCGCCGTGTGCGGCGCGCTCGCTCGACCCGACATCGTGTGGTTCGGCGAAGCGCTCGATTCCGCCGTGATCGGCGAGGCAGTCGCGCTGGCGTCAGCCGCGAGCGTCTGTCTGGTCGTCGGAACGAGTGCGCTCGTTCATCCGGCGGCCGGACTCGCAGACCTCACTCGGCGACACGGGGGCCAGGTGATCGAGGTCAACATCGCGGACACGCCGATCACCGGCACCGCCACCGTCGCGCTGCGCGGCCCGGCGGCCGTGATCGTGCCCGAACTCTTCGTGGGAGCTACGGAATGAACCGCCTCGACCTCGCCAGCCTGCGGCGAACGTATGCCCTCTCCTCGCTCGATGAGGGAGCGGTGGATGCCGATCCGATCCATCAGTTCGAGCGGTGGTTCGCGGACGCCGTGACCGCGGAGGCGCTGGAGCCTAACGCGATGACGCTCGCGACGGCCTCGCGGGACGGCGTGCCGTCGGGCCGTGTCGTGCTGCTCAAGGGCGTCGATGCGCGCGGATTCGTCTTCTTCACGGACTTCCGGAGCCGCAAGGGGGCCGAGCTCACCGAGAACCCGCTCGCGGCGCTGGTCTTTCTGTGGAAGGAGATCGAGCGACAGGTGCGGGTGACGGGCGCGGTCGCGCGCGTGTCGGACGCGGATGCGGAGGCCTACTTTCGCTCTCGACCGGTGGGCAGCCGACTCGGCGCGTGGGCATCGCATCAGAGCGCGGTGATCGCCGATCGGAGGGTGCTCGAGGACCGGCTGCGCGACGTCACTGCGCGGTTCGCGGACGGCGACGTGCCGCTGCCGTCCCATTGGGGCGGGTTCCGGGTCGTGCCCGACGAGGTGGAGTTCTGGCAGGGCCGACCGGACCGGCTGCATGACCGCTTGTTGTACCGGCGCGCCGAGGCCGGCTGGACCGTGGCTCGGCTGTCGCCCTAGCCGGTTCGCGACAGGTCGAGTGACTTCTCTTGGCCGGAACGGTGCGTCGCCGCCAAGAGCCCATTCTTGTGTCGAGTCTTAGGGAATCCGCGGGGCCATTCTAGAACCACGAAGCTGGCCCCATGGTCGTGCTGACTCGCCGAAGGCCTTTATCGCGAAGACGCGAAGACGCGAAGGAAGTAAAACCAGGTGTCACTTGCTCATGCGATCGCAGATCTCGTGATGAGCCAAAACCAGGGAGACGCAGAACGCGCAGAAGGACGCAGAAGGACGCAGAAACGGCAAAGCTCTTGTTGTTTTCTGCGTCCTTCTGCGTCTTCTGCGCGTTCTGATCTTATGAAAGCGACTGGCCTCGCTGCGTCGGCGGTGCTACCCGTGAGGGCAGCGGGAGTGCGGGGGCACGAACGCCAAACGCAGGAGGCCAGCCATGTCTGTTACCGCTACACACCCGTCGCCGGACCACTCATACTATGCCGGGCTGGATGCCCATCACGCCTATGTTGTCGTCGCCGTCGTCGACAAGCAAGGCACCGTCGTCCACCAGGCAAGCGTGCGCACGACCGAGCCCGCGCGCCTGGTCGACACCCTCGCCCCTTATCACAGCGCGACTCACCCGCTCGCGGTCGTCGTCGAGACCTGTCCGTTCTGGCCGTGGCTCTACGATCTCCTCGTGCCGTGCGGGATCGCCTTTCAGCTCGCCCACGCGCAGGAGCTCGAGGCGATCGCCAAAGCGGCGCGCAAGAGCGACCAGCGCGATGCCCGGCTGTTGGCCCGCATGCTCGCCGGCGGGCTCATCCCCGCGGCCTATGCCAAACCGCCGGCCCAGCGGGAGCAGGCCTGCCTCGTTCGGCACCGCGCCGCGCTCGTTAGGCACCGCACCATGCTCGCCAACCGGATCCACAGCCAGCTCCACGCCGTCGGCCTCACGCTGCCGCGGGAGCGGCTCCTGCGCCTGGCGACGCACTCGTGGCTCCGCGACACCGCCGGCCCCCTCCTCCGGCCCGAGCAACGCCGCCTCATCGAGTCGCATTGGCGGCTCGTGCGCCGCCTCACGCGGATGCTCCAGCGCCTCGAGCCCGCCATCGTCGCCGCCGCGCAGGCGGATCCCGCCGCTCGGCTGCTGGCGACGATTCCGGGCATCGGCCCCTATCGCGCGCTGCTGCTGGCGACCGAGCTGATGCCCCTGACGCGCTACGCCGCGGAGGGCAAGTTCGTCGGCTACGCCGGCCTGGCCCCGATCACCCGGCGCTCGGCCGACACCGTGCATCATGGCCCGTTGCCGAACGGGGCGAACCGCTGGGTGCGCGGGGCGTTGATCTCCACGGTCCCGACGCACCTGCGCTATGCGCCCGACAGTCGCCTCAGTCAGTACTATGCCCGGCAGAAGGCGCGGCTGGGGTGGCAGATCGC
>DASRHU010000186.1:0-12091 GCA_035650335.1 Gemmatimonadaceae bacterium | reverse complement strand
GAAGTGCTGCGGACCGGGAATGGCCGCGTCGGGAATGCCGTACCAGTGCTCGATCGTCCGCACGCCGAGTCGCGACGCATCGATCGCGTCGAGCTCCTGGATCTTCATGTCGGTCGCGATCGGCATGCCGAGCGCCTTCGCTTCCTCGGCGATCGCCTGCCAGACGTCCGGACGATTGATGAATACCTTCAGTCCGACGCCACCTCTCGCTTTGGCTCGCCGAACCGCCTCACGGGCAGCCGCGGGCGTCTCGGCACCCACCGTGACGTAAGGCACGATCGTCGGCGCGGCAATCCTGTTCTCCGCCGACAGCCGGGCGTGAGCCACCGTCGTGTCCGTCCCCTCGCCGGCGCCGGGCTCGCGAATCGTCGTTATGCCGTGACCGAGCCACAGCTTGTAGACGTAATCCTTCGGCATCGCCTGACGATTGCGCGAGAAGTGAATGTGCCCGTGCATGTCGACGATGCCCGGCATCACGTACATGCCTGTGCCGTCGATCACGTGATCGGCGCTCGCCGGTCGCACACTGTCGCGACGCCCCACTCCCCCGAACTCGTCGCGCGCCCTCGTCGGCGTGACACGACTGATCGTCGAGCCTTCGATGAGGATGTCCATCGGCCCACGCGCCGGATTCCCGGTGCCGTCGATGACCATCACGTTCTGAATGAACAGCTTGTTGTAACGCTGCCCTCGCGAGGCGGACGGCGCCTGAGCGGAGAGCGTCGCACACACGGTGAGCGCGATCCCGAAAACGACGGGTCGAATGGGGAGCACGAGCGATTCCTTGGCGAGAGGGGACCCTCGCATGATGCGGCGGTGTCGCTGCGGTTTCAATACGCCGCCGCCCCGAGGGGCCAGCGGCAAGCGCTCAGGAGACCCGGAACTCCTCCCGGCCGACGGTGACACCGTCGAGGACGATCTCCACGCTATAGGTGCCCGTCGTCCACCCCATCGGCTGGGCGAGATGGAACTCGGCAACCGTCTCCCCGGAGGGTGAGATCGTCCGAACCATCTCGTCGAGGAGCCTCCCCGACTCCTCCGTCCAGCGCGCCTTGAGCGTGGCGCTCTCGGCGCGGCCGACCATCACGACCGACGCGTAGACGGTGTCAGGGCTCTGGAAGTCGGCAGTCACATCGACCACACGCTGATCGGGGCCAATGCCGGGGCCGACTTCGACCGCGACCACGCGAAGTGGGTCGGTAACGCGCTCGATGACGACCGCCGCCCGTGCCTCCGGGCTCGCATCGGCCGTGCACCCGCTCAACGCCCCCGACACTACCGCGGTCGTCACGATCGCCCCCCGTCGCAACTCTTTCCAGCACACCAACATTGCAGCCTCCTCAATGCCTTACGAGGGGGGCAGGAAGCGTGCTAGCCCCGCGAGACGGCGTCGTGACCGGCGTCACGTCCGAATGCTGAATTCGGAATGCGGAGAATCGTGATTGAACTGTTGCCGCGACGGCTCTCTCGCCCTATCGACAGTTCATCATGACTCTCCGCATTCCGCATTCCGCATTCGATCACGGAACCATCCCCTGCAGATACCGCCCAAACCACCCCTGCACTTCACTCCACCACACCCGCTGGTTTTGGGGCTTGAGAATCCAGTGCCCCTCATCGGGGAACACGAGCAGACGGCTCGGGACGCCGCGGCGCTGAAGGGCCGTGAAGAAGGACAAGCCCTCCGTGTAGGGAACGCGGTAGTCGAGCTCGCCGTGAATCACCAGCGTGGGCGTCTGGAACTTGTTCGCGAAGAGGTGCGGCGAATATCGCCGATACTGCGTCGCCATCGCCGTCGAATCCCACCACGGACCGCCGAATTCCCACTCGGTGAACCAGAGCTCCTCGGTCGCGCCGTACATTGCCTCGAGGTTGAACACACCCGCGTGGCTCACCAGTGCATCGAACCGGTTGGTGTGGCCGGCGATCCAGTTCGTCATGTATCCGCCGAACGAGCCGCCCGTCGCGCCGAGCCGCGTGGAGTCCATCCACGCATGACGAGCGAGCGCGGCATCGAGGGCGTTCATGAGGTCGGTATACACCTCGTCTCCCCAGTTCTTCGTCACGGAGTCGAGGAATGCCTGCCCATACCCGGTCGATCCGCGCGGGTTGACGATCACGAGCCCGTACCCGGGCGCCGCCAGCATCTGATAGTTCCACCGCGAGTGCCAGGTGTCGAACCACGCGCCTTGAGGGCCGCCGTGGATGAGGAGGATCACGGGGAACTTCCTGCCGGCCTCCCATTGCGGAGGACGCAGGATGAAGCTGTGCACGCTGTCGCCGAGGGCGCCGCGCGACCACATCTCCTGCATCGGGTGCAGCTGCAGGCGCTGCACGAGACTGTCGTTGTGGTGCGTGAGCTGCCGAATCCCGGTCACGCCCCGCTCCGTCACCGTACCGACGTACACCTCGTGCGGTCGGTGCGCGGCGTCGCGCACCCAGGCGATCGTACTCCCGTTTTTCGCGAGGTTGAACTGGGTGTTGTTCCCCTCCCCGATGAGCAGCTCCGGTTTCACGGCACCCATGCCGTCCATTCGAAAGCGGAAGAGCTTGTCACGCCCGTGGTCCTGCGTGACGACGAAGAGCCAGGGCTTGTCGGGGGAGAAGAAGTAGCCTTCCGCGCTCCGGTCCCAACTGAGCGGCGCTTCGAGGGTCTCACCCGTTCGGCGATTCCGGAGCATCAGCCGCCAGCGATCGGACTCGAAGCCGGCGCGCTCCTGCGAGGCGTACGCGACGATCGGCCCGTTAGGCAGATAGACGGGATTCTGCTCCGCGCCCTTTCCCTCGGTGATCACCCGGGGCGGCCCGCCCGCGATCGGAACGACGTACACGTTCACGTCCGTGGACCATGCTTCGTCTCGCGTGGGCTCCTTGGCGGTGTACGCCATCTCGCGCCCGTCGGGCGACCAGGCGTACTGCTCGCTTCCGCCGAAGGGCGGCACGGGAACGTCGTACGTCGCGCCCGCCGTCAGATCACGAAGACCGGTCCCGTCGACGCTGACGACGAAGAGATGCGACCGGGTGCCCGTATCCCACGCGTTCCAGTGGCGATACATCAGCCGATCGGCGACGTACGCCTTGACCTTGCTTTCTTCTCTCGCCTTGTCGCGGGCACGGTTGCATGCGTCGTCGGCGCAATCGGGGGTCACCGTCGAGACGAAGGCGATGTGGGTCCCCGCCGGCGACCAGATGATCCCACTCGCGCCACCGACCAGATTGGTGACTTGTCGCGCGTTGCCACCGGTGGCATCCGCTACCCAGAGCTGGCCGCCCGCGACATAGGCAACCCGGGAGCCGTCGGGCGACCATCGTGCCTCGGTGGCCCGCGTCGTGTCGTTGGGGAAGCGGCGCGCCGGTCCGCTCCCGGTGACGGCAGCGAGCATCGTGTACGTCACGCGGCGATTCGCGTCGACGTCGGTCGTCCGCAGCGCATAGAGTATCGATCGCCCGTCAGGCGAAAGCTGCGGATCGGAGACGCCGCGGACGGCGGCGAAATCCTGGAAGGTGATCGGGTGCTTCGCGGTCTGCGCCAGGCCCGACGCTGACAGTACCGCGAGCGATGCGAGCGTTGTAAGTATGATGTAAGAGGTCTTGGCGGCGCGTGTCATAGGCGTAGACTGCTGAATGCGGAAGGCGAAATTCGGAACACCAGGACTTTTCCACCGCCTCAAAGCTCGACCGCGCGCCCGCAATCCGCAATCCGCACTCCGCATTCTCCTCTTCCTTTTCATTGGAGCTCCAATGTTCCATCCCCGTCTCGCGACGCTCGCGGTCGCCATCGTCGGCGTCGCGTGTGCCAGCGGTGGCTCGAGCAGGCCGGCGAGCGCTCCCGCGCCGGCGGCGGCACCGAGCGCCGCCACGCGATTCTCGATCCCGGTCGATTACGACACACTGCCGAACGGTCTCAAGGTCGTGCTCTCGCGCGACACGACCGCGCCCGTGGCCGCGGTCGCCGTCTACTACAACATCGGCTTCCGTATCGAGCCGCGCGATCGCACCGGCTTCGCCCACCTGTTCGAGCACATGATGTTCCAGGGCTCGAACAACCTCGGCAAGATGGAATTCATCAAGCTCGTGCAGTCGAACGGAGGTGTTCTCAACGGCTCGACCCGTTTCGACTACACCAACTACTTCGAGGTCGTTCCGTCGAACACCCTCGAGACAATGCTCTGGGCCGAAGCCGACCGGATGCGCGGCCTCGCCATCACGCAGGAGAACCTCACGAACCAGCAAGGCGTCGTGAAGAATGAAGTCCGCGTGAACGTGCTCAACCAGCCGTACGGCGGTTTCCCGTGGCTCGACATGCCACAGATCGCCAACACGAACTGGTACAACGCCCACAACTTCTACGGCGACCTCGAGCATCTCGACGCCGCGACCCTCGCCGATGTCCAGGCCTTCTTCAAGCAGTACTACGCTCCGAACAACGCGGTGCTCGTGGTCGTGGGGGACTACGATGCAGCGCGCACGAAAGCGTGGATCGAGAAGTACTTCGCGAACATCCCGCGTGTCGACCTCGCGCCCAAGCCCGACCTCACCGAGCCGCGCCAGACCGCGGAGAAGCGACAGAGCAAGGAAGACAAGCTCGCGCAGCGGCCGGCACTCGGCTTCGCGTACCACGTCCCGCCGCGCAATACACCCGAGTACTATGCCATGGGTCTCATCGAGCAAATCCTCCTCCAGGGGCCGGACAGCCGCCTGTGGCAGGAGCTCGTGCAGCGTCGCGGCTTCACCGGCGGCGTGAACGGCGGCATCAACTTCGGGCTCGGCAACATGTTCAACTATGACGGCCCGATGCTCATGATCGGATCGCTCATTCACGACGCCGACAAGCCGGCAGATTCGATCCTCGTCGCCATCGACGCCGTCATCGAGGATCTGCGCACGAAGCCCGTGGACGCCGCCACGCTCGAGCGGGCCCGGACCAAGGTTCGCTCCAGCTTCTACTCGTATCTGGAAGCGCTCGGCGGCTTCGGCCGTGCCGACCTCCTCGCCTCGTTCGCGCTCTTCGATTCCGATCCCGCGCGCATTAACCGTCTCGAGGCGGAGTTCGCGAGGGTGACACCCGAGCTGATCATGCGCACCGCGCAGGAATATCTGCGACCGACGAATCGCACCATTCTCACCATTGAGCCAAGGAAGCCAACGCCATGAAGCGCCTCACGCCTTTTGTCGCCCTCGCGACCCTCGCGCTGAGCGCGGTTCCGGCAGTCGCGCAGGCGCCCCGGGAAACGCCCCCGGCCCCCGGTGTGCCAAAGGATTTTGTCCTTCCCACGCTCCGCTCGTTCTCGCTGCCTAACGGGCTCGAGGTGACCATGGCGCCCTACGGCCTGACGCCGAAGGTCGCCATCCGCCTCGTGGTCCGCACCGGCAATGTCGATGAGACCGCTGAAACGGTGTGGCTGGCCGACCTCACGCGTGACCTCATGCTCGAGGGAACGACGACGCGGACGGCCCAGCAGATCGCCGAAGAGGCGGCGCGCTACGGCGGCCCGGTGGGCTTCAGCGTCGGAATGAACGAGTCCGGCATCGGAGGTGATGTGCTCACCGAGCACGGTCCGGCCATGCTGCGACTTATCGCGGACGTTGTTCGCAACCCGAGATTCCCCGAGTCGGAGCTCGCGCGGCTCAAGGCCAACCGCGTCCGTCAGGTCACGGTCTCGAAGACGCGCCAGCAGTCACTCGCGAACGAGAAATTCCTCGCGACGCTCTTCCCCGGGCACCCCTACGGGCGGCTCTTTCCGACCGATGCCCAGCTTCAGGGCTACACCGTGGATCAGGTGCGTGCATTCCACGCCGCCAACTACGGCGCACGACGCTCTCACCTTTACGTGGTCGGGCGCTTCGACGCCGCCGCCATGGAAGCCGCCATCCGCCAGAGCTTCGGCGATTGGCAGCCGGGTACCGCACCGGCGTTCAACCCACCCACGCCGAAGACCGCGCGAGCGATTCACATCATCGACCGCCCAGGCGCCGTGCAGAGCACCATCTACCTGGGGCTGCCGGTCGTCGACCCCTCGCACCCGGATTACGTCGCGCTCCGCGTGACTGACGCGATCCTCGGCGGATCGTTCGGCTCGCGCATCACCAGCAACATCCGTGAGCAGAAGGGCTACACGTACTCCCCGTTCAGCACCGTCAACCCGTTCCTGAAGAACGCGTATTGGGCCGAGATCGCGGACGTGACGACCAACGTCACCGGTCCATCGCTGAAGGAGATCTTCTTCGAGATCGACCGCCTCCAGGCCGAGCCACCGACGGCAGCCGAGCTGGAATCGATCAAGAAATATCTCGCCGGAATCTTCGTGCTGCAGAACTCGTCACGCCTTGGCATCATCGGTCAGCTCCAGTTCACCGAGCTGCACGGCCTCGGCGAGAACTACCTGCGCGAGCTGGTGCGGAAGATCTACGCCGTCACGCCGGCCGACGTGCAGCGCATCGCGCGCGAGTATCTGAGGGATGACACGATGACGATCGTCATCGCGGGAGACAGGCGGCAGATCGAGGAACAGATCAAGCCGTTTGGAAACATCGTGAACGATTGAGTTGAATACGGAATGCGGAATCCGGATTGCGAGTGTTTTTGACAGCAATCCGGATTCCGCATTCCGCGTTCAAACAGCCCTACCTCAGTCTCTCCCCGCGATAAAGAATCTCCCACTCGCGAGTCTCTCCGGGCGCAAGCCACTGCGCTCCGTTCCACGCGCCTAGCGCCTCGCTCAGCGAGTCCGGGACGCCCATGCGGGGGCCGATCGTGACGGTGGAGATGTTCGAGGCCCCGCCGAAGGGCGCCCATCCCTTGCGATCGACGCTGACTTCGAAGTGGGAGACGATCGTGGGGTCGAACTCCAGGTGGAGGCGGTGACCGCCCTCGGTCACCGAGACACGCCCCGACGCGAGGTCGGCGAACAGGGTGCAGGAGAACTTTCGCGCGACCGCGTCGGGCTTCGTGAAATCCACGATCTGCTTCGCGCTCCGCAGCTTCGGCCACCGATGCTCGGCGCTCACGCCAAGAAGATCGATCCCGTGCTGTGCGCCAATGCGCACACGCGAGCTGTCCGGTAGCTCCAGCGCGGTCGAGTCATCGAGCGGAAGTGTCGCGCGAGCCGCCCAGAGGAACGGAAGCTTTTCCGTCCCTTCGTTGGTGAGTGAATACCGCATGATCACGGCATCGGGGGCGACACGCAGCTCGCGCGCGTAGCGCCAGGGCGCCTGCTCGCCGGTCCACTCCACCAGCGCACGCAGCGAGGCCAGTCCTTCCTCGGGGTCGTGCGTCTCCATCGTGAACGAGGGAGGGCGCGAGCCGATCTCGCCGCCGGCGGGAAGCGTCTGGCCGCCGATCGACGGTATTCCCGACGAGATCGTGCACTTCGCGACCGTCGGAAAGCACTCGGCGATGCCGCCGCGGTCGCCATCGGCCAGCCACTGCCTCCCCCCGAGGTCGAGCGCAATGATGCGTCCGCCCATCGACGGGACGAAGGCGACGCGAGCGTTCTCGGAGCTGAGCTCGACGATGCCTGGCGGCGTCGCGACGTTGGCGCGGCTCATCGTCCCGCCCTCAGAGAATGTCGTCCTTCCCAATGCCGCGCGTCGCCAGCACTCGAGCGATCGCGTCCCCGATCTTGTTGTTGGGCGTGCTCGCCCCCGCGGTGATTCCCACCCGCAGCGCCCCGGTGGAGCCGAGCCATCCCGCCGTCTCGACTTCCCCTTTGCGGGTGGCGTCCCAATGTCGAATGGTCCCGCGCTCCGGGTCGATGCACGTCGCGTCCTCCACGTGGTACGTCGGCGCTCTCGCCGAGCAGATGGCCGCCAGCGAGATCGTGTTGCTCGAGTTGTAGCCGCCGATCACCAGCATCGCATCGAGCGGCTCCCGCAGCAGCTCCTCCACCGCGTCCTGCCTGTCCTGCGTCGCGGAGCAGATCGTATCGAACGAGCGGAAATGCTCGGCCCGATGAGCCGGGCCGTGGGCTCGCTCCATCGCCCGACCCACTTCCTCGGCGATCGCCAGCGATTCCCGCGCGAGCATCGTCGTCTGGTTCGCGACGCCGATCCTGGTGAGGTGAGCCGCGGGATCGAAGCCCGGACCCGCACCCTTGCCGAGCTGCTGCATCAGGGCGTCTCGGTCGAGCGCGCCTTCGATGTACTGACAGACGAGCCGCGCTTCCTCCATGTCACGCACGATGAGGTACTGGCCGCCGGCGAATTTCGTCACCTGCGATGCGGTCGCGCGCGTCTCCTCGTGGTAGTACTTGCCGTGGATGAGCGCGGTAAATCCGTCCCTCGCGTAGCTCTCGACGCGCTTCCAGACGTTGAGCACCGAGCCACAGGTCGTGTCGACTATCACACATCCGATTTCGCGCAGCGTCTCGAAGTCACGAATGGTGACGCCGAACGCTGGAAGGATGACGACGTCCTGGGGGGAAACCTCAGAGTAGTCGAACGCGCCGTTCTCGGGCCGGAGGATGGTGATCCCCATCGACCGGAGCTTGGCGTTCACGTGCGGATTGTGGATGATCTCGCCGACCAGGAAGATGGGGCGCTCGGGAAACTTGCTCCGCGTCTGGTAGGCGTACTCGACGGCGCGCTCGACGCCGTAACAGAAGCCGAACTCGCGAGCGAGGCGGATCGTGACGTCGCGGACGGTGAGCGAGAACTCGCGCTCACGCATGAGGTCGACGAGACCACCCGAGTAGTCCGCGTCGAGCTCCCCTTGCACAGCGGCTTTCAGGCCGAACCCCTTTCGATAATACGTCTCGTGCGGCGTCATGTTTTTGAATCTAGTGCAGTTGCGGGAGGCCATGTAACCGCAGAGGGCCGCAGAGATGCCTGATTGGCCGCAGAGGAACGCAGAGGAACGCAGATTTTTCCTCGCCGATCGACGCCTCCTCGCGCGATGAAGTTCCCAAGCCTTTTTGTTGACTGCCTTGTCGATGTCCTTCCATGCGCCGGCACAAATCTGCGTATTCTGCGTTCATCCGCGGCCAATCAAACCCACGAGCAAGACGGGCTGCGGGCTTCTGCGGTTCCCCGGCCCAACCGACTTAAGCCCTCATACAGAGGGAGAACGCCCGTTCGAGCCCAATTGTTCGGGGATTTTGACCTGCTCCCCCCGGGGGTCTGGGCCGGGTACATTCAATGTCCGATGCACCCGCCGTCATGACACCCGAAATCTCCGACGACCTTCCGCAGCTCCTGCGTCCTCCCGCGCTTCAAAAGGGCGACGCCATCGGCGTAGTCGCGCCGTCCTACTCTCCACGCGAAGGCTGGCTCATGCGCGGCGTCAAAGCGCTCGAGCGCGCCGGGTACACCGTGGTTCTCGATCCGGAAATCGGCGAGATACGACGCTTCCAACGACGTGAGGACGAACGTCGCGCGGAGAATTTCATGGGGATGTGGCTCGACCCCCGCATCAAGGCGGTCATCGGCGGCACCGGTGGATACGGTGCCGTTCGCATGCTTCCCCATCTCGATCCGGAAGTTTTCCGCCGGAATCCGAAATCCTTCGTCGGGTACTCCGACATCACCGCGCTTCACCTCTGGCTGATGCGCCGCGCGGGACTCCGTGTCTTTCACGGACCCACGGTGGATGACCTGATTCCGAGCAACCGCGATCCGACCATGGCCGGATTGCTTCAGGCGCTCACGACGCCACGCCCGGCATCGCGGATCGGGCGCGGCATCGCGCGCGCGACGCGTCCCGGCCGCGCGGTTGGTCGCCTCATCGGCGGGAATCTCTCGCTGGTGCAGCAGACGATCGGCACGCCGTACGAGGTGGACACGCGAGACGCGATCCTCTTCCTCGAGGAAACCCGCGACCCGATGTCGGTCACCGACGAGCGGCTCGTTCACCTGCGCGCCTCTGGGCTTCTCCGGCACGTGCGCGGCATCGTCTTCGGCCATTTGTCGATCGACCGGTCGGAGGAGGATGAGTTCGAGGATTTCCTTCTCGATCTCGTCTCCGATCTCAACGTACCGGTTCTGACCGACTTCCCCGCCGGACACGACGTTCCCAATTTGACGCTGCCGCTGGGAACGGATGTCGAGCTCGTCGTGGAGGAGACCACGGGTTGGATCTCGTACCGTGAGGACGCGCTCCAGGAAATGGAGACGGGGAGCGCCGAGCCCCTGCTCGTCGCCGCGGTGCCATGACGAGGAGGCCGAGCATCCCCCGTCGCGATTTCATCGCGACGGCGAGCGCGGCGCTGGCGGCGATTGGGTGCGGCGGACGTGTCGGCGCGACCTCCGGTAACAGATGGGAGCTCGTCGTTCGCGGCGGCACCATCGTCGATGGATCGGGAGGCTCGCCCGTCGAGGGTGATGTGGCCCTCGCCAATGGTCGTATCGCGGCGATCGGCTCATCCCTCGCCGGGGCGGGGAACGAAGAGATCGACGCGCGCGGGCTGGTCGTCGCCCCGGGCTTCATCGACATCCACTCGCACGCCGATGGAAGCATCTTCGACGATCCGCGTGCCGAGTCGGTGATCCGGCAGGGCATAACGACGGTGATCGTCGGGCAGGACGGAGGGTCTCGTGCGCCGGCTCGCGAGCACCTGGACACGCCGCGCGAGCGCATGGAGCACGCGATGCGCACCGGCCGGTTCGATTCGATCGGCGACTTCCTCGCGGGAGTCGACCAGCTTCCGCCGGCGGTGAACCTCGCGACCATGGTCGGGCTCGGTACCATTCGCGGCGTGGTCGTCGGCGACGCCGACCGTCCGGCCACCCGCGAAGAAATCATGCGCATGCACGCGCTCGTCGGAGCGGCGCTCAATCAAGGTGCGTGCGGTGCATCGTCGGGGCTCGAATACGTGCCGGGGGCGTTCGCCTCGCAGGACGAGCTGGCCGCCGTCTGCCAACCGCTTGCCGAGGCGGGCCTCCCGTACGCGACGCACATGCGCAACGAGGACGATCGGCTTCTCGAGTCGATCGAGGAGTCCATCGCCGTCGCCCGCGCCGCGGGGTGCCCGCTTCAGATCGCGCACCTGAAGACACAGGGTCCGCGAAATTGGCCGAAGATCGGCGCGGCGCTCGAGCGCCTGGAAAAGGCGCGCGCGGAGGGGCTGGACGTCGCGTTCGATCGCTACCCGTACGTGGCCTACCAGACCGGACTGACCAACCTGTTCCCGCCGTGGAGCCGCGACGGGGGAACGGAGCGCTTCCTCGCGCGGTTGCGTGACAGCAGCACATCGTCGCGCATCCGCCACGAAGCAATCGCGAAGGTCGAGCTCATTGGCGGCTGGAACAACGTCCAGATCACCTCGGTGCGGAACGCCGCCGATCGCGGCGCTGAGGGACAGCGGTTAGGCGCGTGGGCGGTGGCGCAGGGCGTCGATCCGTACGAGGCGGCGGTCGGTCTCCTCGAGCGCAGCGCCGGTGATGTCGGCATGGTCGGCTTCGCGATGAGCGAGGAGAACATCGAGCGGTTCCTCGCGCATCCGCTCGGGATGGTGTGCAGCGATGGCGGCGCGTTCGCGATCGAAGGTCCCGCGCGTCGCGGCCATCCGCATCCGCGCTCGCTCGGCTCCTTTCCGCGGGTGTTGGGCCGCTACGTTCGGGAACGCCGAGCGCTCACGCTGCAGGATGCGGTGCGGAAGATGACCGCGTTTCCGGCGTCGCGTGTCCGCCTAACGGGTCGCGGGATGCTGCGACAGGGGTACGCGGCCGACGTCGTCGTGTTCGATGCGGCAACGGTGACCGATACCGCGACGTTCGCCGAGCCGTTCCGGTATCCCGAGGGGATCCGGGCCGTGATCGTGAACGGAGTGACGGCGTTGCGCGACGGCGTGCGCGCCGAACGGAGAGCTGGGCGGGCGCTGCGCCCATAGAAGCCGGGCCAAGGGCCAAGGGCCAGGGGCCATGGGGAGGGTGAAGGGTTTGCGGAGCTACCGTGACCCTTCACCCTCCCCGTGGCCCCTGGCCCTTGGCCCCTGGCCCTTATTTCTCGGCGTCCTCCATCTTCACCCATCCCGCGAAGCGCGCCGACACCGAGCTGCGCGCCGCGCCATTCACGAGCTGGTGGTCGAACTCGCCGGTGACGATCGACGCCTGCCGCACCTGAATGAGGTCGCCCGACCGCCACGTCTCGGCCTGC
>DASRHU010000185.1:0-17995 GCA_035650335.1 Gemmatimonadaceae bacterium | reverse complement strand
CGATGGGGGCGTAATGATCGACCTCTCACGCATGCGTGAGGTCGTCGTCGATCGAGACCGCCGTGTCGCGCGCGTCCACGGTGGTGCGCTGTGGAGCGACGTCGATCGCGCCACGCAGGCCCATGGGCTGGCGACGCCGGGTGGCACGGTCGCCAGCGTCGGAGTGGGTGGGTTCACGCTTGGCGGTGGTGTCGGGCGCTTGTCCCGCGCCTATGGACTTGCCGCCGACAATCTCCTCTCGGTGCAGCTGGTGAGCGCCGATGGCCGGCTGGTGACGGCGAGCGAGACCGAGAACGAATCGCTGTTCTGGGCGCTCCGCGGGGGCGGTGGCGGGTTTGGTGTGGTGGTGTCCTTCGAGCTCCGATTGCACGCGGTGCCGAACCCGGTGTGGTCGGGGGCGCTCATCTACCGCATCGAGGACGCGAGCCGGGTCCTTCGCGTTATGCGGGACCTGATGTTGTCACCATCGCGCGACCTCACGCTGTCGGCCACCATTGTTCGCAAGGACGGGCAGCTCGTGCTCGTCGTGAATCCTTTCTGGATCGGCGACGGGTCGAAGGCCGACGAGGCGATCGCCCCGCTCCGGCGTGTGGCGACGCCGATCGCGGATGGCTTCACCCCGACGTCGTACCTGGCGCTCCAATCCGTGGACGTGCCGGGCGGACGTCGCGGGTGGGAGTCGAGTGCGTTCCTCGACCAGATGTTCGACGACACGATCGACGGTCTCGTGGCGCACGCTGTCGACGCACCCATCGCGGCGCCACGAATCGCGCTTCTGCCCCTCGGCGGCGCCATCGCCGACATTCCCGAGTCGGCCACCGCTTTCGGCGGACGCCGAGCGGCGTGGCTCGTTTCCGCCGGCGCCTCGTGGGACAGGGAGGCTGGTGATTCCGAGGCCCGTGCGTGGATCGAGGAAATCCAGGCTGTGGTCCGGGAGGACTCCAGCGGCAACGGGTACGTGAACATGCTCGGCGATCGCGCGCGGGCGCACTCCCCGTGGGCGAGGGCGCGGCTCCGCGCAGTGAAAGCGGCATGGGACCCGTTCGGAGTCTGGAGCTGACACCGGGAGGGCATGGCGTCGGGCGCGCACCGGGTACAGCTTGCAGGTGAGCCGCCGGCCGACGATCGCCGGCTTTTCGCCAGCCCGTTAGGCGTCATCTTCATCGCGGCGATGGAGCGCGCCGACTGCCATGAAGATCTACTGCCCGGTCTGCGAGTATCACCCGCGGGCTACCGATCGGTGGCAGTGCCGCCCCGGCTGCTACACGATCTGGAACACGTTCGAGACACGGGCGGTCTGTCCTGGCTGCAGCAAGCAGTGGCGCGACACGTGGTGCCCGGCCTGCGGCGTCGCGTCGCCGCACGAGGACTGGTACCACGAGGAGGTGCCCGAGGGCGCCGGCGAGGCCGAGGTCGTCGAGGTCGTCGAGGTTGTCGAGGTGGGGTCGTCAAGGCGGGATGAAGTCACCTCGATCCCCTCGACGACCTCGACGACCTCGCCTACCTAGACAGGTTTAACCGGCCCATGATCCACCGGCTCGATCGCATGCCGGATGAGCACCCACTCGTAGATCTGTGCGGCGAGCACGCCGCCAACGATCGGGCCGATCCAGTAGATCAGATGCCCCTCCCAGATGCCGGATGCGATCGCGGGACCGAATGACCGCGCCGGATTGATCGAGCCACCGGTGAACGGCCCGATCGCCAAAATGACGGCGGCCAGCGTAAGGCCGATCGCGAAGCCTCCGACGCGCGGCGCCTTTGGATCGACCGCCGTGCCGAAGATCACGAATATCAGAAAGAACGCTCCGATCGCCTCGAGCATGAATGCCTGCCCGGTACTTATGTCCAGGGAGACCGTCTGTCCGCCCCCGCGTGCCGCCTCGAACAAGGCCTCTGGCGTCCCCGCCTTCAACGCATACGCCGCGAGCATTGCGCCGAGGATCTGCGCGAGGACGTAGACGCCCGCCATGAACGGCCCAATGCGGCGCGTCGTGAGGAACGCGATGGTGACGGCCGGATTGAAGTGTCCGGAAATTCGCATCGTCGCGGTCACCATGACCGACAGGATGATTCCGTGCGCCAGGGCGACCCCTACCAGGCCGACGTTCGAGTCGGGCATCTTCGTCAGGAGGATTGCCCCGCTCCCAATGAACACGAGGGCAAAGGTGCCGATCAGCTCCGAGACGAAGTGGCGGATCGAGTCTTTCATGCTGATCTTCCCCGGGAGATAGAGTCGGCGGCCAAGCTAGGCCGCACCGTTCCACTCGGCAAGGCAGGCGCATGCCGGTACGCAGTCCCGTACTTCTGATTTCCGACCAGCCAGCGCGCTTCCTCGCGCTGCGGCGGAGCGCGCTCGCCGGCCGACGCGTGCATCTCTGGCTCGCCAATGGCGCCTCGGCTCCGCGGTGGTGCGCGGGCGTCCGGGGCGACCCCACCAATCCGGCGACGTTCGACTCGGTGCGCGCGCGCGACGTGACCGTGGTCGTCGATCTCGCCGACGAGACGCAGGCAAAACGTGTCGCGACCGCGGTGCACCGCCAGATTCCCAAGGCGCCCGTGCTGGTGATCGACCGCGAACGAGGACGGCGTCGATCGGGGATTCGCGGCGGAGTCGCGTGGATTGACGAGGGCGAGCTGCTCGCCGACGCGATCGAGAACGTGCTGGCGCGCGTGGTGGCGCGTCGCAGGGTCGCGCGCTTCCGCCGTGCGCTGCGCGGCGCCCGGAGCTGCACGTTCCTGCTCCAGCACGACCCCGATCCCGACGCGATCGCCTCCGCGCTCGCGCTCCGCACCGTCCTCGGCCTGGACAATGACAAGGTGAGAATCGTGACCTGCGGTCGCGTCACTCGCCCGGAAAATCGGCGGCTGATCGAGGAGCTCGGCGTGCGCATCGAGCATGTGTCGGCGCGGTCGCTTCCGGATCACGAGAATCTCGTTCTCGTGGACGTGCAGCCTCCGTACTTCGACGACGAGCTCTCCGACGTGGCGGCGGTCATCGACCACCACCCGCCAACGGGGGCGTTCCGTGCGCGCTTCAAGGATGTGCGTCCCACGTACGGCGCGAGCGCGACCATCGCCGCGGAGTACCTGCTCGCGGACGGTGACTCCCTGTTGACGCGTGAGCTGGCGACGGCACTGCTCTACGGAATCATCACCGATACGAAGTCGCTCTCGAGATCGGCGAGCGTCGATGATCTCGAGATGTTCGCGTATCTCTTTCCGCGCGCCGATCACGCGCTGTTGCGCCGCATTCAGCACCCGTCCTATTCGCCGGCGGCGCTTCGGCGGTTCGGTCTGGCGCTCGAGCATGCGCGCGTCGCGCGGGGTCTCGCCCACGTGCACCTCGGGCGGCTTCCCGGCGATCAGGAGCACATCGTCGCACAGCTGGCGGAGTTCTGTCTCGGGATCGAGCGCGCGAATGTCGCGGTGGTATCCGGCGTCTTCGACGACCGCGTCGTCATGAGCGCGCGAGCGCTGTGGCCACAGGCGAAATTGGGCGATCGCCTGCGTGAGGCGTTCGACAAGTACGGCAGCGCGGGAGGACACGCGGTGATGGCCAAGGCTGTTATTCGTCTCGCCGACTGGCGGCGAGCTCACGCGGCGCACGGCGATCGCGGCCTGGAGCTGAGCATCGGGCGTGCAGTGCGCCGTGCGTTGGCGCCAGCATCACGCGCTCGCCGATCACCGGCGTGACGTCGAGCGATCGCCGCCTGCTCGAGACGGCGAACGATGAATTCACGCGTCGCTATCCCGCCGAGCGGCCGGGGCATCACCCCGTCCAGTCGTTCATCCAGGGTGCCCAGCACTTTCGAGACGACACGATCCCATCGCTCGGGCGGGACGCGCGCGCGGCGCTCGCCAGCCACGCGCCGGACGGCGACACGCTTGCTCGAGCGATGATGTTCAGCGGGCGGGAGCGGCCGTTCGCCGATGATGTGCACCGCCGCATTGCCGCAAAGCTCGTGGCGAACGCGGTCGAGGATTATCGCATCGATTTCGAGGATGGATACGGGACGCATCGCGATGCCGACGAGGACGCCGAGGCCCTGCGCTGCGCCGACGCGACCGCCGAAGCAATGCGAGCCGGTGTCGTCCCCTCGACATTCGGGATTCGCGTCAAGCCGCTCTCGCGGGATCTCACCGCGCGAGCACTCCAGACGACGGACCTCTTCGTCCAGGGGCTGCTCACCGCCAGCGGAGGTGTGTTGCCGCCGCGGTTCGTCGTGACCCTCGCGAAGGTGACGATCGTCGAGCAGGTGGATTACTTCGCGCGCCACCTCGAGCAGCTCGAGCGCCGCCAGGGACTCGCCGAGGGTGCGTTGTGCATGGAGATCATGGTCGAGGCGCCCGCGGCGGTGATGGATCGAACGGGCCGGTGCCCACTGCCATCATACGTCGACGCCGCACGCGGCCGCCTGGTGGCGGCCTCGCTCGGGACCTACGACTACACGGCGGCGCTCGGGATTACCGCGGCACACCAGCGTCAACGACATCCGGCGTGCGAGCATGCGCGACTCGTCATGCAGGTGGCCTTCGCTGGCACCGGCGTGCGCGTCAGCGACGGCTCGACGGCGATCCTCCCGGTCGGGCCGACCGATCGCGTTCACGACGCCTGGCGGCTTCACCACGGGGACGTGAAGCATGCGCTGAAGATGGGGATCTACTCCGGATGGGATCTGCATCCGGCGCAGCTCGTCAGTCGTTATGCGGCGGTCTACTCGTTCTTTCTCGTCGGATTGCCGCAGGCCTCACAGCGACTGGCGACGTTTCTCGAGACGGCCGCGCGCGGCGAGGCACCGCGCGACATCGCCGACGACGTCGCTACCGGTCAGGCGCTGCTCGCCTTTCTGCTGCGGGCGATTGCCTGTGGAGCGGCGGAGCGGGAGGACCTCGCGCGACAGGCGGGCCTCCGCCCGGAGCTGCTCGACGGGCGCTCCATCCGCGACCTGCTCAGCGCCTGACGATCGCCTCGATCAGCCCGTAGGGCTCATCGGTGGCCACGAAGATCTCGTTCGGGTTGTCGAGGCCGAACGGCGTGAGATCGACGATCAGGTGGTGCTTGTTCGGAAGCGAGAAGGCCACGGCATCGATCTCCGGGCATCGGTCCAGCACCGCTTCGCCCATCGCGTACGCCGTGTGCTGCACGCTCCGGCTCTCGTGGTCGGCGAACGTCTCGAGAATCGCCTCGCGCGCGCGCGTACGTGCTTCCGAGTACGAGATCTCGTTCAACCCGTACGTCCAGCGCACGCGCATCGCCGTGGAGAGCACCCGGTCGGAGGTCTCGCGCAGGGTGGTATAGCGGTCGCGCGCGAACCCCTCGAAGCCCGAGCCGGTCGTCTTGAGCACGCGAAGCTCGTCGATGCCGCTCTCGACGCGAGTGCCATCGCCGCTCGTGGTCACGGCGGCGACATCGATCTCATTGGAGACGCGCAGGAACGCATGAGGATGCGGCCGGCCTCGTGTGGGGATGCGATTCCACGCTTGCTCCTGCACGCTCACCCGCGCGCGGCTCATCACCGGGTTCTCGGAGAGAAAGTGCGTCGCCAGCGTGCGCGCGAAATCCTCGATGGCGTCGATGGGGAGCTGACGCGCCAAGGCGTAAACGGTGTTCTTCATCGTGTCGGTCGGGAGGACATCGCGATTGTCCCCGCGAACGTGCGCCTCCTCGAACTCGCCCTCGAGGCGGATTGAAAGCGTGAGATCGCGAAGCTCGTGCCGGCCCTCCCGGCGGTTCACCTTCACGAGCCGCACGCGCGATTTGCCGTACGCATTCTCGGCGAGTCGGGGCACGGTCAGCTCCCTCGATAGGTGGAGTATCCATACGGGCTGAGTAGCACCGGCACGTGATAGTGCTCGGCGGCGTCGCGCACCTCGAACTCGATGACGATGCGCTGATAGAACGCCTCGCTCGCCGTGCTGGCGAAGTACGCGCCCACCTCGAAGGTGAGCCGGTACGTCCCGGGCTGGATTGCCGGCGTCGGCGTGAAGGTCTTGACGCGGCCGTCGGCGTCGGTGGTGGCACGGGAGAGCGGCATGGAGTGCGGAGTCCCCACCCGCTCCAGCGTGACGGGCACGCCTCGCGCGGGCCGGCCGCGACCGATGTCCAGTACGTGGGTCGTGATGGCGCTCATGTGCCGAGTAGCCGTCGCAGGCGAAGGTGAGTGATGCGCCGTTGCTCCTCGGCGGCAACGAGCAGCTCGCGTCGCGGATCGTTGTGCAGACGGGCTCTGGCGTTGGCGAGGATCTCATCGGCGCTCTTGCCGGTAGCGCAGATCAGAAATACGTGCCCGAAGCGATCTTCGTATTCGGCGTTGGCGCTCGCAAGCTCGGCGAGAACGGCGGGATCGCCCGTTTGCGCGCGCGACTGCTCCCGCTCCGACCAGCCACGTTCCCGCGCCGCGGCGGTCGCGGGTGCGCGCTCTCCGATGCGCGGGTGCGCGGCGAACGCCTCGCGCCAATCGTCAGGCGTCAAGCTCGACCACGCGCGATCCGACGCGTCGATCAACGCCTCGATATCGGCGTAGGGCCGCCCCTCGGCGACGACACGCGCCCAGGCTCGCGAGCCGCAGCACGCCAAGAGCTCGCGTTCCACGTCGGAGGACGGAAGCGCGTTGAGCCCCGCCAGCGTGCGGGTCATGAGGCGTCCTGCGGGCGGCCGAACACGCGGAGCCGTGCGACTCCACCGTCGGGATAGATGTCGAGCCGGACGTGGGTGGCCGACTCGGCTGTGCGCAGCTCGCGTTCGAACCGATGCCGCGCGTGCGGCTGGAGATCCGTGCGCGGAAGGAGCTCGTGCCAGATCACCTTCGCGGCCGTCAGCGTGTCGGCGGTTCCATCCGGAGCGTGACACCACGACATCGCGCACGCGCCCGGCGCGTTCCCCTTGAAGTGGTCGGTATCGATCTCCACGCGTCGGACCGATCCGGGGCAGCCGAGCCTGACGATGGTCCAGTCGTTCCCTGGTCCGCGACGGCGGCGCGTTTCCCACCCATCGCCCATGTGTGTCGATCGCCCCGGCAGGATGAGGTTTTGTCGATGTCCGAAGAACATGTCGCTGCAGACGACGACCCATCCACCGTTTTCCATGGCGGCGAGATCGATCTCTCCGGAGCGCAGCAGGCGCCCCCAGTCGGGCGTCACCTCGCCATGCACGCGCAGACGCGCGACGCCGCCGTCGGGGAAGATGTTGAGCCGCACGTGGGTGACGGTTTCGCCACGCTTGACACCGATGTCGTTCCGCAGGTCGCCCTGCAGCGCCGTCTTTGGCATGATCTCGTGCCACACACCGGTCGCTGCCAGCGTCTCGGCCGAGGGCGTTCCCTCGACGAAGCACCCGTCGAGAGAGCAGTGCTCAGGGTAATTCCCGCGAAAGTGGGTCGTATCCACCACCACGCCTCGAACGATTCCTGGCAGGCCGAGCCTGACGATGCACCAGTCATGACCGGGTGTGCGGCGACGACGTGTCTCCCACCCGTCCATCCACTTCCCGCGCTCGGTATAGAGCCCTTCGCGCCACTCTGGGGGAGCGGCGCGGAGGAGATTCTCCTTGGGGGCGAAGAACTCGTCGTTGGCGAGTATCGCGGCGCCGCCTAGCCGCTCCGCGGCGAGATCGAGAAGCTCGGTGAATGGCGTCGTCATGTGGGCCTCGAGCGCAGGAGCGTCCCACGCGCCTCGTACGCAAACCGCCCGTGATCGTACACTCGCTCGCCGCGAAGCCACGTCTCGCGCACGACCCCACGAAGCCGCATGCCCTCGTATGGCGTCACCTTGTGCCGATGCTTGAGCGCGCCCGACGACACGGTGAACGCCTCATCGGGATCCCACACCACGAAGTCCGCATCGCGACCGATCGCAATGGCCCCCTTGCGATCATCGAGGCCAACGAGGTGGGCCGGTGCCTCGCTCATCCAGCGGGCGACGTCGGCCACCGTTGCCCCATACCCCGGCGCGCACGACCACACCGCCGCGAGCGACAGCTGAAGCGATGCGATGCCGCCCCAGGCGCGCAGGCAGTCTCCTTCGGCCGGGAGCTTGAGCGCGGGCGGGCAGGGCGAGTGATCCGAGACGATCATGTCGAGATCACGTTCGCGCAACGCCGCCCACAAGGCGTCCCGATGCTCGCGTTCCCGGATGGGAGGCGCGCACTTGAAGCGAGTGGCTCCGTCGGGGATGGATTCCGCGTTGAACACGAGATAGTGTGGGCACGTCTCGGCAGTAATGGAAAGACCTTCGGCCCGCGCGCGGCGAAGGAGCGGGATGGCGGCTGCCGCGGCGACGTGGACGACGTGGACACGCGCGCCCGTGTCGCGGGACAGCGCGATCATCAGCGTGATTGCCTGTTCTTCCGCTTCCGGCGGGCGCGCGCGCAGCCAGGTGAGATAGCGCCGGGGATCCGCCGAGGGATCGAGCGCGAGCGCCGCGTGCGCAACGGGGCCGGGAAGCTCTGCGTGGGCCATCAGAACGCGGCCTGTTGCCGCGAGGACCGGCATCGCCGCGCGGAGGTCGGATTCCTCGACGTGAGGGAATTCCTTCACCCCCGAATCGAGGAGAAAGCACTTGAACGCGAGCACACCCGCTTCGGTGAGCGGGACGAGATCGGCGGTGTTTCCGGGAACGACTCCACCGATGAAGCCGACGTCGACGTGACAGCGCCCCTTGGCGCTCGCGCGCTTCTGCTCCAGCGCCTCGACCGTCGTCGTCGCGGGGATGCTGTTGAGCGGCATGTCGAGAATCGTCGTGACGCCCCCGGCGACGGCCGCGCGCGTAGCCGTCTCGAACCCCTCCCACTCGGTGCGACCGGGCTCGTTCACGTGGACGTGGGTATCGACCAGCCCCGCCATGACGACGGCGTCGCCGGCATCGTGGATGTGAACTCCGGTTCCTGTCTCTCCGAGGTTCCCGATGCCGACGATACGACCTTCACGCACATGGACGGCGGCAGGGCGAATGACGCCGTCGATCAGCACCCGCTCGCCTCGCAGCACGAGGTCGCTCATCGTGCGACGTCGGCGCCGAAGCGCCTGAGCAGATTCCCGCAAACGCGGCGTCGATAGGCACTGGTGGAGCGGATGTCGTCGATTGGCTGAATCTCCTCCTCGAGGATGCGCGCTGCCTCCTCGAACGATGCCCCGCCGGCGAGCGCGGCCTCCGTTCTCGTACAGCGCACGACCGTGGGCGCGACACTTCCGACCGCCACCCGCGGACGCTCCCCGCCAACGGCAGCCATCACCACCTTCGAGATCGCCTGCGCCGCGCGCGTGCCGACCTTCCGAAACCACTGCGTCGCATCGACCGGCGGCAGCTCGAATCCGACGATCAACTCGTCGGCGGCGCGCATGGTCTTCCGGTATCCGGTAAAGAAGGCGGTGAATGGCACGCGGCGCTCACGTCGCGCGCTTCGAAGCACGACGACGGCGTCGGCGACCGCGAGAACGGGAAGCGTGTCACCCGCCGGCGATCCATTGGCGACGTTTCCGCCGAGCGTCCCGCGATTCTGGATCTGAATGCCGCCGATCTCGCGGCAGGCCGCCGCCAGGATCGGCACACGATGCATGACGGCGGGTGACGCCTGAATCATCGAGTGCGTCGCGAGCGCGCCAATCGCGATCGCACCGTTGCGGATGCCGATCTCCCGCAGCTCCTCGAGCGGCCAGAGGTCGAGAAAGCGGCGGGCGGGAACGGTCCCGGCATTCAGCCCGACGAAGACGTCGGTGCAGCCGGCGATTGGAAGGAGCGACGGCTCGTCGGCCAGCCATCGCAGCGCCTCGTCAACGGAGCGCGGTCGCACGAGCTCGAGTGCAGAGGCCGCTGTCCTCATGCGCGCAGAATCGCGCGGTAGATGGCGTGATAGCCCGTGCAGCGGCAGATGTTGCCAGCGAGCGCGAAGCGAACGTCGTCGAGCGTCGGCGATGCCGGAAGCGACAACGCCGTCATGATCATGCCGGGAGTACAGATGCCGCACTGTGCCGCGCCATGCTCCGCGAATGCCCTTTGGAGTGGATGGTCGCCGCCGAGTCCTTCGATCGTCGCCACTTCGGCCCCCTCGGCATGCGCGAGGGGCACGAGGCAGGAGCACACGGGCTCTCCATCGAGCAGGACCGTGCAGGCGCCGCACTCTCCCTCGCCGCACCCCTCCTTGGTTCCGGTCAATCCGCAGTGAAGGCGCAGCGCATCGAGGAGACGCGTCATTGGAGGCGCGTCCACCTCGGCGTCGCGGCCATTCACGCGGAGACGCACGCCGCCTCCTGAATGCGCTCCGGCGTCGCCGGGATCTCCCTGATATCGAGCCCGAGGTGGCGGATCGCGTTCACGATCGCCGGCGCGGGACCATCGATAGGCATCTCGCCGACGCCCTTGGCGCCGAAGGGCCCGTGGCGACTCGGCGTCTCGACGATGACCACGTCCATCGGGGGCGTGTCGAGGGTCGTTGGCACCGTGTAGTTCGTCATTTGCGCATTCGCCATCGCGCCATCGCGCATGACGACTTCCTCCAGGAGTGCCCAGCCGATCCCCTGAGAGGTGCCGCCTTCGATCTGCCCGGCGACGAGCGTGGGATTGATCGCCTTGCCGATGTCCTGCACGGCGGTGAAGTGGATGGGACGAATCTCATAGGTGTCGGGATCCATCTCGACTTCCGCGACGTCGCACGCCCAGGCGTACGTCGCGTATGCCTCACCGCGGTATGCCGCGTCGTCCCACGCGATGCCCTCGGGCGCCTCGTACTGCTTCGTCACCGTGGTCTCGCCGTGCAATCGATAATGCTCGCCCGGGTGAAGATCGCCGATGCGCTCCCGGAGCTCGACGGCGCAACGCTGGAGGATTCCGCCGACCACCATGCAGGTGCGCGATGCGACCGTGGGACCGCTGTCAGGAACGTGCGCCGTATCGGGGAGCGCGGTCTCGACATCGTCGTACGGTATGCCCAGCGCATCGGCGACGATCTGCGCGTGCATGGTGCGCGTGCCCTGACCGATCTCGGCGCTCCCGACGAGGATGCGGACGCCGTGTTCGGTCGTGGCCAGCGATGCCCGGGACGCCAGCTTGACCTCACCGCTGCCGGTAAATCCCGCGCCATGGAAAAAGAGTGACAGTCCGATCCCGCGATTCGTCCCCGCGTAACGCTCGCGCTTCGCGTGAAAGTCCGACCGACTCACCGCCTCCTGGAGAACCTGGAGGGCGGTGCAGTCGGATTCCATGCGTTGCCCGGTGGCGGTCGTGTCGCCCGGCCGCAGCGCGTTCATCTCCCGCAACCGAACCGGATCCATGGAGAGCGTCTCGGCGATCCGCTCCATGTGCACCTCGAGAGCGAACTGCGTCTGCGGCGCGCCGAAGCCGCGAAAGGCCCCGTTAGGTGGCGTGTGGGTCGCCACCGCGCGCGCCTCGACGAGCACGTGGTCACATCGGTACGGTCCGGCGGCGTGGATCGCGCCGCGCGACAGCACCACCGGGCTCAACGTGACGTACGCGCCGCCGTCCATCAGGATGTCGACCTGCATCGCGACGAGACGGCCGTCGCGCATGACGCCCGTCCGATGCCGAACGATGGACGGATGTCGCTTCGTGGTCGCGAGCATGTCTTCGAGGCGGTCGTACACGAGCTTGACCGGCCGCCGTGCCTTCAGCGCGAGGACGGCCGCGTGGGCGGCAATGACGGACGGGTACTCCTCCTTGCCGCCGAAGCCGCCCCCCGTCTCGGCCTGAACGACACGAATGCGATCGGCCGGAAGTCCAAGCACGACGCGCAGCGCCTTGTGCACGTAGAACGGGCATTGCAGCGACCCGTAGACCGCAATGCCATCCCCCTCGGGAACGGCGATGACGCCGTTCGGCTCGATGTAGAGCTGCTCCTGATGCCCGGTGCGGTATTGTCCCTCGACGATCACGTCGGCGTCCCGCATCGCGGCCTCGGCATCGCCTTTCACGATGCGGAGCGACTTGTGGACCTGCGTGGAGCGCAACGGGTCCAGGACCGGCTCGTCAGGCACGTAATCGATCTCGACCGTCGCCCGCCGGAGCACGTCGGCATCTTCGTGGGCGAGCAGGAGCACCGGCTCGGCGACATGCCGGACCTCGCGTTCGGCCAGGAGTGGCTGATCGTCCTCGACGACCGAAACGGCGTTGCGCCCGGGGATGTCGCGGAAGTCGGCGACGACAAAGCCGTTGCCATCGAGCTCGTGGCGAATGTCGCGGATGCGTCCGCGAGCGATGGTCGAACGAATCGTTCGCGCGTGCAGCATGCCGGGAAACGCGAGGTCGTCGATGTACCTCGCGGTTCCGGTCACCTTGTCGTGGGCATCCTTGCGTGGGACGCTCCGTCCAACGGAGGGCATGCGGGACGATGCAGGGTTCACCGCAGGCGGGCAAGTGAGGAGCTCGAGGTGGTCGAGGTCGTCAAGGTGATCGAGGTAACTGCGTCTCGCGTTGACGAAGTTACCTCGATTACCTCGACGACCTCGACTACCTCGACCACCTCGAGTCTAGCTCGCCCTCCTCATGACAAGAGAGGCGTTGACCCCGCCAAATCCGAACGAGTTCGTGAGCAGATGCTCCACCCTCGCCGCTCTTCCCTCCGCCGGGATGTAGTCGAGGTCGCACGACTCGTCCGGCGTGGCGAGGTTCACCGTGGGCGGCAACCAGTCATTCGTGAGTGCCAGCGAGCAGATTGCCGCCTCGATCGCGCCGGAGGCACCGAGGGCATGGCCATAGTAGCCCTTCGTGCCGCTCACCTGGAGGCGATACGCGTGATCGCCGAACACCTGCTTGATGGCGAGCGTCTCCGTGGAATCGTTGAGCGGGGTCGAGCTGCCGTGCGCGTTCACGTACTGCACTTCGCCGGCGTCGAGCCCCGCGTCTTCGAGCGCGCGCCGCATCGTGCGCGCAGCCTGTGAGCCGTCGGGGCGTGGCGCCGTCATGTGGTATGCGTCGTTCGCCAGGCCGTACCCGCAGATCTCGGCGTAGATGCGCGCGCCGCGCGCGGCTGCGCGCTCCCACTCCTCGAGGACGAGGACGGCCGCGCCCTCACCCATGACGAAGCCATCACGATCCTTGTCGAATGGGCGTGAGGCGCTCGACGGGTCGTCGTTGCGCGTGGACATCGCCCGAATGATCGCGAAGGCTCCGTAGCAGAGCGGCCAGAGCGGCGCCTCGGAGCCGCCGCACAGCATCACGTCGGCGTAGCCATCGCGAATCTGCCGAAACCCCTCGCCGATCGCGATCGTTCCCGACGCGCAGCTCATCGCGTTCGTGTGATTCGGTCCCTGCACGCCGAACTCGATGGCGATGTTGCAGCTCGCCGCGCCGCCGAACACGGTGAGCGCGAGCGAGGCGTCCACGTCCTTCAAGCCACGCGTCAAGTACACGCCAAGCTGCTCCTCGGCGTTGCCGACGCCACCGAGCGCGGTCCCCATCATCGCGCCGATGCGCTCGCGATCCTCCGATGCGAGATCGAGGGCAGCGTCCTCGATCGCCATCCGCGCGCTCGCGACGGAGAACTGACCGAACCGATCGAGTCGGCGGGCACGTTTCCGCTCGATGAAGTTGGTGGCGTCGAAGTCATCCACCTGCGCCGCGATGTGGCTTCGGAATGGCGACGGGTCGAACCGCGAGATGGTGCGAACCGCGGAACGCTGGCCGCGAAGGCCCTGCCAGAATCCGTCGGAGCCGAGGCCGATCGGGGTGATGGCCCCGATCCCGGTAACCGCAACGCGACGCCTTTGCATTACGACCACACGCCTCCAGAAGAGCGAACCACGGGTGATTCGGGATTGGACTGCACGCGCCCTGCCACGCGCTCGGCGGCCGCCGCGAGCCCAGCGAGCGTGCGCGACGCAATGCCATGGATGAAGACAGGCCCGATCACGGCCGTGGCGGCGAACACACCGACGAGCGGCCACCGGGGCCCATCCCACACGTGCAGGAGGCGCACTCGCGTCCCAATGCTGATCTCCTCGAACGACCACTCCACATCCATTCCCTTCGTAACGCCACCGATGTGCCGGAAGCGAATCGCGGGGCGACTCTCGTCGACCGCCATCTCCGAGAGCCACCACGTGGGCCAGCGCGCGACGCCGAATGGGCGCCACGCCGCCATCTCGACGATGCCGCCGCCATCGGGCGCGCGATCGCGGAATCTCACCCAGCGGTAGTGCGCGAGGTACGCCGGCCAACGCTCGACGTCGCGCGCGATGCCGAACATCGTGCGCACCGGGGCGCGCACGACACGCTCATCGAGCGTCTCCATCGGCCGACCGCGGGGCATCGGCGGAAGCGACAGCGGTTGCATCAGGGCGTTCCTCCTGGGCTGGCTCCGTAGCGCCACGAGCCTGACTGCGTGAACCACAGAGCCACAGAGAGCACAGAGAGCTTCAAATGCGAGGTTGTCCCAAAGCCATTCACGCTTTGCAGCGCTCTGCGCTCTCTGTGTCTCGGTGGTTCATTGCCGCTCAGGCTCGTTGCGCTTGACATCCAACATATCCCGCATCCCGAAATCCGTTCCCTTCACGGATGCGCTGGCTCCCACGACGCCGTCACCCGGAATCCCCGGTGGCGCCGCACGCGCGGGGTGACGCCCACCGCGGTATGCACGACGCCCATCAACTCGTTCGCGGTGAACCCTCGCATCACGGACACGACCCCGTCGTGCCGGCTCACTGGGTGAAAACGTAATGGCCACGAAGCAAGCCAAATGCCGGCGGCAGCAACCCAGCTGCGGCGGATGTCGCTGATGATGATGCGACGGCGTGCCACGCGATCGAGCTCTCGCACCAACCCGAGCCCCTCATCACGGGGAAAGTGGTGAAGCAGCTGCGAGCAGAGGACCACGTCGAAAGAGCGGTCCGCGACCGGCAAGTACCGGGCATCGGCTCGCACGACCGGAAGCGCCTTCCCGTTGGCCGCCACCGCGAGCCTCTCACTCGCATCGAGCCCGACCGTGCAGACCTCGACGCCGCGCCGCACTCCCAGCGCGCGGACGCGAGCGGGGATGTCGCCAAGACCGGTCCCCACGTCGAGCATCGTGAATCTAGCGGATGGACCGCGCAACAGGTCGTCGAGCTCCGTCAGCACGGCCTGTGCTCCTCCGAACATGGCGTTCGCGCGCGCGACGTCCGCCATCGAGCGCTCCGCGACGCGCGCGTTGATGACGGGATCGTCGAGATACTCGTGGCCGTGCCGTCGCCTCGGTGTCAGCAGTGGCACGTTACCGCGCCATGTGTGAGTACCCACCGCGATAATACAGCAGCGGCTCGTCCATCGACGCGCTCGCGGCCAGCACCTCGGCGACGAAGATCGTGTGATCTCCCCCCGGATGACGATGCACGATCCGTCCTTCGATGTGCGCCAGGGCTCCCTCGATGAGTGGCGCGCCGGTGACCGCGCGGGTAAAGCCCACGCCGTCGAATCGATCATTGAGCTTCTCGGCGAATCGGCGAGCAATGGCCTCCTGTGATGCCGTCAGAATGCTCACCGCGAGCTCATCCTGCACCAGCAGCACAGGGTGCAACGTCGCATCGCGCGCAACGGAGACGAGCACCAGCGGCGGCTCGAGGCTCACCGAGCAGAACGCGCTCGCCGTCATTCCGTGATCCACGCCCTCCGCGTCGCGGGCAGTGACGATGGTGACGCCCGAGACGAAGCGACCGAGTACGCTTCGGAACGTGGCGCTGTCGATCGGCATGCGGGTCAGCCTTCGTGCGCGGGGGATGGCGTTGTCGCTGCCGTGCCGGAGCCGGCCAGAGAAGGGAAAAGCAACGACAGGAGGTACGAGGGACGCAATACCTCCCGTGCGGGGACGAAGTCGCCGGTCACCCCGACGAACAGGTCGGCGAGGTCCTTTCGGCGCGCGAGTGAAGCCGCAGCGCGCTCGATCAGCGGCGGAAATGCGACGGCGATACCCACGAGCCGCTCGACCATCCACTTCCCACCGAATTCCCTGCGGCGCGCTCGCTCGTACTCGCGCAAGGGGTCATCACGCGACGCGTGCTCGAGCGCCGTCCTCACCGCGGCCGCCGCCAGCTCACCGCCGCGAAGCGCCGCGTAAATGCCCTCACCGGTGAATGGATCGAAGAAGTCGGCGGCGTCGCCCACCAGCACGGCACCAGGTGCCCACGCGCGTTTCGCACGCACGCTGAAGGGCCCTGTGGCCACGACCGGTGAGACGCGGGTCGCGCGGCGGAACCGGTCGGCGAGATGAGGGCGCCGACCGAGCCACGACGCCACGTACCGATCACGGTCGCCGGCAATGTCTGCTCGTGAGGCAGGCGCGACGATCGCGACGTTCACCAGACCCTCATCGACGGAGGCGATGCCCACGTAGCCATCGCGCTCGACGTGCATCTCGCCGTACTCGCCGACATCGCCGACGTCGCGCCAATGCGATACGAACGCGATCCGTCGAGGAAAGCGGCCGGCGCGCACCAGGCCCAGCCTCCGCCCGATCACGGTTCGCAGCCCATCGGCGCCGACGACAAGCGGGGCGACGATCTCGCGAGCACGCGCATCGCTGGAGGCCGACACACCTCGCACTCGTCCCGTCGCGTCACGAAGCACATCGGTGACCCGAGTGTCTTCCACGATCCGGGCGCCCGCGCGACGCGCGGCATCGAGAATGATTGCGTCGAGCACGAGGCGACGGATGGCGAGGCCACGATCGCGAAACCCACGATAGCCATGGCTTGCCGCGAAATCACCGCGAAGGCGCTGTCCCGATGGAGCGCGGACCGTCATTCCAGCGAGCTGCGAGGGACGGCGGCGCTCGATCTCCTCGAGCACCCCCATGTCGTGCAGCACTCTCGACGCCTGGGGGCTCAGGTACTCCGCGCACGGTTTGGCACGCGGGAACCGCGCGCGATCCAGCACCATCACGTCGACACCGGCGCGCGCGAGCGCGTAGGCGGTTGACGCCCCCGCCGGCCCGCCTCCGACGATGATGACGTCGGCGTCGCTCACGCGGGGACCGGCCGCGGTCGCGCGCGACGTGTGGTCGCCCGAACGACACGTTGAAACGTTCCCATGTACCGCCAGTGCGGGCCCGGGAGCCGGAGAAACGAGGCGAGCCGCGTCAGGTAGGGGAGGAGCGAGGAGCGGGAATCCGCCGAGAACATGAAGCGCGGGTGGCGACCGGCGACCTCCCGGAGTCTCGCGACCGCGACATCGCGGTCGAGCGCCGGTGAAAAGTAGAACCGCGGTGTCAGCAGCGGATCGGTCACCTCGACGACGCCTTCGTCGGCAGCGATGCGTTGAAGCGTTGTCCCCGGGTAGATGCGCAACCCCACCGTCACGTACGCCGCGTCGCCGCGCGAGAGCCGCCACTCGGCGAACCGGAGGGTCTCGTCGAGCGTTTGGACCGTTTCACCGGGTCCGCCGACGAGGAAAATCCAGAGCACGCGCATTCCCGCACGCTCGACGCGCTCCGCGACGTCGCGCACGCGATCCGCGTCGAACCCCTTCTCGAGTCGCGCGAGCACGGCATCGCTCGCGCTCTCGGCGGTGATACCGAGCCAGCGAAACCCGGCGGCGCGCATCGCGACGAGGAGCTCGGGCGTTGCGGACGCAGGGGTGAAGTTCGTGGTATCGAGGTGGACGTGGAGTCCGCGCCGAACGATCGCCTCACACACCGCGATCGCGTGGCGAGGCGGGGAGTTGAACGTCGAATCGACGAACTCGAAGCGGCGCACCCCTGCCTCGAGACGCAGCGACTCGATCTCGTCGGCGACCGATTCGGGATCGCGAAGGCGGTATCCCCAGCCCTCGACGTTGAGGTACGTGCAGTACACGCAGCGGAAGACACAGCCTCGCTTCGTCTGGATGGGTACCGTCGCGCCATGCCGCTGATAGGCGCCGAGGTCGAGCCAATCGTGCATTCGCACGTGTGGCAAACTGTCGAGGCTGGCATCCCCGCCCGGCGGGATGAGGCGGCTCGCCGACCCCTCGCGCCTGACGAGTCCCGGGATCTCGCCAGGCGCGCGGCCGCCGGCGAGAGCATCGATCAACGCGA
>DASRHU010000184.1:0-2086 GCA_035650335.1 Gemmatimonadaceae bacterium | reverse complement strand
GAGCTGCTTGACACGCGCCTGTGCGGCCGCCCCCTCCGCGATCCGATGTATCGTCAGTCCCTCGCGCACGATCGCCCCGACGGTCATGCGCGGATTGAGCGATGAAAACGGATCCTGAAACACGATCTGCATCTGGCGTCGAAGCGCGCGCAGGCGCGCGGCGTCGAGGGCGAGCACGTCGGTTCCATCGAACGTGACCTGTCCGGACGTCGGCTCGATCAACCGGAGGATGGCGCGTCCCGCCGTCGTCTTGCCGCAGCCCGATTCGCCAACGAGACCAAGAGTCTCTCCACTCTTCACATCGAAGGAGATGCCGTCGACGGCGCGCACGTGTCCGGCGGTGCGTCCGAACACCCCACGAGTGATCGGGAAGTGCTTGACGAGGTCGCGAACGGAGAGCAGGGAGGTGCTCACCGCGTTTCTCCCACGCGATCCTCTGATCGCGTGATTACGCGGCGACGATCCGGCTCCTCGGCGAGGAAGCAGCGCGACCAGTGAGACGGGCCGACCTCGAACAGCGGAGGATGCTCGCGCTCCGGTCGCTCCCATGCATGAGGACACCGGTCGTGAAACCGGCATCCGGGGGGCCAGCGTGTGGGCGCGGGCACCGTCCCCGGAATGACGGCGAGACGGGTTCGCGCGGCGCCGAGCGTCGGCATCGCGGCGAGCAGGCCCTCGGTGTACGGGTGGTGAGGGTGCGCGAACAGATCGCCCACCGAGGCCTGCTCGACGATCTCACCCGCGTACATGACGAGCACGCGCTGCGCCATCTCGGCGATGACACCGAGATCGTGGGTGATGAGGATGATCGACATCGCGAACCGCTCCTGAATCTGCTGGAGCAGCTCGAGGATCTGCGCCTGGATCGTCACATCGAGCGCGGTGGTCGGCTCGTCGGCGATGAGCAGCGAAGGATTCATCATGAGCGCCATCGCGATCATGACGCGCTGGCGCATTCCCCCGGACAGCTGGTGCGGATACTCCTTCGCACGCTCGGCGGGCGAGGGAATCCCGGTGAGCTGAAGCATCTCGACGGCACGGTCCCACGCCTCACGGCGCGACGCGTTCGCGTGGACGCGCGCGACTTCGGCGATCTGCTCGCCGACCGTGAAAACGGGGTTGAGCGATGTCATCGGCTCCTGGAAGATCATCGCCACTCGATTCCCCCGTATGCGACGCATCTCGTGCTCGGGAAGCTCGAGCAGGTTGCGTCCTTCGAGCTCGACCCGGCTGCCGGCTTCGATCACTCCCGGTGGGCGGATGAGCCGCATGATCGAGAGCGACGTCACCGACTTGCCGCACCCCGACTCGCCAACGATCCCAATGGTTTCGCGCGGCATCACATCGAACGAGACCCCATCGACCGCGCGCGCGATACCAGCGTCGGTGTGGAAGTACGTCCTGAGATCGCGAACGGTGAGGAGGGCCTGGGGCCGAGGGTCGGGGGCCGTCATGCGGGCTGAATCTCCCTCGGATCGAGCGCATCCCGCAAGGCGTCGCCCACGATGTTGAACGCCATCACCGTCAAGACGATGGCGAGCCCCGGAAAAAGGGAGATCCACCACAGCCCGGCGTAGTTGGCGGACGCGTCGGAGATGATGTTGCCCCAGCTCGCCGTCGGCTGCCGAACGCCGACCCCAAGAAAGGAGAGTCCGGCCTCGAGGGTGATGACGTTGCCGATGCCGAGCGTCGCCGCGACGACGATGGTCGACGTCACCCCGGGGAGAATGTGCCGCCCGAGAATTCGCCGACCGCGGGCGCCGAGCGCGTGCGCGGCGAGCACCATGTCCTCGGCCTTCAGCGCCAGCACCTGTGCGCGTACGAGGCGGCTCGTGCCGAACCACCCGGTGAGACCGAGGATGAGCACGAGCGCGCCGAGCGAGACGCGACCCCACAGCGCGAGAATCGCCAGCAGGATGAGAATGCGGGGGATCGACAGCAGCGCGTCGATGACGCGCATCATGATCGCGTCCGTGCGCCCTCCGATGTATCCGGCGATCGCGCCATACGTGGTGCCCACGGTGATCGACACGGCGACCGCCAGCAAGGCGATCGAGAGCGAGATGCGTGCGCCGTAGACGACGCG
>DASRHU010000183.1:0-12295 GCA_035650335.1 Gemmatimonadaceae bacterium | reverse complement strand
CGGGTAGTCCTCATGGCTTAGCTGGCATCAAGACCCAACGGCCTGATCGCTCCAAGTGTCGATTACTCACCACGCGCAGTCCCAAGGCAGCTTTTTTTTGTTGTCGCGCAGAGAAGGTTCAATGCACCAGGAGCGATCCGCAGCATCCGCCCAATCCGCCTCATCCGTATCGCCCCTCCGTTCTTGATGCCAGCCGGCCCGCCTGAACGGGCATCAAGAACAGAGGGCCTACACGGATGAGGCGGATGGGGCGGATGCTGCGGATTCGTTCCTGGCGCATTAAACCCTCCTCGCGCGACAACAAAAGCTGCTTTGGACCTGCGCGGGGAGAGTGATCGGCGCCCGGAGCGATCAGGCCGTTACAGTCCAATCCGTGTCATCCGTGATGCCCCCCTGGGTTCTTGATGCCTGGAGCCTAGCGCGGCCCCCCACCCCCGGCACCGCCGGGAGGCTGGCCGGCGGCCCCGGTCCCGATGAACGCCTCCACCGCACCGACGGCCGCCGCGATGACGGCGGCCGTGGCAAGCGCGCTCTTGCCTCGCGAGAACCGTCGCTGGCGAATCTCGGCCACATCGGCGCGCGGAATCGTCACCTGCTCACCGCGCCAGGGCGTCTCGACCCCATTTCGCTGCCTGACGAGCTGCACGGCCACCGTGAACGCGCTGTCGGAGAGGGTGACGAGATTCCCCTCCACCGTCCCAACGCCCATGCCTAAC
Organism: Gemmatimonadaceae bacterium; assembly: GCA_035650335.1. Lineage (GTDB taxonomy): Bacteria > Gemmatimonadota > Gemmatimonadetes > Gemmatimonadales > Gemmatimonadaceae > JAICNG01. The sequence continues at coordinate 11,579 of DASRHU010000183.1, read as the reverse complement.
AACCGCCCGAGGTTGGCGGTGCCGAAGTCGGTGAGGGCCACCGCGACGTCCGCGCCCCTGGCCACGGTCGCGGCTGTTACCGGCTCATACCGGTGACACCCGGCGGCGAGAAGAGTCAAGACCGTGGTCGTGAGAACGCGCATGATTGAAGTTCGATGAGGAACGAGGACGAAGGACCGAGGAATTCGATCGGATGAGAAGCTATTCAATGGAATTCCTCGGTCCCTTGTCCTCATTCCTCGTTTGGGGTTAGGGACACGCATTCGGATCGTTCGGATTGCGGAATCCCCCGGTTCCCGGGCGTCCGCCCGCCACGCCGCCGTTCGCCAACTGTGATGCGACCGAGGGCGTGTTCGGGTTCGCGCTCATTTCCGTCGAGCCGTAGAAGAGCCGTCCGGGAACCTCATCGCCGAAGCCGTGCCCAAAGTCGGCGTCGGGCACCGGCGTGAGTCGCGGGAAGCACGTGCGCTTGTAGTCGTTCCACACCTCGATGTTCTGGAAGAGCGCCACGTACTTCTCGAGAATGATGTTCTCGAGCGTTGCCGGAACCGAGCCGAGCCCGTTGGCCGCTCGCACGGCATCCAGGTGCGGCTGCGCCGCCGCGGCGTCCTGCGTCATGAGCTTCGCCTCGGCGAGAATGAGCTGGTTTTCCTCCCAGGTGATCAGCGGCTGCCGGAAGTTCGGCACGTTGCGCAAGCTCCCCGTGAATGGCGAAATCTCGTCCTGATCGGCCGGACCGTCGGTCGGCGCGTCGTATCCGCCGTAGCCGCCGTTCGCGTTGAGCCCGAAGTAATCGTCGAGGCGTGGGTCGTTGCGCGCGACCATGAGGTCAGCGAGCGGCTTGCCGGCGACGATGTCCTGCCCGAACGTCGTCTGAGAGAACTGGTACCAGATGTTGCGTTCGGAGGTGGCGCTGCCATGGAACGCGCGCCAGTCATTCGCCGACGAGCTGATTCCGTTCGTCGCGGCGGCGATGGCGTTCTGATAGGCGGTGATGCTGATGCCGTTGTTCGGCTGCTCGACCGTGTGCAGGTAGAAGCGCGCCTTCAGCGTGTACGCCGCGTCCACCCACTTGTCGAAGTCGGCGCGGTATACGAGGTCGAACGCGGGCGCTGGACCATCTCCCTCACCGCTCTCGATGTCGGCGATGGCCTCGGTGAGCAGCGCCTGGACGTCAGCGTAGACCTGCGCCTGCGGATCGAACGCCGGGTGCTTGATCGTCTCGAACTGGGCCGCTTCGCGATAGGGAATGTCTCCGAACACGTCGGCGCCCAGTCCAATGAGCATGGCCTCGAGGACTTTCGCGACACCCGCGTACACGCGGTCGCCGTTCTCCTCCGAGATCTCCTGAATGCGACGAAGGTCGAGTAGGCCTCCGCCGCTGTACAGCTGGATGAAGTCCGAATTCGCGTCCACCTCGCTGAAGAAGTACCACCCGCGGAACTGCACGAAGCGACCGCCCACGCCGCCGCACTGCTGCATGAAGAGGCAGGCCATCATCCCAATGTTCGCTTCCTGCATTCCGAACTGCGCCGCCTGCGCGGCGACGAACAGTTGATCGCGGGTCGCCTCGCGCGGGTTGTTCGGGTCCTTGTCGCTTCCGATTCCATCCTTCGTGAGGAAATCCGTGCAACCGGCGGCGCCGACGGCAAGGAGGCCGCCGAGCGCGATCACGACGAGTCGTCTCATTGGTGTCGTCCTCATTGGCGGTCAGCGGTTCAGGTTGAACGTGATGACGAACGAGCGCGTCTGCGGCATGTTGAAGTAGTCCATGCCGCGGGTGTTCTGAATCGCGCCGCCGAGGTTGGTCTCGGGGTCGTAGCCGGAGTAATCGGTCCACGTCTTGAGATTCCGCCCGGCCACCCGCAGATCGAGGCTCGTTAGGCCCAGCGCCCGGCGCACCCACCCTGCGTCGAACGTGTAGCCAACCGAGAGCTCGCGCAGCTTCACGTAGGAGCCGTCCTCGATGCACGCCTCGGAGTTGTTCGAGAACGGACACGGGCCGAGTCCCTGGCGATACCAGTTCTCCCCGATCGGCACCGCGACACCGGCGCCGGGGCCGACCACCGGACCATCGAACCAGCCGTTGCGCCCGAAGACCTTCTCGTTTCCGGTGCACGTCTCGCCGTCGCACGTCGCGCGGATCTCCGTGTCCTTGTGCGTGCCGTAGCTGTACAGCGCCCCGCGCGTTCCGTTGTAGATGTCGCCACCCTTGCGGATGTCGACGAGGCCGGAGAACTGCCACTTCCCGTACCGGAATCCGCTCCGGACGCTGCCCGACCAGTCCGGATTCGGGTCGCCGACGACGCGCTGATTCGGATCACCGACCGGGAAGCCGTTGGCCGCGATGTACGCAGCACCGTGTGGTTGGCCCGCGCACACGGTCGCGAGGTCGACGCCGCGAATCGCCGCATCCATCCCGTTCGGGCTGATCCCGCATCGAACCCACCCGAAGTCGTAGAACACGCCGACCGGATGCCCTTCCATCGCGACGTTGTACGGCGTGATGGTGCTCACGCCGTCGAGCGGGATGAACGTTGCCGCATCCAGTTGGGTCACCAGACTCTGGTTCCGCGCCCACTGGAGCCCGACGTCCCACGCGAGATTCTCGGTGGTCACCGGGCGAACGTTGAGCGCGACCTCGTATCCGCGATTGCGGAACTCCGCCGAGTTCTGCGGTTGGGTGAAGTATCCCGTGGAGGTCGCCAGCGGCGTCAGCAGAATGACGTCGGACGTGATCGCGTTGTAGAACGTGAAGCTGAGGTCGGCCTTGTCGCGGTACAGCCCGAGGTCGAAGCCCGTTTCGAACTCCTTCGTGCGCTCGGGGCGAAGGCGATCAGCCGCCTTCACGATCCACGAGTACAGGCCGCCACGTCCCCCCTGACTCGGCGAGAGACCGGTGCCCTGCGAGATCGGCGTCAGCAGGATCGAGCCGCTGTTGAAGATGTCCGACGTGAAATACGGGAGTGGCTCGGTCCCGGCCTCACCGTACGCGACGCGCAGCTTGCCGAACGTGACCCACGGCTGCTGGCCGAGATAGTTGGTGAAGGTCCACGCGACGCTCCCCTTGGGGAACCAGTTGCGCTGATCCTCGCTCCCGAACGTCGAGGATCCATCGTTGCGGACCGCCGCGGTCAGGTAGAGTTGATCGAACAGGTCGATCGTCGCCTGCCCGAAGTAGGACTCGCGATGGATGTTGGTGACGACGTCGATCGGCAGATCGCGATTGACGGTATTCGAGAGCCGGTACGGCCGCGGGGCGACCAGGGTGCGGCCCACCACCGACAGCTGCCGGTTGTTCGAGACGCTGAGGTTCTGGCCTAACGTGAACGTTCCGGCGATGGACGGAGAGAGCGTCCAGCTCGCCGTGCCGGTGAGGTTGTGGTCGAGCTCGAAGTTGGTGATGCTCCCTTCGGTCACGCGGCCGCCGGCCGAGACGTCCGAGGACGCCTGCGGCGCGCCTTCGAGCCGCTCGTCCGTCGCGTAATCAGCGCCGAGCGTGTAGTTCACTCGCAACCACGTCGCGGGGATCCACTCGGCGTTCACGTTCCCGAACGTACGACCCACTTGCGCCTGATTCAGCGGCTCGTGCAGCACGAAGATCGGATTGTCGAATCCGCGCGAGTCGCTCCCCGACAGGGGGGAGGGATTCTGCAGCCGGAACGAGCGGTGCAGTCCCGTCACCGGATCCAGGTACGGGAAGTTGTTGAAATCGGGCGGCGTCCTGAGGAGACCGAGCTGGAGCCCGTTGACGTTGTTGCCGCGCTGAATGAACTGGCCGCGCGTGTCCGCGTAGGCGACGTTCCCGGACACCGTCAGGCGATCCGTCAGCCGATGCGATGCGTTGAGACGCACGGTCGTGCGCTCGAACTCGTTGTGCGGCCCGATGAACACCCCGTCCTGATCGGTGCGGCCGAGGGAGAGGTAGAAGGTGGTACGCTCGGATCCGCCGGACACCGTCATCGTGTTGTCCCACGTGCTCCCGGTGTCGTACGCCTCGTTCGAGTGGTCGAACGCGGGCCTGCCCTCGGCGCGGAGGTCCGGCCCCCAGCTTCGGAAGCACGTCGTCTTGTCGATGTTGTCGCAGGGCAGCGCGGACGCGCCGAACCGGCCGACGCCGTATCGCGTCTGCAGCGGGTACGTCTTGGCGACGTCGTCGAAAGCGACCGAGGATCGCCATGAGTACCTCGTCTGTCCCGCGCGCCCCTTTTTGGTGGTGATGAGCACGACGCCCTGCCCCGCGCGGGCGCCATAGATGGCGCCCGCCGCCGGCCCCTTGAGGATCTCGACGCTCTCGATGTCGGCCGGGTTGAGATCGACGGCGCGGTTGTTCTGCGTCGTGCCGGAGATCTCCCCCGTGCCGAGCTCGTCGATCGGGTTGAAGTTGGAGGTCGAGAAGCTCGAGTTGTCGATGGGAACGCCATCGACGACGAAGAGCGGCTGTGCACCACCGGTGACGGTCCGCTGCCCGCGAATGCGTATGTACGACGACGCCCCGGGCTCGCCTGACGATTGCGTGACCTCCACGTTTGGCGCCTTCGCGGCCAGCGCCTGCACCACGTTCGCTTCGTTCGACTTGACGATGTCCTCGGCCGCGACCGCGTTCCGCACGTTGCCGAGCTTCTCGGCTTGCGTCGCGGTGCCAGCGCCCGTCACGACGACCTCGCCTAACCGCAACGGGTTCGGCGCCAGCCGGAAGTCCTGGGTGATCGTTCCGCTCGAGAGCGTGATCGGAACGGTCATCGCCTTGTAGCCGAGCAGGCGGGCGGTGAGCGTCGCGGACTGGTTCTGCACGCGCCCCGCCGGGACGACGAAGCTGTACACTCCGTCTTCCCGTGTGAGCGCGCCGATGCTCAGGCCATCGACGAAAACGCTCGCCGACGCGAGCGGGACACCGGCCTCACTCGTCACGCGACCGGTAATGGTCGCTCCGTCCTGTGCCACCGCCGCGGAAAGCGGTACGACGGCCGCCACCACCAAAGCAAACAGACGGAAAGTCCCTTGCATTTCCCCTCCTCGACCATGGTGGGAGTGCATGAAAGGATGTTCCCGCCGATGTTCAGCGCGGGGAGGCGAGGCGACAACGAAATTGTGATGAGTCGCGCGTGGGCCGGGAGGAGGCCCGACGCCCTGGGACCAGCTGTTATGCTGGAGGGCCGTGCATCCAGCTCTCGAGCCGGTCGCGGTAGACACGGCTCAGACGGAGCTGCGTTCCGTCGCGGAGAATCACCGTGTACTCACCGGAGAACCACGGCTGCATCTCCCGGACACGGTCGAGATTCACGATCGCCGAACGATGGATGCGAAGGAACCGTGACGAATCGAGCATCTTCTCGATCCCGGCCATCGTCTCGCGCATGAGATGCGTGTCTCGTCCGACATGAAGCTTGACGTAGTTCCCGGCGGCCTCGATCCAATCGATGTCGTCGATGCGGATGAAATAGAGGCGGCCGTCCGAGCGCACCATGAGCCGGTCGCGCGAGCGTTGCGGGCGCGCGCTGATTTGGGCGAGGAGGGCTTCGAGCCGCCGAACGCGGTCCTCCGCCTCCGCTCCGGCGAGGCGTCGTCTCGCACGAGAGAACGCCTCCTTGAAGCGAGTCGCGTCGAACGGCTTGCGCAGGTAGTCCACGGCGTGCACGTCGAAGGCGCGCAGCGCGTAGTCATCGTAGGCGGTGACGAACACGACCGCCGGCGACAAGTCGGGACGCAGGCGGTCGAGCACGGCGAAGCCGTCGACCTCCGGCATCTGCACGTCGAGGAAAACGAGGTCCGGTCCCAACGCGCGGATGGATTCGACGGCCTGCGTGCCGTCGCTCGCTTCACCGACGACCTCGACGTCGTCTTCGACCTCGAGCAGGCGCCGCAAGCGCTGACGCGCAAGCTCCTCGTCGTCCACGATCAGCACGCGAAGCGTCACAGCGCCACCTCGCGATCGACCACGACACGGCCCCCCTCGCGCTGGGCGATGCGTGAGAAGGGGAGTCGTACTCTGGCCATGGTGCCGCCATTCGCTCTCGGCTCGAGCTCGAGTGAGCTTTCGTCGCCGTACATCTGATCGAGGCGCGCCCGCGTGTGGCCGACGCCAATCCCCTCGTCAGGCGGGGTGTCGGCGGGCAGGCCCGGTCCATTGTCGAGCACTTCGATGACGAGCGAGGAGCCGGCGCGACGCGTGACGATCTCGAGCTGCCCACCGCTGGCACACCGGGATGTGCCGTGGCGAATGGCGTTCTCGACGAGCGGTTGCACGAGAAGGCTCGGAACGGCGGCGTCGAGCGTGGCGGGATCGACCTGACGAATGACGCGCAGCCGCTTGCCGAAGCGGGCCTCCTGGATCTCCAGATAGGCATTCACGAAGGCGAGCTCGTCGCGAAGCGGTACGTCGGCGGAGCGGGCGAGCGACGCCGACATGCGAAGCAGATCCCCGAGACGCGCGACCATGCGATCCGCACGCTGCGGATCGACGTGGACCAGCTCCGAGATCACGTGCAACGCGTTGAAGAGGAAATGCGGGTCGAGCTGGCTCCGCAGGATCTGGAGCTCCGTGCGAGCGAGCTGCGCCTCGAGGCGCGCGGAGTGCGTGGCCAGCCGGGCTTCTTCCACCCGCTGGTCGCGGCGCCATGCGACGAAATCGATCGCGTGCGCGACGGCAAGCACGACGAAGTAGGCGAGGAAGTGGAGCTCGAACGTAGGAAGCGAGAAGGGGCCGCCAACGGACGACCGCCCGGGGTCGATGGCCATCGATCCGAACGCGGCCACGAGCGCGGCGAAGATCGACGCCATCGCGAGGTGCAGCGCGAGGCGTGACCAGAGCCGCCACCCATCCGTTCGTCGCGCGACCCAAATGACGGCGCCGGTGAGTGCGCCTAACGTCAGGATGTGGACGAGGTGATAGACCACCCGAGCCGCCGACCCGCTGGCGGCGATCGCATCGGGAAGTGGTCGGGACGCGACCGAAGCAAGTCCCAGCGCCGCCCAGATGCCCACGGCTGCCACCCACGCATGCGGACGCTGACGTCCTCGCGCCCGCGCGAATCGCTGTCCGCCGGGATTGGTCGGTGCCCCCGGAGGGGAAAGGCGAGGCGGAACGGGGGACGTCATCATGTCGTCAGGATCGGTGCGGCGCGCCGGGCCATGCGGAGGCGAGACCATGCGCGATGGCGCGCAGGCCCGCAAAGACCCAGGGACGACCCGCACGCCTCGAGTGACGAACCGCCCGGCACCGGGACGCACTTCCCCGCCCGGGGGTCCGTCACGCACTACGTTCGCGCGCCACGGGGCTCGCACGCACGGCGTGCCGTGTGGTCCACGCCGCCGCCCGCACCAGCCGCATATGCTGCGCGGCATTGTCGGTGAGCGCTTCCCGGAGATCCTCGGCGAGTCGCGCGATGCGGTGCTCCGCCGTCACGGTGTCCCAGGGGAGAGCCGCGGAGACATCGGTGAGCGCGGAGGAGGCCGACGTCGCCCGCCGCTCCCACTGATGGAGCTCCCCGTGCGCGTCATTGAGCCGTCGCTCCAGCTCCATCGCCCGCCGCGCCAGGTGCTCCGCGCGCGCGATCAGCGCGCGCCTCCACATCTCGATCGTCCAGGAAACCGCCAGCGCCAGCGCCGGCGCCGCCAGCGTGATCACTTCGAACGGACCAAGCGTATCGATGGGCGCCTCCGGGGTCGAGGTGCGCGGGCGCTGCATCCGCCCGCGTATACAAGAGACACCACGAAGATGCCTGGCGGTCTTCGACGCGTTGTAAGAGTTCTGTACGTCTGCCGTCAGAGCTGCTGAACGTGCCCGGCGTGATCAGAGTGCTCGAGGATCATCTCCGCCGACGTCGCTTCCTCCGGCGTGGCAGCAGAATCGTTCCCCTGCACTTCGCGGCCCCGCAGTGGCAGGGATACTTCTTCTCGTCCGCCTCGTCGTCGGCGCTCGTCCGCTCGTACTGGTAGTCGTACGTGAGCTCGCCTCCCTTGGGAATCGTGCGCACGGCCTCGATCCAGATACGCCCGTCCTCGATGACGGCCTCGCAATTCGGGTCGCACGAGTGATTGATGAATCGCGACGCGTTCCCTCCCACGCCGCCATCCACCACCGTGCGCTGCGTCAGCGTGAACAGATACGTGTGGTGCCGTCGCATCCGGTCGTCATCGTACCGCCGGTCGGACTCGGCATTCGAGATGCGCTCGCCCGTGTATTCGATGATGCGCTCCCCTTTGCGGATGCGGCGGGTGGCGAACGCTCCACGACCCTGGATTCGCGAACGCCGTATCTCGAAAGGGGGCGTTTCGATTGGCCTTGTCATTGCTTCGTAAGCGGGCTTGAACGAACTTCGAGGACGTCGGATCTCACAGGGCCAAGGGCCACGGGCCAGGAGCCAGGGAAAGGGTGACGGATAACGGCGGTCGCTGACCCGCCCCATGGCCCCTGGCCCTTGGCCCTGGCCCGAGGTCTTTGAAGTTAACGGCGCGCGGAGCCCTGGATTTCTCGAGGATGACAGAAGTCGAATACGTGATGCTCGACGATACCGCGCCGCGCGGCGCGCCGATGACGCCATCACGGCGCAGGCGCAGCCGTGCGGTCACCGCCATCGGCGTCATTCTCGGCTTCGTGTTGCTCTTCTTCGGCGGTGGATACGCGCTGTGGCAGCGACACCTCGATCCGGTCGCCGCCCGGTCCACGCTCACGCGAGAGCTGTCCACGTACGCACTCGAGCCGGGCGAGAAGGTGCTCGCCAGCGCGTTCCTCTACTGGAGGAGTCCGCTATCGTACTTTCGATCGACGCACGCCATCCTCGCGTCCACGGATCGTCGTCTGCTCCTGCTGACGCTCACGCCACCCGACCCGCTCACGCGCGAGGCGGAGACCACCCTCCCGACGATACGAGACCTCCCCAAGGATACGACGGTTCGCGTCGACACCGGGGGCGCGATGTTCGGATTCTCTCGCGGTGTGACCGTGCGCGCACGAGACGTCCGCGAGCGTTGGGCCGCCCGACCGGATCAGTGGAGTCGCGTACAGGCGGTGATCTCGGACTTGTCCGTCGCACAGCGACGCATGCACGAGGACGCCGAGGCAATCCGGCTGGCGCGACTGGCCGCGGTCGAGAGCGCGCGGCAACCCATCTGGCACGTCGTGCGGCGTGGAGAGGCGCTCGGGACGATCGCCGCTCGTTATGGCACTACGCCGGAGCGTTTACGGGCGCTGAACTCGATGGCCAACGATCGCATTCGCTCCGGCGACTCGCTGCTCATCAAGCCGCGAACCTGAGCGCGCTACCGCGTGATCGCCGCCGCGGCGCGCAGGGACTGATCGGCGTTCTCGGCATCCTCGCGGAGCGTCAGGTGCAGCGGCTGCCTCACGCACGAATCGAAATCGCCGTCCGCGCAGAGCGCTCGGGCATATTCCTCGACCCGTGCCCGCACGATGTCGGGATAGCCGTGGCAGCTCGGCGTGTTCGTGCCGCGGACGCAGCCGTTGTAGCGAAGGAGCCCGTACCGCCAGGCCTCCCCACTCCCCATGGGATCGCGGGCACGGCGCAGGTAGTGGCTCAGGATGAACACCCCGTACCGGAGGTTCGTCTCATCGTCGCGCAGATTCGTCCCGAACAGCTTGCCGAGGCTGCGCTTCCACGCCGGGGCGTGGATCTGCATCAGGCCGACGGCACCCACGTTCGAGCGGGCGGTCGATTTCAGCGAGCGGTTCTCGGTGAGCATGACGCCGAAGACGAGCGCCGGCGGCACCCGTCGAAGATACGCTTCGCGCACGGCGAACGACGCGAGCTCGGCCGCCCTGGTCTCATCCACCTGACCGGTGGCGAGGAGGTCCTCGGCGAAGGCGCGCTGATCGGCCTCGAACTGCGGCGTCGCCAGGACCGCATCGGTGGTGTCCACGATCCACGGAGCGCGCGCGTGCGCGGAATCCCGCCAGCTCTCAGCGAGGAGACGGCTGACTACCGGGGTGCGGCCCGCGTACACCGGTCGCACGACGGAAACGGTAGTGACGATCGTCGCCAATGCGCCGGCCGCGAGCCCAATCTGACGGACGAGCGAACGTGACATCGCCTCTCCAGACTCCAGGGGGATGAATGCGAAGAGATCGGTCGCGACGTCGAAACTCGAGAGCGTGGCGGCCGATCTCTGGCCCCCGAAAGTTAATCGGGCTTGCCTCGAATCTCGATGGGGTTTTTCGGGGGTTAACTCCTCTCGGGGCCGCCTGGAATGCGGAATCCGGAATGCGGATCAACCGCACCACCATCCGGATTCCGCATTCCGCATTCTCGCCTGGTTTCCCCTTGAGCGTTGAGCCGGCGTTCACCACCTTCCCCGACCTCGACACCCGCACCCCGCGATCCCCTAATGACGTCCTCTCCGCTCCCCATCGCCCGACGAGGCTTCCTCCAGACGCTTCGGCGCGATGTCTGGTGGGTACAGCCCGCGATCGTGCTGGCCGTCCTCACCGCTTTCCTTATCTACGCCACCTGGGCCGCCTTCCAGAACGCCCACTACACATACGGGCCGTACCTCTCGCCCTTTTACTCCCCCGTGATCTTCGGCGATCCGGCGCACGCGTGGCTCGGACCGCAACCAGGGTGGTGGCCCGCGTGGCTCCCATTCTCTCCCGCGCTGATCATCCTTCCCTTCCCAGCCCTCTTTCGATTCACCTGCTACTACTATCGCGGGGCGTACTACAAGGCGTTCTGGGCTGACCCGCCCGCATGCAGCGTGGGAGAGCCGCGGAAATCCTACCGGGGAGAGAAGACACTGCCGCTGGTGTTGCAGAACGTCCACCGGTACTTCCTGTACATCGCTCTGGTCTTCCTCGGCATCCTCACCTACGACGTGTACAAGGCGCTCTGGTTCGCCGACCCGGCGACTGGACGCACCGAGTTTGGGATCGGCATCGGCACGCTCGTGCTCACGCTCAACGTCGTGTTGCTCACCGGCTACACGCTCGGCTGCCACTCGCTGCGCCATGTCGTTGGCGGTCACCTCGACCAGATGTCGGGCAAGCCGGTCCGACGTTCCGCGTACGCGTGCGTGACCTGCCTCAACGGCCGCCACATGCGGTGGGCGTGGATGAGCCTCATCGGTGTTGCCTTCGCCGACATTTACGTGAGGCTGTGCTCGATGGGAGTCTGGACGGACTGGAGGCTCATCTGATGTCCCAGTTCGACACCGTAGAGCACGATGTTCTGGTCATCGGGGCGGGCGGGGCCGGGCTGCGCGCCGCCATAGAGGCGGCAAGTACGGGGGCCCGCGTCGGCGTCGTGTGCAAGTCGCTGCTCGGAAAGGCCCACACCGTCATGGCCGAGGGCGGAGTCGCCGCTGCGATGGCGAATGTGGATGACCGTGATACGTGGCGAGTGCACTTCGCCGACACCATGCGTGGTGGCCAGTATCTCAACAACTGGCGCATGGCCGAGCTGCACGCGAAGGAAGCCCCCGACCGAGTGCGCGAGCTCGAGGCCTGGGGTGCGCTGTTCGATCGCACGCCTGATGGGCGCATCCTCCAGCGCAACTTCGGTGGGCATCGCTATCCGCGACTGGCGCACGTCGGCGATCGCACGGGGCTCGAGATGATTCGCACGCTG
>DASRHU010000182.1:0-4473 GCA_035650335.1 Gemmatimonadaceae bacterium | reverse complement strand
CGAAGCGTCGACGTCGAAGATCGGCGAAGATCAGATCTTCTACTGCAAGCAGCGCGGCCTGTCGGCCGAGCACGCGGTGTCGATGATCGTGAGCGGCTTTTGCCGTGAGGTCTTCAAGGAGCTGCCGATGGAGTTCGCCCTTGAAGCCCAGCAGCTACTAGGGATCACGCTGGAAGGAAGTGTGGGATGAATCCGGAATACGGAATGCGGAATGCGGATAATCATGATTCACTAGTCACATTCGCAATCCGCATTCCGCATTCTACTTGACTAAATCCACCAATGCTCGAGATAAAGAACCTTCACGCTTCGGTCGACGGCAACGAGATCCTCCGCGGCATTGACCTCACGGTCAACGCCGGGGAAGTGCACGCGGTCATGGGGCCTAACGGGTCGGGGAAGAGCACGCTCGCGCAGGTGCTCGCCGGTCACCCGGCCTATGACGTCACCGCCGGCGAGGTGCGTTACGAGGGACGGGATCTGCTCGCCATGGAGCCCGAGGAGCGCGCGCAGGCGGGCGTTTTCCTCGCCTTCCAGTATCCCGTCGAGATTCCCGGCGTCTCCAACGCCTACTTCCTGCGCTCGGCGTACAACGAGCTGCGCAAGGCACGTGGCGAGGAGGAGGTCGATCCGCTCGACTTCCTTCAGGTCATGGAAGAGCGCCTCAAGCTGGTGGACATGGACGATTCCATGCTCAGCCGCTCGGTGAATACGGGCTTCTCCGGCGGGGAGAAGAAACGCAACGAGATCCTGCAAATGGCGGTGCTGCAACCGAAGCTCGCGATTCTCGACGAGACCGACTCCGGGCTCGACATCGACGCGTTGCGCATCGTGGCACACGGCGTGAATCAGCTCCGGCGGCCCGATAACGCGACCGTTGTCGTGACGCACTATCAGCGCCTGCTCAACTACATCGTGCCGGACCGTGTGCACGTGCTGGCCGGCGGGCGCATCGTGAAGTCCGGCGGCAAGGAGCTCGCCGTCGAGCTCGAGGCGCGAGGCTACGACTGGGTGACGGAACCGCAGCCGGCATGACGCAGCAGATCTACCTGACCGACTTCGAGACGTTCGCGTCGAATGGCGGAGGCGTCGGCCCCTCCTGGGTGCCGCGCCTGCGCCGCGCCGCCATCGCGCGCTTCGCCGAGCTGGGCTTCCCCACGCCGCGCAACGAGGACTGGCATTTCACGAGCGTGGCCCCGATCGCGGAGGCGGAATTCCATCCGCTCGAAGCCGCGTCGGGGGAGGTGCGGGCCGCCGATCTCGCGCCGTTCGTGTTCGGACGCGTGGACTGGCCCACGATCGTGTTCGTGAACGGCCGACACGCGCCGAACCTCTCCACGATGGCGACGCTGCCCTCGGGGATTCGTGTGATGGACCTCGCGCAAGCGTGGCGCGAGGCTCCGGATCTGCTCGAGCGGCATCTCTCGAAGATCGCGACGTTCGACGATCAGAGCTTCACCGCGCTCAACACCGCCTTCATGTACGACGGCGCCGTCGTCCACATCGCGAAGGACGTGCAGGCGGACGCGCCGATCCATCTCCTGCACGTCGTGGATCCCATCGCGGCACGTGCGGTGATGCATCCGCGTCATCTCATCGTGGTCGGTCGGCACGCGAGCGCTCGGGTGATCGAGAGCTATGTCTCCCTTGGCGACGCGCGCTATTTCAGCAACGCCGTCACGGAAGTCGCGCTCGGCGAGGGCGCCCATCTGGCGCACTACAAGATCCAGCGCGAGAGCCGGCGCGCGTTTCACGTCGGGACCATTCAGGTGCATCAGCCGCGTGATTCGAAGTACGCCTCATTCTCGTTCGCGACGGGCGCGGCGCTGTCGCGAACGAACATCTACACGATCCTCGACGGCGATGGCGCCGAAGTGTCGCTCAACGGGCTGTACATGGTCGATGGGGAGCAGCATGTCGACCACCAGACCCGCATCGAGCACGCGCAGCCGAATTGCGCCAGCCACGAGGTCTACAAGGGCATTCTCGACGGCGCGTCGCACGGGGTGTTCAACGGAAAAGTCTTCGTTCGCCCGATCGCGCAGAAGACCGACGGCAAGCAGGAGAACAACAATCTTCTTTTGTCCGACAAGGCCCGGATCGACACGAAGCCGCAGCTCGAGATCTTCGCCGACGACGTGAAATGCACGCACGGCGCGACCGTTGGAAAGCTGGATACGATGTCGCTCTTCTACATGAAGAGCCGCGGACTGCCACACGAGGTCGCGCGGAGGCTGTTGATCTACGCGTTCGCCGCGGATGTGATAGAGAGGCTGGAGGTCCCCGAGGTTCGTGACGCGCTCGAGGAATTGACACTGCGACGTTTTTCTCTCGTGGAAGGCGAGCCAGGGGCCAAAGGCCAGGGGCCAGGTGGAGGATCGGGGGCCGAGGAGTAGCGGTGAACCCCCGCCCCTCCCCATGGCCCCTGGCCCCTGGCCCCTGACCCGGGGTCACCGTGGATCTCGACGCCCTCTACCAGTCCATCATTCTCGACCACAACCGCCGGCCGAGGAATTTTCGCGAGCTCGAGAACGCGGATCGGCGATCGGAGGGCCGCAATCCCCTGTGTGGCGATGAGATCACGGTCTGGATCAAGATGGACGGCGATCGCATCGACGATGTGTCGTTCAAGGGCACGGGATGCGCGATCTCCAAGGCATCGGCCTCGATCATGACGACGGCGGTGAAGGGAAAAACGCGAGAGGAGGCCTCGGCCCTGTTCCAGCGCTTTCACGATCTCGTGACGGGAAATGTCGCGGCCAAGCCGGATGATCCCTCGCTCGGATCGCTCGCGGCATTCTCTGGCGTGTCGCGGTTCCCGGTGCGTGTGAAGTGCGCGAGCCTCGCGTGGCACGCGCTTCGGGCGGCGCTCAGTGGGGAGGGTACCGCGATCAGCACCGAGCGGCTGTGATCCCTGCGCGGCCGGGATATCAGCTTGCCGCGGCGTTGAAGGATGTGCCCGATGGAGCGATGCTCTCGGTTCAACTCCAGTCCGGAGAGCGCGTGTGTCTGTACAACTATCGCGGTGAGATCGGCGCGGTGAGCGAGACCTGTCCGCACCAGGACTTTCCGATGTGCGATGGCACCCTGCTCGACGATGGCACGATCGAGTGTGCGTGGCATGGAGCCCGCTTCGATCGCCTCACCGGTGACGTTCGGCGTCCTCCCGCGACGGATCCCCTGGGCATCTACGAGGTCGCGGTGAGCGAAGGGCAGGTGTTCGTCGGTCCGCGCAGGCCATCATGACGCTCGCGCCGCGTTCCGATTTTCCGCTCCTCGCCGCCAACCCGGAGCTCGTCTACCTCGACACGGCGGCGACATCGCAGAAGCCGCGAGCCGTCCTCGACGCGATGACGGCGTACTACGAGCGCGACAACGCGAACCCCCATCGCGGCGCCTACGCCTTGTCGGTCCGCGCGACCGACACGTATCACCATGCTCGCCAGCGCGTCGCGCGATTCCTCGGGGCCGCCGATCCGGCGACGCTGATCCTCACCCGCGGGACGACCGAATCGCTGAACCTGGTGGCGGCGGCCTGGGGCCGCGCCAACGTGAAGTCCGGCGACGGGATCGTCATCACCGGACTCGAGCACCACGCCAACTTCGTCCCCTGGCAGCAGCTCGCGCTCGAGCGCGGCGCGCGGCTGCGGATTTGCGAGCTGACGGCGGCGGGAGAGCTGGATCTCGACTGTCTCGCGAGCCTCCTCGATTCCCGCACGCGCATCGTCGCGTTCAGCCACGTCTCGAACGCACTTGGCACCATCAACCCGGTTCGGGAGGTCGCCGCGCTCGTGCGCGCGAGATGCGACGCGCTTCTGGTCTGCGACGGCGCGCAGAGCGCTCCGCATATTCCCGTGCAGTTCGACTCGCTCGGCGTGGACTTTTACGCCTTCAGCGGCCACAAGATGCTCGGACCGATGGGGGTCGGCGGGCTGATCGGCCGGCGGGAGCTTCTCGAGCGGATGCCGCCCTATCAGACGGGCGGAGACATGATCGAGTACGTCTTCGACGACCGCACGACCTGGAACGTGCTCCCGCACAAGTTCGAGGCGGGGACGCCTAACGTGGCCGGTGCGGTCGGTCTGGCGGCCGCGGTGGACTACCTCGACCGCCTCGGCATGGAGCGCGTTGCCCAGCATGAGCGCGAGATCCTGACGACCGCCATGCGCAGACTCGGTGAGCTCGAGGGCCTCCGCATCATGGGCCCGCCGCTTTCACGACGGAGCGGTGTCGTATCGTTCGTGGTGGAAGACATCCACCCTCACGACCTCGCGACCGTGCTCGATCAGGATGGAGTCTGCGTGCGCGCCGGCCACCATTGCGCGCAGCCACTCATGCGCCGACTCGGAGTTCCCGCGACGACGCGGGCATCGTTTTACGTGTATACCGATGTGACCGACGTCGAGCGCCTCGCCGAGGGGATCGAACACGCACAGGCGTTGTTCGCGCTGCCGAAAGCGCAGCCACGCTGAC
>DASRHU010000181.1:0-2597 GCA_035650335.1 Gemmatimonadaceae bacterium | reverse complement strand
GAATGCCCGGGAGTGTGAACGATCTCTCCGGCGATCCCGATGCTCGCGAGTAATGATCGGCTCTCGGCCAGCGAGATCGTCACGTTGCCGTGCATGGTAATGTCCACGTACTTGTGGGCCGGCTTCACCGCGGTCTTCATCAGTGGAATCGCCGCGACCTGAAGGTCGATCACGAGCAGCGGAACGCCTGCCTGCTTAAGCTCCTGCGCGAGTCCCGCATGATCGATGTGGTAGTGCGTGGCGAGGCCGTACCGAATCTCTTTGAGCGGAACGTCCATCCGCTGGAGAGTCGCACGCATCGTTCCCATCGTACCCGGCCATCCCAGGTCGATCAGCAACCGACTCGTGCCGGCGCTCACCACCCAGTAGTTGGTCGAGCGATAGCCGACGTTGACGATGGTCGGCACAGTGATCAGGGGTCAGGAGTCAGGAGTCATGGATCAGGGGGTGTCAGTGGACAGGCGTCAGGGCGTTGCCCTGACACAGTCGTTATGTGGTTCCTCCCCTCGCACCCACTCCCCGACACCCCCTGATCCCTGATTCCTGACTCCTGACCCCTGCCGTCATCAATGTCCCATCCGCTCCTGGGCGATTCCGGTGAAGTTCTCCGTCGTGATGTCCCCGGCCGACAGCGAGCGCACGTACGCCACCAGCATCCAGATTTGCTCCTCGGAAATTCGACCGCCCCACGCGGGCATGCCCTCGGGGCGACCTTGATAGATGGACTCGAACACTTCGGGCGGAGTGCCGCCGAAGCGCCAGCGGCCGTCCTGGAAGCTCGGCCCCATCGCGCCGGAGCCGTCGGCGCCGTGACAATCGACGCAATTGTAGGCGACGAAGACGCGAGCGCCTGTCGCGATCGCTCGGCGATCACCCTCCACCGGGTTCGTCAACGACAATGGGCGTGCCCGCGACGGCAGGCCAACGGCGATGTAATCGCCGTGCTCGACGAACCGCAGAGTGTCGGCAGCGGTTTGCATCGGCGCTTGCCGCCCGGCATCGACATCTCGAGCCGCCACCCCGATGCCGGCCACCGTTAGGCACGCCAGCAGATACCAGGTCCGCACCATGGTTCCTCCTACAGCGAGAACACGAAGAGCACCCCACCCCAGCTCGTCCATCGGCCGATGTCGGGAAGGGTCGTGCCGCGCACACGCACGTCGTGGGGCACGTTGGCGGATACATCGCCGGCGATGAGCACGCCCATGTCTCCACCGAGCCCGGAATAAATGGCGACGTACTGCGTGCCGTCCGGACCGAGGTACGTGATCGGGTTACCGACCACGCCCGAGCCGAGCTTGAACCGCCACAGGAGCTTGCCGGTGCGGGCATCGACGGCCTTGAACCAGCCGTCGAGCGTGCCATAGAAGGCGACGTCGCCCGCGGTCACCAGCGCGCCGCCCCACACGGGATACGGCTCCCGGATTCCCCACGCCTTTCTCCCCGTCGTGACGTCGAACGCCATGAATTCGCCGCGATAGCCGTCGGGACCAGCGTATTCGGGCGCGCTGGCGCCGATGTAGGGAGTGCCGGCGATGTACGTCGCCGGTCGCGCCTCGAAATCCATGCACAGGTTGATCGTCGGGACGTAGAACAAGCCCGTCTTCGGCGAGAACGCCGCGGGCTGCTGGTTCTTTCCGCCCTCGAGGCTGGGGCAGATGTTCGTGATCTTCTTCCCTTGGGCCGTTGCCTTCTCGGGGACCACCTTCGGACGACCCGTCGTTAGGTCCACGCCCGTCGACCAGTTCATGGGCACGTAGGGGTGCGCCATCAGCGCCTCACCCGTCGCGCGATCGAGAACGTAGGCGAAGCCGTTGCGGTCGAAGTGCACGAGGACCTTCCGCGTCGTCCCTCCGATCGGGAGGTCGACGAGAATGTTCTCGTTGACGGCGTCATAATCCCACATGTCGTGCGGCGTCACCTGGAACGCCCAGACGAGCTCGCCGGTGTCGGCATCGCGCGCGAGGATCGCGCACGTCCACTTGTTGTCGCCCGGACGCTGCTCGGCGTTCCACGGACCGGGATTGCTCGTGCCGTGATAGACGAGGTTGAGCTCGGGATCGTAGGAGAGCCAACCCCACACTGCGCCGGCCCCGGTCTTCCACGCATCGGCGGGCCAGGTGGTGACGCCCAGATCCTTTCCACGATCGTGTGCGTAGAACGGCTTGAAGCGCGGCCCGACCTTCACGTCACGATCCGGCCCGGCGCTGTAGGCGCGCCAGACCTCCTTTCCCGTTCTCGTGTCGAGCGCGGCGATCCATCCTCGCACGCCGAGCTCACCGCCGCTGTTGCCGACGAGGACGAGATTCTTCACGACGATCGGCGCCATCGTGATCGTCTCGCCGCGGTCCAGGTTCGCGACCCGCGTGCGCCAGACCTGCTTTCCGTCGCGGACATCGACCGCGACCGTGGAGCCCTCGAGCAGGTTGTAGAACAATTTGCCGTCGGCGAACGCCGCGCCCCGGTTCACGACGTCGCAGCACGCCTGGCCAATCGCCGCCTGCGAATTGGCAGGCCGGAACTTCCACTTCAATGGCTGCCCTTCCTGCGAGAGATCGAACGCGTAGGCGACGTTGGGATACGGCGTCACGACGTAC
>DASRHU010000180.1:0-22365 GCA_035650335.1 Gemmatimonadaceae bacterium | reverse complement strand
ATGACGGCCGCGAAGCGCTGGCCGTGGCGCTGCGCATCAACCGGGAAATCGAGCGCACGCTCCCGTCCCTCGCAGGCGCCGTTCGTGCGTGAGATTCTGTTCGTCGCCGGCGAAACGTCCGGCGACCTTCACGCGGCGGGTGTCGCCGCGGCGATTCACCGCCGCCAGCCCGATCGCCCAATGTCCGGCGTTGGCGGATCGCGGATGCGTGAGGCGGGGGTGACTCTGCTCGAGGACGTCGAGCGCATGGCGGTGATGGGATTCGTCGAGGTCATTCGGCACATCCCCCGCCACTGGCAGCTGTTGCGAACGCTCCGCCAGCGCCTCGACCGCGGCGCCACCGGGCTCGTCATTCTCATCGACTATCCCGGCTTCAACATCCGCATGGCCGAGCGGGCTCGGCGGCGCGGCGTGCCCGTGCTGTACTACATCACGCCGCAAGTGTGGGCGTGGGGTGCCGGCCGCCTCGAGAAGCTGTCCCGACTCATTACCCGAGCGGCGGTTATCCTCCCATTCGAGGAGCACTTGCTTCGTCAGCACGGCATCGACGCCACGTTCGTGGGGCATCCCCTCCTCGATCGCGCGAAGTCGATGCGGGACCGCGCGTCAGCGCGACAGGTGCTGGGACTGCCTCACGAGTCGAAGGTGCTGGCATTGTTTCCGGGAAGCCGGGGGCAGGAAATCGCGCGTCATCTCGATGACTTCGTCGCGGTCGGCCGTGAGCTGCAACGCCGAATGCCCGGATTGCGCGTCGTCGTGAGCGTCGCCCCTGGTATCGAGCTCGATGCATCGCGGTGCCCGTTCCCGACCGTGCGCGCGGCCTCGTTCGACGTCCTGCGCGCGGCCGACGCGGCGTTCTGCAAGAGCGGAACGTCGACGCTGGAGGCAGCGGTGGCAGGTTGTCCGCTCGTCGTCGGCTATCGGACGAACCGCGTCACGTACGCGATCGCGAGCCGCGTGGTGAAGGTGCCATGGATCGGGCTCGTCAACGTCGTCGCGGGGCGACTCGTCGCACCCGAGTTCGTGCAGGAGGATCTCGTACCGGCCCGCGTAGCCGACACCCTCGAGCCATTGCTCACCGACAGCCCCGAGCGGCGGCGGATCGTGCAGGATCTCGTGGAAGTTCGGGCGCGACTCGGAGAGCCTGGCGCCGCCGACCGCGTGGCGGAGATGGCCCTCGGGATGGTGACGTGACGGACGATCCGCACACGAGGCGACGCGACCGTCGGGTTCGCTGGGCGGCGCGTGTTGGCAGCGTGCTCTTTCGCGCGTTGGCGAGCACCTGGCGTCTGCATGTCATCAACGCGGAGGCACACCGTGCTGTGCGGGCGCGCGGGCAGCCCGTCATCTACACCTTCTGGCACGGGACGATGCTGCCGCTCCTCTGGCAGCACCGGAAGGAGCACGTCGCCATTCTCATCAGCGAGCATGGCGACGGTGAGATCATCGCGCGCATCGCCCACTCGCTCGGCTATCACTCCGTGCGCGGATCGAGCAGTCGCGGCGGGGAACGCGCGCTCCTCGGCACGGTGCGAGCGCTCGAGAATGGGCGCGACGTGGCGTTCACTCCCGATGGCCCGCGAGGACCGTTGGAAAGCTTCGCTCCTGGCGCGCTCATTGTCTCGCAGCGAACCGGCGCGCCGCTCGTATTGATCACCGTCGATGCGGCCAACGCGTGGCGTCTCAAGAGCTGGGATCGCTTTCTCATTCCCAAGCC
Organism: Gemmatimonadaceae bacterium; assembly: GCA_035650335.1. Classification (GTDB taxonomy): domain Bacteria; phylum Gemmatimonadota; class Gemmatimonadetes; order Gemmatimonadales; family Gemmatimonadaceae; genus JAICNG01. The sequence goes on along the minus strand of DASRHU010000180.1, from coordinate 20,648 downwards.
GTTCTCACGGGTGACGATCGCGTACGAGAATCCCCTCTGCGTCGAGGCGCCAGATGCGCGCGCCGCCGCGGCGCAAGCGCCGCTCTGGCAACAGCGCCTGCGGGACCTCGCCGCGCGTCATCGAACGAGAACGGACGGTAGCGGCGCGTGAGGCACGCTCAACGACTCGAGCGCCTCTGGTGGGGAACAGGAGCGGGCGCTCGACTTGCGCGCCTGTTGCTGGCGCCCGTCTCCTTTCTCTACCGGCTCGGGGTGGCAGCACACCGCGGGCTCTACCGCACGGGCATTCGGCGGGCGAGGCCGCTCGCGCTGCCGGCGATCAGCGTCGGCAATCTCACTGTTGGCGGCACGGGGAAGACCCCGGTCGCGGCATGGATTGCGGCGACCCTCGCGCGCCAGGCATCACCGGCGATCGTGATGCGCGGGTACGGTGACGATGAGCCGGTGGTGCACGAGCGGCTCAATCCCAACGTGCCGGTGGTCGTCTCGCCCGATCGCGTTCGCGGCGTCGAGCGGGCGGCGACACTCGGAGCCGACGTGGTGGTTCTCGACGATGCCTTCCAGCACCGCCGGGCGCTCCGCGATGCCGATCTCGTCTTGCTGAGCGCCGACCGATGGTCGAAGGCCCCGCGGCTGCTTCCGGCGGGCCCGTGGCGCGAGCCCCTGTCCGCGTTGCGCCGCGCGTCGATGGTCCTCGTGACGAGGAAAGCAGCGTCACCGGCCGCGGCGCATGCGGTCGCCGACACGATTTCCCACCGATTTCCGGCGATTCCGGTGGCGGTCGCCGCACTGACCCTTCAGGAGCTTCGCGGCGCGAGCGGTGAGAGCACCATGCCCCTCGAGGCACTCCCGGGAACGCGCGTGCTCGCGATCGTGGGGATCGGTGACCCGTCGGCCTTCCTTCGTCAACTGGCGGCGACCGACGCGACCGTGCGCGCCGCGGTGTTCCCGGATCATCACCGGTACACGCACGCCGAGGTCGGGCGTCTGGCGTCGATGATGTCACCTGGCGAGATCGCCGTTTGCACGCTCAAGGATGCCGTGAAGCTCGCGCCGCATTGGCCTCGCGAAGCGCCTCCGTTATGGTATGTTTCGCAGAGCGTCGTAATAGAGGAGGGCCGCGACGCCCTCGACGCCCTTCTGGCTCGCGTGCTCGCGGCGCGGGCGACTCAATCCTGATCATTTCGCCGTCAGCGTTCTCTCCGACTTTTCATGGCCACCGACCTTCGCCTGCCAACTGACAAGATCGTTCGTCCGGACAAGGACCGCTTCCTCAACGAGGAAAACCCGTTCGAAGGAATGATGTCGCGGTTCGACCGGGCCGCCGAGCTCCTCGATCTCGAGCCTGGGCTCTACAAAGTGCTGCGCCACCCCGAGAAGCAGATCACCGTGTCGGTACCGGTGCTGCTCGACAACGGGGAAGTGGAGGTCTTCACCGGCTATCGCGTTCTCTACAACACGTCGCGCGGCCCGGCAAAGGGCGGCATTCGCTTCGACATGAACGTCACGCTGGAGGAAGTGAAAGCGCTCGCGGCGTGGATGACGTGGAAGTGCGCCGTCGTCAATCTGCCGTTCGGCGGCTCGAAGGGTGGTGTGGTGTGCGACCCGCTCAAGATGAGCGTCGGTGAGCTCGAGCGGCTCACGCGGCGATACACGGCGGGCATCATCGCCACCCTTGGTCCCGACAGCGATGTCCCCGCGCCGGACGTGAACACGAACGAGCGCGTGATGGCGTGGGTGATGGACACGTACTCGATGCACGTACGGCACACCGTGACCGCCGTCGTCACCGGCAAGCCCATCGAGATGGGCGGATCGCTCGGACGCCGCGAAGCCACCGGCCGCGGGTGCATGATCGTCACGAAGGAGGCGCTGCGTCACCTCGGGATCCCGATGGCGGGAACCACCGTCGCCGTGCAGGGGTTTGGCAACGTCGGCTCGGTTGCCGCCGACCTCCTGGTGAAGGAAGGGTGCAAGATCATCGCGATCAGCGATCGTACCGGCGGCTATTTCAACGCCAAGGGAGTGGACGTCCGCGCGGCCATCGAGCACGTGAAGAAGAACAAGACGCTCGAGGGCTATGGTGGAGGCGATCGCATCTCGAACGAGGAGCTGCTCACGCTGCACGTCGATGTGCTGCTGCCGGCGGCGCTGGAGAACGTCATCACGTCGAAGAACGCGGCGAAGGTGCGTGCCAAGATCATCTGCGAGGGGGCCAACGGCCCCACCACGGCGGCGGCCGACGCCATTCTCGAGGAGAACGGCGTGTTCGTGATCCCCGACATTCTCGCGAACGCCGGCGGCGTGACGGTCTCGTACTTCGAATGGGTGCAGGACCGCGGTGGCTACTTCTGGACCGAGGACGTCGTGAACCAGCGTCTCACCGAGATCATGTGCCGCTCCTTCGCTGACGTCCTGGACCTCTCGCGCCGCCACAAGGTGAACATGCGGACGGCGGCCTACATGCTCTCCATCAGCCGCGTGGCGACGGTGCACCGGCTGCGCGGGATCTACGCGTAGACGACAATGCGGAATGCAGAATGCGGAATGCGGAACTTCGTTAGGCTGCTTGCGAGAGCTCGAGTTGGGCGACCCGCGAACGTTGAGCTCCGCATTCCGCATTCCGCGTTCGCTCTGGCATGCGGTTCCTGATCGTCTCCGTCGGCCGGCCGCGCGACCGGGTACTCTCGGAGGCGATCGCGGCGTACGAGAAACGCGCCGCACGCTACTGGCCGCTCGAGAGCAGGGAAGTGCGTGAGGAGCCCGCGCGGGCGACCCGACCCGCGCTCGTGCGCGAGCGGGAGGGGGAGCGCCTGCTCGAGGCGTGCGAGGGGGCCGAGGTGATCGCCTGCGACGTGACCGGATCGCAAATGGCGTCGGACGAGTTCGCGGGGTGGATGCGTCAGCGACGTGAGCGCGCGGAGCGCGACGTCGCGTTTCTCATCGGTGGCGCATTCGGTCTCTCGGATACGGTGCGTGCGCGTGCGCGGTCCTCGCTCGGGTTCTCGCGATGGACGCTGCCTCACGAGATCGCGCGGCTGGTGCTCGCCGAACAGCTGTATCGAGCGGGCACGATCACGCGCGGCGAGCCGTACCACAAGTGACGCAGGCCCGCGTCATCACGCGAGCCCTCGGCGGCTCCGGTCTCGCCGAGCTCGCCGTGCGAGGCGATGGCGGCGCGTTCTTTCCGGAGCGGCCGCGATCCGTCGAGGAGTGGCGGGCGCGCATGGACGAGGTTCGCCGCCAGGCACCGACGGATTGGCTGACCCGATTGCGGCCGGCGCTCGGCGCTGATCCGGCGGCGTTGCGACGTCTGGAGCGGGTGGCTCGCGAGGGCGGCGTGGTAGTGACCACGGGACAACAGCCGGGTCTCTTCGGCGGGCCGATATACACGTGGTCGAAGGCGATCTCCGCCTTGGCGCTCGCCGACGTGCTCGAAGAAGCGACGGGGATTCCGACCGCGCCGGTGTTCTGGGGGGCGACCGACGACGCCGACTTCGCGGAAGCGAGCGTCACGTTCGTCGCCACGCGCTCGGGCGTGCGCCAGCTTCGACTGCCGGCGCCGACACGCGCCGGTGCGACCATGGCAGAAACGCCGCTCGGGGACGCGGGACCCCTGCTCGAGGAGTTGGCGACCGCCGCCGGCTCCGCGGCGTACGAGGCGCCACTGGCGGCCGTGCGTGCGGCATACACCGAGAGCGAGACAGTGGGTGAAGCGTACCTGAGGCTCGTGCGACAGGTGCTCGCGCCGCTCGGCATCCCCGTGATCGACGCGTCGCACCCGTCCATGGGGCCCGCCTCGCGCCCGCTGCTCGCCCTCGCACTCCGGAAGGCACCGCAGCTCGAGGCGGCGCTCCGCGATCGCGAGGCGGCCCTGCGGGCGGCAGGGTACGAGCCCCAGGTGCATCACGTTCGCGATCTGACGCCGGTGTTCGAGTACGCCGATGGCACCAAACGCCGGATCCCGTTGAGCCGCGCGAGCGAGGCGGCCGAGAAGCCCGGGATCGCGCTCGGGCCTAACGTGTTGTTGCGTCCGATCGTCGAGCGCGCGATTCTGCCGACCGTCGCCTACGCGGCCGGTCCGGGCGAGCTCGCGTACTTCGCGCAGGTCGGCGCGCTCGCGTCGAGCCTCGAGGTGGCGACCCCGCTCGGCGTCCCACGGTGGTCGGCGACGATCGTCGAGCCCTACGTCGACCGGATTCTCGGGCGGTACGCGTTGTCGATCGACGAGCTCCGCGACCCGCATGCGGTGCTGAAGCGATTGGTCGCGCAGCGCCTGCCGGGGGCGATCACGGGCTCGCTCGCCGACATGCGGCTGGCGATTCACCGCGCCGTCGACGCTCTTCGAGCCGCGCTCGAAGAGGAGCGCCCGCTCGTCGAGCGGCGGGTCGTGGAGGGGGCCGAGGGCCAGCTCTTGCACCGGGTCGATCGTCTGGAACGCCGCGTGATCGCGGCGGCCAAGCGTCGTGAATCGGCCATCGCCGCCGACATCGACACCGCCCATGCGGCGCTCTACCCGTTAGGCCGCCCGCAGGAGCGGATGTTGAACTTCATCCCGATCCTCGCGCGGGAGGGTCCGACGCTCCTCGAGGCGATGCGTCGGGCGGCCGCGGCTCACGCCGCGGGGCTCGTGCGGCCGCCGAGCAGCGTGCCGTCCGCGTCTGACCACCGGGCCGCGTCAATCGCGACGTGACCGAGGCGGTCGCTCCGCCAGGCGAGCCCGCGCGGGCGACGGGTGCACGCTTTGCCGCGCTGATCGGCGCCGGCATCCTCCTGAGTCGCCTCTTCGGCCTCGTCAGGCAGCGGGTACTCGCGCACTACCTCGGTCTCTCGATGCCGGCCGACGCCTTCAGCGCCGGCTTTCGCATTCCCAATCTGCTGCAGAATCTCTTCGGGGAAGGCGTGCTGTCGGCGTCCTTCATTCCCGTCTACTCGCGCCTGCTCGCCAAAGGAAAGCGCGACGAGGCGAGCGCGCTCGCGGGAGCGATATTCGCGTTCCTGTCCCTGATCGTCGCGGTCATCGTACTTCTCGGTGTCCTGACGACCCCATGGCTGATCGACCTCATCGCCCGCGGGTTCGAAGGCGAGAAGCGCGCGCTGACGATCAGGATCGTGCGGGTGCTCTTTCCCGGGATGGGACTCCTCGTACTGTCCGCCTGGTGCCTCGGAATCCTGAACAGCCATCGGCGGTTCTTTCTTCCATACGTTGCGCCCGTCGTCTGGAACATCGCGATCATTGCGTCGCTCCTGTTCTACGGGGGTCGCGTCGCCGATACCGAGCTCGCCATCATCGCTGCATGGGGAGCGGTCGTCGGCGGCGCACTGCAGTTCGTTGTTCAGCTCCCGGTGGTGCTGCGGCTCGTGCCGCGCATGCGCCCAGCGCTTACGCTCGATTCGAATGTGCGGACCGTTGGACGCAACTTCGTCCCGGCGTTTGTCGGCCGTGGCGTCGTGCAAATTGGTGCCTACGTCGATACGCTGATCGCCAGCCTGCTGCCGACCGGCGCGGTAGCGGCCCTCATGAACGCGCAGATGCTGTACACGCTGCCGGTGAGCCTCTTCGGCATGTCGGTGTCGGCGGCGGAGCTCCCGGAGATGGCCAGCGACGCCGCGAACGACGAGGGAGTCGAGGAGCGCCTCGCCGGTCGCCTTCGCACGGGACTTCGCCGCATCGCGTACTTCGTCGTACCCTCGGCGGCTGTCTTCCTCGCGTTCGGCGACGTCGTGGCCGCCGCGGTGTTCGAGACCGGCGCGTTCTCGCGCGGTGATTCCATCTATGTGTGGGCGATCCTCGCCGGCTCCGCCGTCGGGCTGCTCGCGTCGACGATGGGGCGCCTGTATTCCTCTGCGTTCTACGCGCTGCACGACACGCGAACACCGCTCCGATTCGCGGCGGTTCGCGTGATGACGGGTGTCGTCGCCGGGGTGCTGCTCGCGCTCTATGCCCCGCGCCTCATCGGCGTGGCTCCACGGTGGGGCGCCGCCGGCATTACCATCGCTTCGGGAATGGGCGCGTGGCTGGAGATGGTGCTGCTGCGCGCGTCGCTCAAATCGCGGCTCGGTATCCGGGAGCGTCTGACGAGCGCCGTGCTGCGACTCTGGGGATGCGCGATCGCCGGCGTGCTCGCGGGTTGGGGCGTGAAGCTCGTCGTGGGGCCGGTCCACCCCTGGATCATGACGGCGCTCGTGCTCGGCGCGTTCGCCCTGGTGTACCTCGCGGCCACGGCCATGCTCGGAGTGAACGAAGCGCGCGCACTTCTCGCGCGCGTGAGGCGCGCACGGTAAGGGGGCGTCACGGCGGTTATATTTCGTGAGCGCCCGCATCGACGTGATGGCGGGCGCTGGAGCCCGTACCGGACCGGCATGAGCACCCGCGAATACATCGCCACGAAGATCGCCAATCTCCCCGAGTCGCCCGGCGTCTACCTCTGGAAGGACGCCGAGGGCACGGTGTTGTACGTGGGGAAGGCGAAGCGGCTGCGGTCGCGAGTGCGGTCGTATCTCGCCGGAGACGCTGCCGACAGTCTCAAGACGGCCGCTCTCGTCAGGCAGCTCGCCGACGTGGACACGATCGTCGTTCCGAGCGAAGCGCACGCGCTCATTCTCGAGGCGAACCTCATCAAGGAGTATAAGCCTCGCTTCAACATCACCCTGCGTGACGACAAGTCGTACCCGTACATCAAGGTCACCGTCCAGGAACCCTTCCCCCGGGTCTTCGTCACGCGTCGCGTGACCAACGACGGCGCCCGCTATTTCGGGCCGTACACGGATGTGGGTGCGATGCGCCGGGCCCTGAACGTCGTGAAGCGCATCTTCACGGTGCGCTCGTGCAACTACGACATGCCGCGCGAGATGCCGGAGCGGCCCTGCCTCGACTTCTTCATCAAGCGCTGCAAGGCGCCCTGTATCCACCTGCAGACGCGCGAAGACTACGCGAGCATGATCGATGAGGTGGTGCTCTTTCTCGAGGGACGGTCGGACGAGGTGACCCGTCGGGTTCGTGAGCGCATGGACGAGGCGTCGGCACGGCTGGACTTCGAGCGGGCCGCCGAGCTTCGCGACGTGCTCGTGCACCTCGAGAACATGGAGGAGCCGAAGGTCGTGCTGCGCGTCGAAGGCGGTGATCGCGACGTGGTGGGGTTCGCGCGTGACGGGGAGGATGCGTGCGTGGCGATCCTTCGAATTCGCGATGGCAAGCTGCTGGCGCGCGACCACACCTTCGTCGAGCACATCGAGGGCGAGTCGGACGCGAAGGTGCTCGCCGCGTATCTCGCCGGTGGATATCTCCCGGTGCGCGAGCGTGCGCCCGAGCTCCTGATTCCGTTCGACGTCGAGGATCGCGATCTCCTGCAGGAGTCGCTGACGGGCACGACCATCCACGTGCCGCAGCGTGGGCCGCGGCGCGAGCTCGTCGGGCTGGCGGAGCAGAACGCGCGACATCTGCTGGAGGAGCTGAAGCTCGCATCGCTCGAGACGGAGGAGCGCGCCTCCAACCCCATCTACGAGCTGGCACGCGAGGTGGGGCTGGAGCGCCTTCCCCGGTCGCTCGTGTGCTTCGACATCTCGACGACGCAGGGGACCGACACCGTCGGATCGATGGTGTGGTTCGACAATGGGAGGCCGCGACGCGCCGAGTATCGGAAATTCCGCGTGAAGACCGTCGAAGGGACGGACGACTTCGCGTCCATGCGCGAAGTCGTGACGCGCTATTTCCAGCGGCGCCTCGAGGAGCACAAGAGTCTTCCCGATCTCATCGTCATCGATGGCGGCAAAGGGCAGCTCGCGGCCGCGCGCGCGGCGCTCGATGAGCTGGCGCTTCAGGCCATCCCCGCGATCAGTCTCGCCAAACGAGACGAGGAAGTCTTCCTCGTCGGGCGCAGCGAGTCACTGCGGCTTCCGCGACGCTCGCCGGCGCTTCGGTTGCTGCAGCAGGCACGCGACGAAGCACATCGCTTCGCGGTGACCTACAATCGGAAACGGCGGACGATGCGGACGGTCACCTCGGAGCTGCTGCGTATCCCTGGCGTGGGACCATCGAAGCGACGCGCATTGCTTCGCGCCTTCGGCAGCGTGCAGGGGGTTCGCGATGCGAGCGTCGAGCAGATCGCCGCGCTCCCCGGGTTCTCGCCAAAGGCCGCGCGGAAAATCCTCGATGCGCTGCGCGCGGCGTCACCCTTCGCCGATGCACCGCAGGATCCCGGTGCCGCGCCAGCCACGGCGGAAAGCGACATGAACAGCGCCGACCCGGCCGCGTGACGCACTGGTCGCTCGAGTGCTCGTCCTGCGGTTCCACCGCCCCAGGCGATGAGCTCGCGCACGTCTGCCCTCAATGCGGTCAGCCGTACCTCGTGCGATACGCCCGGCTTCCCCCCGCGCGAGAGGCGCTCGCCGACCGGTGGGACATGTGGCGGTACGCGGCGTGGTTGCCGGTTGCGCCTGACGAGTCGCCCGTGACGTTGGGCGAAGGCGCGACACCGATCATGCAGGCCCCGGCACTCGCAGAGTCACTCGGCGTGCGCACGCTGTGGATCAAGGAGGAGGGGCTCAACCCCACTGGCTCGTTCAAGGCTCGCGGGATGAGCGCGGCGGTCACGCGCGCGAAAGCGCTGGGTGTGCCCGGCTTCGTCGTTCCCACCGCCGGGAACGCCGGTGCCGCACTTGCCGCCTACGGAGCGGCAGCGAACATCCCGGTCCGCGTCTTCGCACCGGTCGAAACGCCGGCGGCGATTCTGGCGACGATCCGCGCGTTCGGCGCGCAGCTCGTCACCGTCGAGGGCCACATTGGTGATGCGGGGAAGGCCGCTCGCGCGTTCGCGGCCGAACACGGGTGGTTCGACGTCTCTACGCTTCGCGAGCCCTACCGCATCGAAGGCAAAAAGACGATGGGGCTCGAGCTCGCCGAACAGCTGGGATGGCGATTCCCCGACGCGATCATCTATCCCACGGGCGGCGGGACGGGGCTGATCGGGATGTGGAAGGCGTTCCAGGAATTGGTGCGTGCGGGATGGATTGAGAAGGAAGCGACCCTGCCGCGGATGATCTCCGCCCAGGCCTCGGGGTGCGCACCAATCGTGCGAGCGTTCCACGCGGGAGAGGACCGGGCGACTCCATGGGCCAATCCCCAGACGCACGCCGCTGGGCTTCGCGTTCCCGGCCCACTCGGGGATCGCCTCATCCTGCGGGCGTTGCGCGAGAGTCATGGCGACGCCGAGGCCGCTGAGGAAGGCGAGATACGGCGTGCGACGGACGAGCTCGCGCGCCGCACCGGCATCGATGCCAGCCCGGAAGGGGGCTGCGCGCTCGCGGTTTGCAGGAGGCTCATCGCGTCGGGGCGCCTGGCGCATGACGCAGAGGTGCTGATGTTCAACACGGGGTCTGGTGCCTCGTACCGAGCCTGACGGCCGGCGCGCGCGGAGACTATCTTAGGCGGCTATGACGATCGCCATCCTGGAGCCGTTCAGCGGCATCGCCGGGGACATGACGCTGGGCGCGCTCGTCGATCTCGGCCTCGACCAGGACTGGCTGCGAGGGCTTCCAGCTCGCCTCGGGCTGGATGGCGTGACCGTGCGCATCGAGCGTGTGCGCCGTGCGGGCCTCGATTGCGCCAAGGTGGACTTCGACGTCCCGCCTCAGCCACACGGCCGCCATCTCCGCCAGATTCGCGAGATCGTCGAGCGGAGCGATGCGCCGCGGGAAGTGAAGGCCCGCGCTGACGAGGCCTTCATGGCGATCGCGAGCGTGGAGGCCAGCATCCACGGCGTCACGATCGACCGCGTTCACCTGCATGAAGTCGGCGCCGTCGACGCGATCCTCGATGTCGTCGGCGCCACCTGGGGCTTCAACCTGCTCGGCGTGAGCGACGTCTTCTGTTCGACGATCGCCGTCGGAGACGGAACCGTCCGCGCTGCGCACGGCACGCTCCCGGTACCGGCGCCGGCGACACTGCGCCTGCTCGAGGGCCTTCGCGTGCGCACCGGCCCCGACGGGGCAGGGGAGCTGGTGACCCCGACAGGTGCGGCGCTCGTGAAAGTGCTCGCGCGAGGGGCCCCGCCGGAAAGCTACATCGTGCGGCGCAGCGGGTACGGAGCCGGCACCAAGGACTTCGCCGATCGGCCTAACGCGTTGCGCATCGTCCTCGCCGACCTGGTCCCGGCCGCGAGCGACGGCGTGGAAGAGCTGGTGCTGCTCGCCGCTGACGTGGACGACATGGAGCCGGAGTATCTCGCCGGCGCGGCCGATGCCCTGCGCGCGGCCGGTGCGCTCGACGTCGTTCTGCTCCCGTCTCTCATGAAAAAGGGACGCCCCGGCGCGCGGATCGAAGTGCTCGCTCGCCCGGCGGACGCCGAGGGGCTCGAGCGAGCGCTATTCACCGAAACGACCACGATCGGTGTGCGTCGGTCGCGCGTGCTCCGCCACGCGCTCCCGCGCGAGATGCGCTCGGTCGAGGTGCGGGGGCACGCCGTACGCATGAAGATCGTCGCGATGCCCGACGGCGCTCGTCGAGTGAAGCCCGAGTACGACGACGTCGTGCGGCTGGCCGAGGTGACGGGCGTCACGTTGCGTGAAGCGGTAACGGCGGCGCGCGAAGCCGCGGAACGGGTGGCGGCGGATCGGGTATTCCACAGTGCGGGCGCCCCCTAGCGCCCGCGTTTGGCGTTCATCACTGAGGAGATCGAGATGACCGTGAGGCTGACAACGGCAACCGTGGCCATGCTCGCCGCACTCACCTTCGGGAGCGGGAGCGCTGGCGCGCAGCAAGCTGCATCGGAATGCAAGGTCAACACCGACCGGCCCGGACAGCTCAAGACGGCGAAGAACTCGCTCGCGAGAGCGATCGCGGGCATTGGCGACGCCAACAAGGCGGCCGCAGACGCCGTGAAGGAGCTCGACAAGAATGGCGAGCGGATTCGCAAGGACAACGAGGCAGGGTACCACATGATTCTGGGCCAGGCCTACGCGTGGTATCTCGCGCGACCAGGCCAGGCGGCCGTCGTAAGGCGCGCCGACATCGGCCATACCGCCAATCCCGAGGCGACGATCGACTTGCTGACCGCCGCCGATTCCGCGTTCGACGCGGTGGAGCGGCTCGCTCCCGCGTGTGCCGCGGAGGCCAACGAGTACCGGCGCTCGGCCTGGGCCCCGCTGGTCAATGCCGCCGCCGAGCTCATCAACAACGACCAGGTGGACAGCGCGGAGAAGGTGATCAAGCGCGCGGACGTGATTTACCAGGGCGCTCCGCACACGGCGTACTTCTCGGCCATCATCGCGCAGAAGCGGAACGATCTTCCGGCGGCGATCGCGGCCAACAAGCGCACGCTCGACATGATCACGCCGGAGCAGGCCGCGAAGGACGAAGGCGCCGGTCAGATCCGCAACCAGGTGATGTACAACTACGCGGTGCTCCTCGCCGCCCAGGCCGACATGCAGACCGGTGACGAGCAGAAGGGAACGGCTCGCACCGCCGCCGCGGCCTACAAGACGTTCCTCGACACCTATCCGAACGACGAGCAGAAGACGGGCGCCCAGGCCGGAATGGGGCGCATGCTCGCGATGGTCGGTGACACGGCCGCGGCCGCCGGGCTCTACCAGGAGATGAAGGGCGACCCGTCGAAGTACACCGATGCGCAGCTCCTCGAGGCCGGAACGATCGCGTTCAACTCGAAGCGGTACGACGACGCGGCCACGCTGTTCGACGCAGTGCTCCGGCGGAATCCGTACTATCGCGACGCGCTGTTCAATCTCGCGAATACGTACTGGTCGCTGAACCAGTGGGAGAAGATGCAGCCGGTCGCGAAGCGCCTGACCGAGGTCGACCCGCACAACCAGGACGCCTGGCAGCTGCTCGCCATCGCGTACAAGGGACGCGGCGATGCGGCGAAGGCCGCCAAGAACCTCGCGCTCGAGCGCGCGATGTACGACAGCGCGGTCAAGCACGTCGAGCGCAAGAACGCGCTGAGCTCGCGGGTGGCCTTCACGCAGTTTACGCACGACGGCCCGAACCACGTGCTCCGAGGCAATGTCGAGAACGCGTCGGCCAAGCCGGCGACCTACACGGTGAAGTTCGAGTTCCTCGACAAGGACGGGAAAGTGCTGGTGGCGAAAGAGGTCACCGTCGGTCCGGTCGAGCCAAAGAAGAGCGCACCGTTCGCGGTCGAGGTGAACCAGACGGGGATCGTCTCGTTCCGGTACGCTCCATTTTGACGTGTGATCTCATGCGCTAACCGCGCATCGCCGATTGCTTTCGGTACACTGATCTCCTAAGTTCCTTTAGCCCGCAGTTCGCTCCTTGTGCCGGGGAAGGCCACGCTCGCGCCGGCCTTCCCCGGTTTTTCGCTCCCGGAGATCAATGGTTCGCGTCAGCCGCATTCAGCCCGGCAGTATCGCTGAGGAGATCGGACTCGAGCCCGGTACGGAGCTGCTCGCGATCAACGGGCGCGATCTCAACGATTTCCTCGATTGGGAGTTCCTCGGAGCCGACGACGAGCTGGTCATCGATGCCCGCTTGCCGAACGGCGAGCCCATCGTGTACGAGATCGAGCGGCCGGAAGGCGCGACGATGGGTGTGGAGCTCGAGCCGCCGAGCGTGCGGCGATGCGCCAATCGCTGCGAGTTCTGCTTCGTCGAGGGCCTTCCCCCGGGGCTCCGGCGCAACCTCTACATTCGCGACGATGATTACCGCCTGTCGTTCGCCTATGGCAACTTCGCGACGCTCTCGAACCTGCGCGAGCGCGACGTCGCGAGGATTCTCGAGTACCGGCTGTCGCCGCTGTACGTGTCGGTGCACGCGACGAATTGGGAGGCGCGGCGTCGCCTGCTGAACAACCCACGCGTCCCCGATATCCTGGCGCAGCTTCGCACCCTCGTGCAGGGGGGAATCCAGTTTCACGCGCAGATGGTCGTCGTCCCCGGCCTCAACGATGGGGAGGTGCTCGAGGAATCCCTCGGTGACCTCTGGGCCTTCGGCGATGCCTGCCTCTCGGCCGCCATCGTCCCGGTGGGGCTCACCCAGTTTTCGCACCTCTACACGGGGCGCACGATGGACGAGGCGACCGCGAGCATCCTCGTCGACACGGCGGAGCGCTGGGGCGGCCGGGCAATGCGCGAGCGGGGCCACGCCTGGGTCTACGGGTCCGACGAGCTCTACCTGCTCGCGAAGCGGCCGCTTCCCGACGTGGAGCATTACGGGGAGTTCGCGCAGATCGAGAACGGCGTCGGCGCGGTGACGCGTCTGCTTCGCGCGGTTCGGGATGGCGCGCCGTCGCTCCCTCGCCTAACGGGGCGCCGGATCGCCGTCGTCACCGGGACGTCGCTGGGGAATACGTACATGCCCGGCATACTCCAGCACCTCAGCCGGGCCACGCACGCGGAGTTCGAGCTGATCATCGTCGAGAACTCGCTCTTCGGGGCCACGACCACCGTCGCCGGGCTGCTCCCCGGCGCCGACATTCGGCGGGCGCTTCAGGGCCGGTCGGGATTCGACTTCGCGCTCATCCCCGCGGAGTCGATCAACGAGCATGGCTTCTTTCTCGACGACGCACCGCTCTCCAGCGTGCGCGCCGACGTGCCGATGCCTGTTTACCCGTCGTATGATTTTCTCGACGTGCTCCAGGACGTCGGCGACGGGTCGCTGTCGCACGCCGGCGCGGGCGAGGCGCAGTGAACATTCCCGTCGTCGTGCTCGTTGGGCGGCCCAACGTGGGCAAGTCCGCGCTCTTCAACCGCCTCGTCGGAGAGAACGCGGCCATCGTCAGCGAGGAGGCGGGGACGACGCGGGATCGCCACTTCGGCCGCGCCGAATGGAATGGCCGCTCGTTCTGGCTCGTCGATACGGGAGGTCTCACCGACGATCCATCGATCCCGATGGACGTCGAGATCCGGCGCCAGGTCCTTCAGGGAGTGGCCGAGGCCGATCTGATCGTGCTCGTCGTCGACGCGAAGACCGGCCTGCATCCACACGACGCACGCGTCGTCACGTTGTTGCGCGATGCGCAAAAGCCGTGGATCCTCGTGGCGAACAAGGTGGACGATCCTCGATCGACGGACTTCTACGAGTTTTACGCACTTGGCGCGGGGGACCCGATTCCCGTGTCCGCGGTGAACGGCAAGGGAACGGGCGACTTGCTGGATCACATGGTAGAGAAGTTCCCACCCGTGACCACCGAGAAAAGCGAGGCGCTGCACGTCGCGGTGATTGGCCGGCCGAACGTCGGCAAATCCTCCTTCGTGAATCGCCTGCTCGGCGAAGACCGGCTCGTCGTTTCCGAGATCGCGGGGACCACGCGCGACGCGATCGACACGCCGATGCAGTATTACGGTCGCGAGCTGGTCTTCATCGACACGGCAGGGCTTCGCCGTCAGTCGAGGATCGATGAGGGAATCGAGTTCTACTCGGCCCTGCGGACGCGGCGGGCGATCGAGCGTGCGGAGATTTGCGTCCTGCTCATCGACGCCGTCGAGGGACTGCACAATCAGGATCTCAAGATCGCGACGCTGGCGTGGGACGCCGGCCGGGGGCTCGTGATCGTCGTCAACAAGTGGGACCTGAAGGAGAAAGACGAGAAGAGCGCCGCGAAGTTCGAGAAGGACGCCGTCGAAAAGGCGCCCTATCTGCGGTTCGTGCCGTTCCTGTTCACCTCGGCAAAGACCGGGCAGCGCGTGCAGAAGGTGCTCGATCTGATCATGCAGGTGGAACGCGAGCGGAGGAAGCGGATCTCGACCTCCGAGGTGAACGACCGACTCGAACAGCTGGTGGCGCGACGACAGCCGCCACAGGCGGCGGGGCGAGAAGTGAAGCTGCTCTACGCGACGCAGGTCGAGGTTGGTCCCCCGACGTTCGCGGTGTTCGGCAACCATCCCGAGCTCGTCGAGGAGCATTACGTTCGCTACCTGCATAACGGGTTTCGCGAGGCGTGGGGCTTCACCGGCACGCCGGTCCGCATCCTTTTGCGAAGAAAGGCGGCATGATCCACCCCGCGATCGTCGTCGCGCTGTCGTACCTGATCGGCTCCATCCCGTCGGCCTACCTCGCCGGCAAGCTCACCCGTGGCATCGACCTGCGTGAGCATGGGTCCGGGAATCTCGGAGCCACCAACGTCTATCGCGTGCTGGGCGCACAGCTCGCGATCGTCGTGCTGCTGGCGGATGCCCTGAAAGGCGCGATTCCGGTGCTGGTGTTTCCGGGACTAACGGCGACGAGCCGCCCGGATCTTTGGGCGATCGCCTTTGGAACCGCGGCAATCGCCGGCCATGTGCGATCCGTCTTCCTGCTCTGGCGCGGCGGCGGGAAGGGCGTCGCCACTGCTGCCGGTGCGTTTCTGGCGCTCGCGCCAATACCTTCGCTGATCGCCCTCGCCATTTTCGCGGCCGTGCTTTTCGCATGGGGCTGGGTGTCCCTGGGGTCGCTGAGTGCCGCGACGGCGCTGCCGATCGCCATCGCCGCCCGGGACGGCGTGCGCTCACCGCTCTTTCTCGTGAGCGCCGTGGTCGCCGTCTTCGTGTTCTGGACCCACCGCGCGAACATCGCGCGCCTGCGCCGCGGCGAAGAGCCGCGCTTCGGGAAGAAGAGCACGGAGTGATGCGCGCGACGGTGGTAGGAGCCGGCGCCTGGGGCACAGCGCTCGCCGACCTCCTCGCCAGGAACGGAGAGACGGTGACGCTGTGGGCGTATGAGCCTGATGTGGTAAAGTCCATTAACAGCTCCCGGGAGAATCGGCGCTTTCTCGCCGATGCGACGCTGCACGAGGGAGTTCGCGCAACCGGTGATCTCGAGGCGGCAGTGCGCGGTGTCGATCTCATCATCTTCGTCACCCCGTCGCACGTGTTGCGCGGCATTGCGAAGCGTGCGGCCAGCGCCGTGGACGATCGCGCGACGCTCGTGGTCGCCAGCAAAGGGATCGAACGCGAGACGCTCGCGTTGATGACGGATGTGGTGTCGCAGGAAATGCCGCGTCGGCCGGTCGTCGGACTCTCCGGCCCGAGCTTCGCGCGGGAAGTCGTGCAGCGACAGCCGACGGCCGTCGTCGCCGCGTCACGCGCTCGTGAGGCGGCGGAGCAGGTGCAGGCCGCGCTCAGCTCGGATGCGTTCCGCGTCTACACACACACCGATGTGCTGGGCGTCGAGCTCGGCGGCTCGCTCAAGAACGTGATGGCGATCGCGACCGGGATGGCGGAGGGCCTCGGACTCGGATACAATCCGAGAGCGGCGCTCATCACCCGCGGCCTCGCCGAGATGACCCGATTGGGCGTCGCGCTCGGCGCCGATCCGTTGACGTTCGCTGGTCTCGCCGGCATTGGGGATCTCGTGCTCACTTGCACGGGGGCACTGAGTCGCAATCGCCAGCTTGGGATGGAGATCGGCCAGGGAAACCGCCTCGACGATCTGCTCGCCGGGCGCGAGACGGTCGCCGAGGGCGTCTACACCACTCAGAGCGCGCGCGCGCTGGCGTCGCGGGAGGAGATCGACATGCCTATTGTCGCCGCGGTGTATCGCATCCTCTTCGAGGGCAGCGATCCTCGCGCAGCCATCGGAGATTTGATGACGCGCGAGCTGCGCGCGGAGCGCGACTGATGACCCCGCGCGCCTCCACCCAGGAGCCGGTCCAGGAGTTCTACTCGATCGGCGAGGTGTGCGAGCTCACCGATCTCAAGCCACACGTGCTCCGCTACTGGGAGAGCCAGTTCAAGTTCCTGAGCCCGGCCAAGAATCGATCCGGCAACCGCGTCTATCAGCGGCGCGAGGTGGAGCTGATCCAGCTCGTCAAGCATCTCCTCTACACCGAGAAGTACACGATCGAAGGTGCGCGGCAGAAGGTGGACGAGCACCGCCGAAAGGGGGAAATCCGCGGCGTCGCCCGGGCCGCGCTGGAGGTGCAGACACTGTCCGCGGTCGAGCGCGAGCTGCGGGAGATCCTCGACATCCTCGAGGGCGGAGAGCGCGGCGCATGAGCGAGGCGGTGGCGTGCGTCATCCCGGCGTACCGGGCCGAGACGACGCTGGCTCGTGTCGTCGATGGAGTGCGATCCGCGCTTCCCGATGCGCGCGTCATCGTCGTCGATGATGGGTCCCCCGACGCGACGCCGACCGTCGCGGCCTCCGTCGCCGATTGCGCGGTCTGCCTGCCGCGGAACCGCGGGAAGGGCGCCGCGTTGCGCACGGGCTTCGAGCACGCGCTCCGGTTCCCGGATGAGGTGGTGATCACACTCGACGCGGACGGCCAGCACGATCCGTCGTTCGCACCGGCACTCCTCGCGGCGCTCGATGGATGCGACATCGCGATCGGGCAGCGCGCCCGCGCGGGCTCGAGCATGCCGCTGCCTCGCCGGATGACCAACGCCATGGCGTGCATGGCCATCGCCCACGTCGCCGGAATTCGGTTGAGCGATACGCAGTCCGGATTTCGCGCCTTCCGCCGTCAGGTGATCGAGCGCGTGAAGGCGTTCGGGGATCGCTATGAGTTCGAGACCGACCTGCTCATACGGGCGGGGCAGGCGGGGTTCCGCGTCGGGCACGCGGACATCCCCACGGTGTATGGCGCGGCGAGCCACTTCCGCGGAGTGAGCGACACCGCGCTCATCGTGAAGACGATCTGGGCGCATCGCAAATCGCGGGTGCGCAAGGTGGGGAGCTGATGCGACTGCTGTGCACCAACGATGACGGCATTCTCGCCCCGGGGCTGGAGTGTCTGGTCCGTGCGGCCGAGGCGTTAGGCGATGTGACCGTCGTCGCCCCCGACCGTGAGCAGAGCGCGACGAGCCATTCGCTCACGCTGCACCATCCGGTTCGGCCCGTGCAGCGCGGGGAGCGCCGATGGCAGGTCGATGGCACGCCGACCGATTGCGTGATGCTCGCGGTCGAGGCACTGATGGATGACCGCCCCGACTTCGTCCTCAGCGGTATCAACCACGGCCAGAACATGGGCGAGGACGTCCTGTACTCGGGGACGGTCGCCGCGGCGATGGAGGGACTCTCACTCGGAATTCCGTCGATCGCCGTCTCCTTCGCCGGTGGCGATCTGCGCGCGGACCCGGATCTTCTCGCGGCGCAGGTGGGAGTCCTGTCCAGGCTGCTCGCCCATGTGGTGAATCTTCCCTCCTTCCCGCGCGACACGCTGCTGAACATCAATCTGCCACCGCTCCGCGGCGATGCGATCCGTGGGGTGCGGGTTACGGCGCTCGGACGCCGCGTCTATTCGGATTCGCTCATGCGAATGCGCGACCCCTGGGGGCGCGAGATCTTCTGGATCGGCGGAGGCTCGGCGGCATGGTCCGGCCGCGAGGACTCGGACTTTCGCGCGGTGCAGGAGGGCTTCATCTCCGTCACGCCGCTTCATCTCGACCTGACGAACTACCAGCTGCTCGAGGCGCAGCACGATTGGTGGCGGGACCTGTAATCCCCGAGTACCGCGGGCCGCGGCGCCGGCTCGTCGAGCTGCTGCGCGAGCAGGGAATCGCCGACCTCGCGGTTCTCCGCGCCTTCGACCTCACGCCGCGTCACCTGTTCGTCCCCTCGGGGATCCGCCATCGCGCCTACGAGGACAACGCGCTTCCGATCGGGAACGGTCAGACGATCTCACAGCCGAGCACACACGCGCGGTACCTGGAGCTGCTGAAGCTGACTGGCGAGGAGCGGGTCCTCGAGATCGGAACGGGATCCGGGTATCAGACGGTGCTGCTCTCCCACCTGGCTGCACAGGTGTTCTCGATCGAGCGCGTGGCCGCGTTGCTGGATACCGCGCGCGAGGCGATTCGAGCGGCCGGGGCGCGGAACGTGTCGCTCCTGGCCGGTGATGGAACGCTGGGGTGGCGCGAATACGCGCCATATGACGCCATTCTCATTACGGCGGGCTCACCGGAGGTTCCCGAGCCGCTCCTTCGGCAATTGGCCGAAGGTGGAAGGCTGCTTGCACCGCTCGGGGAGCGAGACGCGCAGGTGCTCACGCTCGTCATTCGACGAGGTGATCGGTTCGAGCGGACAGCAATCGCTCCCGCGCGATTCGTTCCCCTCATTGGACGGCACGGCTGGTCGGCGGAGGGCTAGCGCGCTGGTCGCGGGTCGCGCCGCCTGTATATTCGCACGCACGAGTCCTCACATGGCCAACCACAACGACCAGTCACCCAAGCGCAACCGCGTCGTCCCACCGCCGTTCATGGGACCACCGCGACTCGGTGCGCTCTCTCCAGCGACTCGCACCGAACGGGCGGCGGCCCCGCCGTTCGCACCGCCGTTCGCGAAGCGCCCATCGCCCGCCGTGTCGGCGCGGCCGTCGGAGCTGAAGGCTCCGACGACAGAGCCGGCTCCCGCGCCAGCCGCCGAGCCAGCGTGGCTCGAGACCGTACCTAACGAGACCTCGACCGAAGCTGGCGAGGCGCCGGCCGATCCGGTAGGCATCGAGTGGGTGAATCCGGACGCGCCGCCGCCCACCGCTCCAGCGCAGGCCCCAACGGGCATCGCCTGGCTCGATTCGCCGGAGCCCGAGCACGCCAAGCCTCCGGCGCAGCCATCCGCGAGCGACGTCGATGACGTGTTCGGATGGGACCCGGCCGAGGAGCGTCCCGGTGCGCTCGACACCGCGCCGGTCGCGGAAACGCTCGAGGCGTTGAAGGAGCTCGAGCCATGGGCACTTCCCGGGGGGGAGGCAGGCGCGTCGGCATCCGAGGATTTGGCCGTCGCACTCGAGAGGGTCGCCGCGCGAATTCGCTCGGGGGATCTGTTCGTGCCCAACGCCACCGCCGCGACTGACGAGGCAGCGCTCGCGTGTGTGCTGGCCGCTTTGCTACAACGAGCGCACGGGTAGGGAGTGCGACGGCGCCTTGTCGTCACTGGGCGCGTGCAGGGGGTCGGCTTTCGCTGGTTCATTCGCGAGGCCGCGCGACGTCATCGACTCGCCGGATGGGTTCGGAACAGCCCTGATGGGAGTGTCGAGCTCGAGGTCTCGGGTGATGATGGCGCGTTTGAGAAATTCATCAGGGCCGTGCGCGAGGGTCCTCCGGGTGCGCGGGTCGATGACGTGCGTGAGATGACCGTGAGCACGGAGGAGTCTCTCCCTCAACCCTTCACGATCATCAGATGAGTGTCACGCTCGATGTCGCGGCTCGCGTCGCCGCGGCGATTCGCGATGTGCCCGACTTTCCGAGGCCGGGAATCAACTTCAAGGACATCACTCCCGTGCTGCTGGACGCCGGCCTCTTTCGCGAGGCCACGGAGGCGATGGCGGCGCCGTTCGCCGGCGACCGCATCTCGCACGTGGTGGCGATCGAGAGCCGCGGGTTCATCCTCGGCGCGCCAGTGGCGCAGTCACTCGGTGCGGCGTTCGTGCCGTTTCGGAAACCGGGCAAACTTCCGCACATCGTCGAGCGCATCGAGTACGAGCTCGAGTACGGCGTGGATGCGCTCGAGTGCCACCGTGACGCCCTCGGGGGAGGGCAGCGGGTTCTCGTCGTCGACGACGTGCTCGCGACGGGTGGAACGGCGGCTGCCGCCTGCGGGCTCGTGGAGGGACTTGGGGATCTCGTGGTGGGGTGCTCTTTTCTGGTCGAGCTGTCCTTTCTCGAGGGACGGCGGAAGCTTGGGGCGCGGCGCGTGGAGCATCTCGTGAGGTTCTGATGCAGCGGAGGTCGTCCAGGTCGTCGAGGTCGTCGATGTTGTCGAGG
>DASRHU010000179.1:0-2138 GCA_035650335.1 Gemmatimonadaceae bacterium | reverse complement strand
GCGCGACGCGCATTGATTGCGCTCATGCGCGCTGCCCATCGCGTGCGCGAACCGTCGCGCAATAAAAGCATGCCATGTGCATAATTCGCGTCGCGCAACGTAGACGCCACCAACACCGGGGTCAACCACGAGCGCGGTGATGATTGGGCAGGCGAAACGTGACGTGGCACACGCGTTGCCCCTGTCCAGCAGTCCAGTGCGGCGCGTGAGCGTCGCGAGCAGTACGCTGACTCAGCAGTGGAGGAGATGACCATGGCGGATCGCAACAGGGACCAAAACGACGAACTGGGTTCGCAGGGTGGCCAGAAAGGGATGAGCGGGTCTCCTGGAGGTTCGCAGAGTGGGTCGCACGGCGGCTCGCACGGCGATGGGCATGAAGGCTCACGCTCGGGCAGCGGCGCGGGCAGAGAGCAGACTGGAGGCTCGGGCGGACTTGGCTCGAGCGGACGCACCGGTGCCGGGAGTGGGTTTGGTGCATCGCGCCCCGAGAGCGATCTCGAGGACGAGACCATCGGTGACGAAGGCGCGAGTGATGAGCTCGGCGGACGCGAGCGCGGAAGTCAGGGTGGCGCGGGACAGCGCGCTGGACAGAGCGGCACCGGGCAGAGCGCGAGCGGCGCCGGCGGCAGCGGTGGTGCACAGCGTCCCGGTCAGGGCGGTCAGGGCGGTCAGGGCGGTCAGGGCGGTCAGAGCGGTCAGAGCGGTCAAGGCGGTAAAGGCGGTCAGACCGGCGGACAGGGTGGTGGCGGCAGCCAGCGCGACAAGCCCGGTGGCACGGGTGGATCGGGAAGCCAGGGCGGTAATCGCTAGGCACCGTTCCATGAAAAAAAGGGGCGCCCTCACGGGCGCCCCTTTTTTCTTGCACGCTCGCTCGCGCGCGACCGGCGGCGCCGGTAACTTCGCCGCATGTCGCTCACGGTGAAAGTCCTCATTGGCCTCGTCGCCGGTCTCGTGCTCGGCTTCGTCGTCAACGCCTATCCGGGGCTGAGCGGCATCGTGCCATGGATCGAGCCCTTGGGCTCGATCTTCATCAACGCCATCCGGATGACGGTCGTCCCCCTGGTGGTCGCCAGTCTCATCGTCGGCGTCGCGGGCGCCCCCGACGCGCGCGCCATCGGTCGCGTAGGATGGCGCGCGCTGCTGCTCTTCATCGTCTTCGTGCTCGGCGGCGCGATTTTCGGCGCGATCATCGCGGAGCCGGTGCTGGCGTGGATGATCGATCCCGCGTCGACGGCGTCCGTTCGTGCCGGTGCCTCCGATCCCGTCACGGTGGCCGAGCAGGCGCGACGACTGCCTTCGTTCGCGCAGTGGCTGATCGACCTCGTGCCGCCGAATCCGATTCGCGCCGCGGCCGATGGCGCGATGCTCCCGCTCATCATCTTCTCGCTGCTCTTCGGCGTCGCGCTGCTGCGTCTCGAGCCAGCGCGGCGGCGGCCAGTGGTCTCGTTCTTCGAGGGACTCTCCGACGCGATGCTCGTGCTCGTCCGCTGGGTGCTCGCCCTCGCGCCGATCGGCGTGTTCGCGCTCTCGGTCCCGCTCGCGGCGCGGATGGGACTTGCGGCGGCCGGCGCCCTCGCCGGCTTCATCGTCCTCGTCTCCGGACTGTCGCTCGCCTACATGCTCCTCGTTCTGTATCCGAGCGCATCGGTGCTGGGTCGGACGCCGTTAGGCAGGTTCGCCCGAGCGCTGGCGCCGGCCCAGGCCGTCGCCTTCAGCTCCCGCTCCTCGCTGGCGGCGCTGCCGGCGATGATCGAAGCCGGTGAGAGCCAGCTCCGCTATCCGCCGGAGATCTCGCGATTCTTCCTTCCCCTGTCGGCCTCGACGTTCCGCGCCGGCTCGGGGGTCGGCCTGACGGTGAGCGTGCTGTTCGTCGCGCATCTCTATGGAGTCGAGCTGAGCCTCGGGCAGCTGGCAACCGTCATCGCGACCGTGGTCCTCACGAGCTTCAGCGTCCCAGGCATCCCGAACGGATCCATCATCGCCATGGTTCCGGTGCTCGTGGCCGCCGGCATTCCCGTGCAAGGCATCGGGATCCTCCTCAGCATCGATACCATCCCCGACATGTTTCGCACGGGGACGAACGTCACCGGACACATGACCGTCGCCACGATTCTCACGCGCTTTCGGCCGGACGCGGT